>JANMQX010000215.1:0-6210 GCA_031370745.1 Ilumatobacteraceae bacterium
CTTTTGTCGATCCACAACATGATGCGTGAGAACGAGTAGATGACCACTGCGAGCCCCGCTGCGGCCAGGACCGGGAACTCGACGGGATGCAGCATGCGCTTGCGCAGCGCTGCGTTGTAAGCGCGATCGGCCGAGGCCCGCTCGCTCCAGCCCTGCACCATCCACTCCACACCGCATGCCAACAGCAGCGTCACACCACCCTTGAACACGATCGGCTTCGAGACTGCGCCAACAGCGATCGCGCCCACCGCCACGGCGCTGAGCATCGGCCACATGCTGCGTTCGACGGGGAGTTGTGCTGCCGGCGACCGCGTGGTGGCGTTGTCGGACATCCCCGAGACGTTGCCGTCGTGCGTGTAGTAGTTGACACAGAACATGAGGCCGAACGCGACAGCTGCGCTGAGCAGACCCATTTCGCCGAGCCAGCCAACCGGGCCGCCCTTTGTCATACCAAACACGACGGCAGCGACGATCGACAAGACGGTTGCGCCGAGAAAGAGTTTGGATCCTGTGGTGAACATTCGTGCCCCTCGCCTACTTCGTCACGTACACCACGAACCACAGTGCAAAGAACAACGCACCGAGGAAACACCAATACAACGCATGCGCCGCGATGATCTCGCGATCCGTGACGCGACCGCCCATGTAACGGAACGCAGTGACCGCGCTGAAAGCAATGCCAATGATCAACAACATCAAGAAGCTTCCGGTGATCGCGTAGAACATGGTGTTGTACGCGGTCGCCCCCTTGCCGTCGATCGGCAGCTTCATGCGGGCGTATATGAAGGCTTGAGCGTTGACAATCGCAACGCCGATCACCCCGACCAAGGTGAGCCCCAAGGCAACATGGCTACGGGCATCACGCCGCGCGGCATAGACGGTCCACTGCGCGAACACGCCGACCAACACGAACGCCAGCAGCATCGTGTTGGCGGGTACGAGGGGAATCTTGATTCCCTTGGGCACCCACTGACCCTTCGGAACGTCGAGGGCGTTGGTGCGGAACCGCATCCATAGGCCCAACATCGCGCCGACCAGCGAGGCGGCGGCGACGCACCCCAACGCAGTGCCGACGAACACCTGCCGGCGAGGGGCTGGCGCCGCGGCGGATGGCAGAGCAAGCATCAGCGGTCTCCCCGCGGCTTCAGATCGAGCAGAGGTTCGGGCGATGCCACGATGTGCACGTCGGCAAAGTTGGCGTACGGCGCAGGTGAGGACGTCGCCCACTCCAGGGTCTGGCCGTCCCATGGATCGTCGCCGGCGGCGGTGCCCTTTCTGAACGTCCGCGTTGCCAGCGCGATGAATGCGAGCACGGTGACGAACATCAAGATGTGACCAGCGGCAGCGAGGACGTTCCACAAGTTCTGCGGACCGCCGTAGTCGAACTCACTGGCGTTTGCCGGCTGCTTGGCGAAACCGGCGATCAGGTAGGGCAACGACGACAGCACCGTCGCAAGGAACCCGAGAGCCGCCAATGGCAGCACCTGCTTGTCGGGGATCAACCTTCCCCACAGCTTCGGACCCCAGTAGGTGACGGCGCCCAGCGCAGTGAGGACCGCGCCGTACACGATGTAGAGCCACGTCCCTTCCTCGAACACGGTGCCCGCCAGTCGCACGTCGCTGATCTGATACAGGGCGTTGGCCACGATTCCGACGAACACCATCAACGCACCGAGCAGACCGAACACCAGTGGCGCCGTGATGCGAGGCTTGCCACCGCGCAATGCGAGCGCGCCGAGGGCGATGACGATGAAGCCGCCGAGCACCGGAAGCAGGTAGAAGAACGCGTACGGCACAACGTCGCCGAGCCATGTCCCGAGCGAAGCGTGACCGATGTTGGGTGAGATGTTCGAGGATTGTTGCAACACGGCGCCCAATGCCGAGGAGATCGCTACAAGACCGACCCCCGTGAAGACCACGCCGCGCATCGGCAGCCGGCGCCCGCTGGCGACAGCGATCACCTCCGCCGCGAAACCGAACACCGGCACGGCGTAGACAAACGTGGCCGGTTGGGAGAACCCGAAGCCGATCCAACCATTGATCGCCTGATTGCCGCCGAAGCCGACACGGCCGTAGCGGTAGTCGACGTAGGTGAAGATCAACGCACCGATCATCGCCGGCAGGACCAGCAGGAGGCCAAGGGCGCCGACGAGCGCCGACCAACTGAAGGGTGGTACGCGTCGCATGTTCATGCCCGGTGCACGTGTGGTGAGCACGGTGGTGGCCAGCGAGCCGGCAGCAGCAGCAAGTCCCAGCAGCACGACGATGTGGCTGACCAGGAACAGCCCGACGAACTTGCTGTTGCCCCCTCCCGGCCCACCATTGGCGGCGATCGAGAGCACGACAAGAACTGCGCCGAAGCACCAGGTCCAGAAACCGGCTGCGGCGAGACGTGGGAACGTCAGCGAACGCGCTCCGAGTTGCAAGGGCACGACGGCGATGGCGATCCCGAGCAGCAGTGGTACGAGGACCACGAAGGTGAGTCCGATGCGGTAGAGCGCGAACAACTGCGGGATCGCGTTGACATCGAGCGTTGCTGACTGGGCGTCGATGCGTTCGATGCCGAGCAATGCGGCGATCACGATCAAGCCGAGGAGGGCAACGAGCGAGACCGAGATGAACAGACGACCGATGCGCTTGTGGTCGGTCGTGGTCAGCCACTCGGCCACCGACGACATGCCAGCGCTGGTCGGCGCTGTGACGCCTCCTGCGGCGCCTGCAGCATGCTTATTTATGGTGGTCATTGGCAGCGAACTCTTTTCGTTTCAGGCGCGCAAGCGCGCGCCCGATTCAGTGCTCGATCGGTTACGGACGGTTGGGTTACACCTGCGAGATTACCCATAGCTCGGCGCGCGGGCGTAAATCCTCAGACGCCCGAGCGCACCAGAACGTCGATCGTCATGGCGGCGAACAACAACGTGACGTAGGTGATGCTGAAACCGAAGACCCGCATCGACCGCTGTGGCGTCGGGTTTTTGCCCAGATCGGCAGTGCTCCACAGGAACAGACCGCCGGCGAGCAGGGCGGTGACGATGTAGATGGGGCCGAGGTGAGCGACCGGGATCAGCAGCACGGTGAAGGCGACCATCAACACCGTGTAGCCAACCATCTTGCGCACTGTGACTTCGGCCGTTTGGACTGCGGGAAGCATCGGAACGTTGGCCGCCCGGTAGTCGTCGGCGTAACGGATGGCCAATGCCCAGAAATGCGGAGGGGTCCACAAGAACATCACCGCGAAGAGCACGACCGGCGACCAGGCGACGTCGTTGCGTACCGCTGCCCACCCGACCAGCACAGGTACGGCGCCGGCCGCACCACCGATCACGATGTTCTGCGTGCTGGTGCGTTTCAGCCACAACGAGTACACGAAGACGTAGAACAGGGTTGCCGAGAGCGCCAACACAGCCGACAGAAGATTGGCGCCGATCCACAGGACGCCAAAGGCGATCGCCTCGAGCGCGAGCGCAAAGATCAGCGCGTTGCGCGGTTCGATGAGGCCGGTCACCAGCGGACGGCCCTGCGTGCGCGGCATCAACTTGTCGATATCGCGGTCGATCACCATGTTGATGGCGTTGGCGCCGCCCGCAGCCAAGGTGCCACCCACCAGCGTGATCGCCACCAGCGACCACGAAGGCCACCCACGCTGCGCCAGGACCATCGTCGGCACGGTCGTGATGAGCAGCAGTTCGATGATCCGCGGCTTCGTGAGCGCCACATACCCGCCAACCAGAGTGGTCGGCGTTCGACGAGCACCGTGGGCTATGCCGTTACGGCCGAGCCTGGCCGGTGCAAGCCTCGAGGGCACAAGTGGACGAGCGCCGACAGCCATTGCCGCCATCGTACGGGCGTCGCAAGACTGCGGCCAAGCGGCAGAATGAGAAGATGGCTCCAGCACCCGTTCCGGTCGAAGTCGTCGAGATCGACATCGACGACCAAACCGTGCCCGATCGTCCATGGATCGTGCTGGTCTGGAACGATCCGATCAACCTCATGAGCTACGTCACGTTCGTCTTCCAAAAAGTCTTCGGCTACAGCCTGGAGAAGGCAACGACGCTGATGCTCGACGTGCACGAGAAGGGCCGGGCCGTGGTGTCGAGCGGCGCCCGCGAGAAGGCCGAGATCGATGTCTTCCGATTGCACGAGCACGGCCTGTGGGCCACGATGCAGCAAGACGACTGATGGCCCGCAAGCATGCTTTCATCCCACCGATCGAACGCGTTCGGAACGGCTTCGTGTTCAACATCGGAGACGACGAACGACAGTTGGTCGCCCGGCTGCTGACCGAGTTGAGCCAATTGCTGATGGGCGAGTCAGGTGACCCACGCCTCATCCGAATCTTCCCGCCCGCCTATCACCTTGCTGACGACGCAGAGGCTGACGCCGAGTACCAACGGCTGATGCGCGAAGACCTCGTGGCCTCCCGGTTGACGGGCATCACCACGGTCAACGCCGCCCTACAAGAACCTGGGCCGGTCGGCGAGGAAACGATGATCGCATTCATCAAGGCGATCAACGGGCTGCGCTTGGTGCTCGGCACGATGCTCGACGTCGTCGAGGATGACGACCCTGACGAGATCGACGATGACGATCCGTCGGCCGGCGAACACCACCTCTACAACTTCTTGAGCTGGCTGCTCGACTGGGCCGTTCGCGCCCTGGGTGAACCGGTTACGCAGCGGGAAACATGAAGCACCCAACGGTTCCCGGTCCGGCGTACGCGCCGACGCTCGGACCAATCCGGTAGCGCACAACTTCGACAACGTTGGGTGATTCGCCGATCACGGCAGCGAGGGCCTGAGTAAATCGTTTGCCCGATTTGTCGGCCATTCCAACCGCCACGTTCAATCTGGCGCCCCAACCGATCGCAGTCTTGGCCATCGCGTGAACGGCCTCAGTCGCAGTGGTGAGGTGGTCGACGACCTCGAGCCCGCCGGCGTGCAACCTCATCAGAGGTACTCCGTCTGGATTTTCGGGCGCGCCCCCGGTGCGAATGAAGTCGGGCTGGCCGACGATGAACACGGCGCCGATATGTGGCGACAGCGATTCGGCGATCTGCACGGCCTCGTCGATCGAGGCTCCCTTTGCGACCGCCTCGGCAGCGGCCCACACGCAGCAACTGATCCCAAATCCGGCAGTGCCCGAATCCACCAGACGCACTGGCACGGGCACCGAACGGGCGGCGAGGCGCGCCGAGTTCAGCGTGCCCGACGTCGCAGCCATCAAGTGGACCGACAAGATCTCGTCACATCCACGTTGGAGAAGCGTTTCGTAGGCGGCGGCGAACTGACCGGGGCTGGGCTGACTGGTCGTGACACTCGACAGCCGCTCGGCGCTGACCAGCTCGTAGAACCGATCGGCGTCGAGGTCAACACCTTCGAGGTAGTCGTGTCCGTCGATGGTGACCGTGATCGGCACCACCTCGACCTCGTAGCGCTGCGCCAGCGAGTCCGGAAGCTGCGAGTTGGAGTCGGTGCAAATGCCGATCATGCTGCACATCCGGCACCAGGTGCCAGGCTGAGACGCATGTGGGCACGATAAGCCAATCCTTCGTCGATGTCGCCGGACGCCGGGTGAAAATGGGTTAAGGATTGGTCAAGAAACCAGATTGGTCAGCCACTCGGGCAGTCGCGTCGGCCGGCCGGCCGCAGTGGTGCAGCCGTGGACGGTAACAGCACAGGCCCTCACCATCGGGGCTTGGCCGTCGGAGACCGTCATGAGATATGACATCTGGAACGACGTGCGCGTTGCCGACGCCAGCTGCACGTGCACGTCGACGAGTTCGTCGAATCGCAGCGGGCGCCTGTACTGCACGAAGCATTCGATCACGGCATAGTCAAGACCTTCCCGGCGCAGCTCCGCATATGGATGACCGAGGTGGCGAAGATATTCGACCCGTGTCTCCTCCATGTACAACAAATACCGACTGTGGTGGACGATTCCCATCGCGTCGGTCTCGGCAAATCGAACCCTGATGCGATGATGGAAGGGATACGTCGCCTCGTCGAGCGACGGCTCAGCTGAGAGGCGCACGCTGCGCACCGTACTGTCCGGGCCGAATCAGCTGGCGCAATTCTGCGGACCTGCTGATAGTGTTGCGACGCTCTCAACCGGAAGAAGTTCCCTAGCCCCCATCGTCTAGTGGCCTAGGACACCACCCTTTCAAGGTGGCGGCACGGGTTCGAATCCCGTTGGGGGTGCTGGTCAGATTGT
>JANMQX010000110.1:0-10086 GCA_031370745.1 Ilumatobacteraceae bacterium
GTCGCTGTTGCGGTTCGGCTCGTCGGCGTCGTCCACCTTCGTCGACCCGCCTATGCGTTGCTCGCAGCTGGGCTGTGCAGCTTGCTGATCGCCGACACGATCTACGGCGTGCTCAACTCGGCGGGAACCTTCGAGACAGGCGGCTTCGCCGACCTCTTCTGGCTCGGCTTCTATGTGTTGATCGGCGCCGCAGCGCTGCAACCGACCACGGCCGCCATGGTGCAGGTTCGTGGCCCGGCGTCGGGGCAGCTCTCTCGGTCTCGCTTGCTGATGCTGTGTCTCATGACCCTGGCAGTTCCGGCGATCGATCTCGTCTGGGGCGGAGCGGCTGACAAGACGCTCACAGCGGTGACATCCATGCTCATGTTCGTCCTCGTCCTCGCTCGGCTTGCGGGTCTCATGGGAGTGGTCCTGCGCAGCGAGCAACGTGCCCGTCTCGACACCCTCACTGGGTTGGCGAACCGTCTGCTGTTCGACGAACACGTAGCCCGATCGGTCCAGCGCGGTGGCGACGGCGTGATCTCTGTGCTGTTCGTCGATCTCGACGACTTCAAGGTCGTCAACGACAGCATCGGTCACCAAGCCGGCGACGATCTGCTGATAGCTGTGGCCGACAGACTGCGATCCTGTGTGCGCGGTGAGGATCTGGTGGCCCGGTTGAGCGGCGACGAGTTCGCGGTTCTCCTCGAGAGTGCTGTCGACAAGGCACACGCAATTTCCGTCGTCCGGCGGTTGCAGGATCAGATGCGGATGCCGGTTGTGGTTGGCGGCCGTGAGGTGCTGATCTCGGCCAGCGTCGGTCTCGTCGTCGAGCCCCGTGCCAGCATCGATCGGCCCCAGGCCCTCCTTCAGGCGGCGGACGTAGCGATGTACCGGGCAAAGAGCAAGGGCAAGGGCCGGTTCGAGATCTTCGACCACGAGATGTACAAGGAACAGCTCGAGATCCTCGACCTCAAGAGCGACCTCGCGGTTGCCCTCGAGCGCGGACAGTTCGAGGTGTTCTATCAGCCCATCGTCAACATGGGCGACGAACGAATCGTTTCGATCGAATCCCTCATCCGCTGGCATCACCCGACCCGTGGCCTCGTCACACCCGATCGGTTCATCTCTCTCGCCGAGCAGACTGGTCTGATCGTGCCCATCGGGCGGTGGGTCCTTCGCGAAGCTTGCCAACAGCTCAGTCGTTGGCAGAGCCAGATGCCCCAAACCGCGCCGCGCACAGTCAGCGTCAACTTGTCCGCTCGCCAGCTGCACGATCCAGACCTTGTTTCAGATGTCATGGCCGCGATCGCCGAGTCGGGCCTCAAGCCGTGGCAGCTCACGTTGGAGCTCACCGAAAGCATGATGATCGATGAGTTCGAGCGGGCCAGCCGTGTTCTCGAGCAACTCAGGTCCAGTCGCGTCCAGATCGCAATCGACGACTTCGGCACAGGATTCTCGTCGCTCAGTTACCTCCGGCGTCTGCCGGTCGACATCATCAAGATCGACCGCTCGTTCGTCGCGGAGATGCGGAACTCGACGACAGCAGAGGCGCTCGTCCGCATGGTGATCGATCTGGCCAAGGTGCTGGATCTGCGCACGGTCGCCGAGGGCATCGAGGATGAGGCGCAAGCCGAACAACTGTCGACACTGCTGTGCGACGAAGGCCAGGGCTACTTCTTCGCTCGACCGCAGCCGGCCGCTGAGATCAAAGCCCTCTTCACACCGCCCGCGCTGTACCCCTCCACCGATGGCTCGCTCCGACACCTCGACGCAACCGTCGTCGAAGGCGATCGCGCCCTGTCGGACCTCAGCGCCGACATCGGGGTGCTGCATCGCGAGCTCGATGTGCCCGTCAACGCCCGCCTACGGTGGCTGCAGGTCTGGTCGTCGCTCGAGTCGAGCTGGACTCCCTGGGCCGTGCTCGTACGCGACCGGCAGTCCGGTCGGTTGACTGCGGCGGCTCTGCTTGCCCGACGGCGCACCACCGATGGTCACCAGGTTGTTGCCATGGGTCATGGTCCGTTCGGAACCACGCGTCTTGCCGCGGCCGACCTGATCAGCGCGAATCTGCTTGCCCAAGCGATCGCCGACCAACTCGCCGCTCTACCGGGGGCGTGGAGCTTCGCACTCGACAACCTCGACCAGGACGACCTCACCGGCCAGCTGTTGATCGCGTTGTTGCCCAACGCGACTGGGACGCCCATACCAAGTGTCCCGTTCGTCGACCTGACCGACTTCCGCCATGGCGTCGATCTCTACACCCAGAACATGCGCCGTCAACTGCGCAAGGCAAACAATCGGCTGGCGAGCGATGGACTGAGGGCTGAGATTCAATTCGCTCGCACCGCGCCAGAGATCAGGCTGCTGCTGCCACAGCTGGATCGGATTCATATCGAGCGCGATCACGCCGCCGGTCGCGCCAGCGATCTCGACAATCCCGATGTGCGCGAGCTTTGGCGGCAACTGATTCTCAACCACACGGTGGGCGATCAGATCGAGGTTGCCACGCTCGGTATCAACGACACGATTGTCGCGTACGTCGTTGGAATCGACGACGGGCGGACCTACCGCATCTTCGACGGGCACTTCGACACGAACTGGGCTCGGTATTCGCCAGGCAGGCTGATCGAGCACGCCGTGTTGCAGCAGTTGATCGGTGATGATCGTTACGACTCGGTCGACTGGATGCTCGGAGTTGCGCCGGAGAAGATCCTCGTCGCAACGGGGGCTCGCGAAGGGCTCATGCTGACGGCAACCTCGCAGGATGTCCGGACGCCCGAGCCGGTCATTGCTGCGGCCTCGTCGACGCCTACGCCGTAACGATCAGCGCGGTGACCATCCCGAACATGCCGGCCGGTCCCTCGGCGTGGTTGAGGATGTGGCAGTGCCACGCCCACACGCCCGCGTCTTCTGCCTTGTAGAGCACCGTGTATCGCTCGCCGGGAGCGATGTTGATGGTGTCGCCCGGCAAGGGCTGGTCCAGTGGCACGCCGTCCTTGGCGATGATCCAACCGACCGGCTGGTGAAGGTGCATCGGGTGGGCCATCAAGCCCTCGTTGAGGTAGTTGACTTCGAGGACCTGGCCAACGTTGAGCGTTGCCGGCTCTGTCGCCGGGAAGCTCTTGCCATTGAGGCTGAGTCCGATCGTGCCGGCATCGTTCAAGACCATGTTCATCGACTTGTCGATCTTGGCGAAGCCCTTGTCGAGCAGGACCTGCGGGATTGGCATCTCATCGATCGTGAATGCTCCGAACAGACCGTTCGGGACTTGAACTTGCGCATCGTGATGTGAGTGGTAGATGCCGACGGCGGGGCCGTGTGCCACGAACTCGTATGTGAACGTTCCCCCTGGTGCGATCGGTGGCTGGGTGAAGGGATCGACACCGTCCATTGCATTGGGAACGCGGACGCCGTGCAGGTGCAAGGACGTTGATTCCGGCAGGTGGTTCGTGAGCACAAGGCGCACCTTGTCGCCATCGATGACGTGAATTTCCGGCGCGGGAACCACACCGTTGTACGTCCATGCGTCGACGAGCTTCCCCGGCGACACCTCCCACTTCACGATCTTGGCCTCGAGGTCGAACTCTTTGGTGCCGTCTGCCAGGATCGTCGGCGCCATGCGATCGCCTCCATGCCCTGCGGTCTTGGCTGGGAACTGCGCGGCGACGTCGGCCATGTTCTTGTCCATCTGCTGCCAGTTCATCGTCGTGGGCGTTGCGCCTGCGGATGCACTGGAATCTCCGCCGATCATCAGCGACCCGGTCATGCCGTTCGCCGAGTGTCCGGCAATCTCGCAGTACGACGTGTACGTGCCAGCGGCGACGCGGCCGAGTTTCACTGCCACCGTCGCGCCGGGCGCAATATCTCCGGATTTCATCCCAACCTCGGGAACCGAGAAATTGTGGACCGAGCTACCGGCATTGGTGATACGAAGCGTTCCACCTTCGGCTGGTAGCGAGATCATTTTCGGAGTGATCGAGAACTCAGCAAGTGTCACATCGACGCTCACCGGCAGCGGACCCGCGCCAGATGCCGCCCCTCCACGTAAGCCGAACGTGGCGAGCGCTAAGGCTGCCACGGCAACGGCGAATGCGAACCAACCCAGAACAGACTTGTCTTCTCGTGCCATGACGGCCATGGTGCCGCAGCCACAAACCAGCCAGTAGAGGCTGCGGGCTTCATCGGTTATGACCAAAGTCCCAACGCGTTGGCGACCGAAGCTCGGTTACATCAGCTGCAGCCGCTGGTCGAACCGCAACTCGGGCAGGCGTGGCATGAACCGGCGCGGATCATCTGCACACCACACTGCATGCACATCGGTGCGTCGCTGTGACGCGCGTTCGGTGTCGCAACGGCGGTACGAACGATGCCGCCGGGATTGGTGATGTCGTTGTTGGGAGCCTTCGTGGCCATACCGAGACCGAGTTGTGTAGTGAATTCGTCGACCGAAGGCACGCTCTTCGGATCGGCGGCGATCTCGCTGCCGGTACGCGTCTCGATGACACTCTCCTCGACACCTGGCAACGTCGGTTGCAGGCGCTCGTCGATGGAGAAGATCCCGAGCTCGGCTCGCTCGTCGTACGTCAAGTACTCGAGCGCCAAGCAACGGAACAGGTAGTCCATGATCGACGAGGCAAAGCGGATATCAGGATCGTCGGTCATGCCGGCCGGCTCGAAGCGCATGTTGGTGAACGCCTCGACAAAGGCGCGCATCGGCACGCCGTATTGCAACCCGTAGCTGATGCTCTTGGCGAACGCATCCATGATGCCGCTGAGCGTGGAGCCCTGCTTCGACACCGTGAGGAAGATCTCGCCGGGGCGGCCGTCGGCGTACTCGCCGATGTTGGCGAAGCCCTTGCAATCGGCAACCCTGAACTCGAACGTGCGTGCGCTGCGGGTGCGCGGCAGCTTCTGACGGATCGGCTGATGAACGACACGCTCGATGATCCGCTCGACCGTCTGTGACGCCATCGATGTCGGCGTATCGACACCCTGGCCGTCCTTCTTGCCCGTCGACAGCGGTTGACCCACTTTGCAGTTGTCGCGGTACACGGCAACGGCCTTCAGGCCGAGCTCCCACGACAGCTGATGCAGGGCTTCGATGTCTTCGATCGTCGCTTCCTCCGGCATGTTGACCGTCTTGGAGATCGCACCCGACAAGAACGGCTGCGTTGCTCCCATCATCCGCACATGACCCTCGTAGTGAATCGTGTTGTCGCCCATCGAGCAGGCGAACACCGGCACGTGCGCGCCCAGGAGGTGCGGTGCGCCGAGGATGGTCTTCTCTCGATCGATGTACCCGACGATGTCGTCGATCTGCTCGGTCGAATAGCCGAGCTTGCGCAGTGCTCGGGGCACGGTCTGGTTGACGATCTGCATGTTGCCACCGCCGACCAATTTCTTGAACTTCACCAGACCGAGGTCGGGCTCGATGCCTGTGGTGTCGCAGTCCATCATCAGCCCGATGGTGCCGGTCGGCGCCAACACCGATGCCTGACTGTTGCGCACGCCATACTCTTCGCCGTCGCGCACGGCGACTTCCCACGCATGCTGACTGGCGGCCATGATTTCGGCCGGCACCTCGTCGCCTCCCTCGATCTGGTAGCTGGCGTCTCGGTGCATGCGCAACACGTTGAGCATGTAGCGCTCGTTCTCGGCGAAGCCGGCGAATGCGCCCATGCGGCTGGCAGTCTTCGCGCTGGTGGCGTACGCGTGACCGGTCATGAGCGAGGTGAGCGCTGCCGCCCATGCCCGACCCTCGACCGAGTCGTACGGCAGACCGAGTGCCATCAACAGCGCGCCGAGGTTGGCGTAGCCGATGCCCAACTGGCGGAACTGGCGACTTGTCTCGGCGATCTTCTCGGTCGGGTAGTCGGCGCGACCGACGAGGATCTCTTGCGCCGTGAAGATGACCTCGATCGTGTGCATGTATGAATCGACGTCGAAGTGGCCTTCCTCGTCGAGGTAATGCAACAGGTTGATCGAGGCGAGGTTGCACGCGGAGTTGTCGAGGTGCATGTACTCGCTGCACGGATTCGAACCGTTGATGCGACCGGTCGCGTGTGCGGTGTGCCACTTGTTGATCGTGGTGTCGAACTGCAGACCTGGGTCGGCGCACTCCCACGATGCTGTCGCCATTTCACGCCATAATTCTCGAGCGCGAACGGTGCGGACCACCGAGCCGTCCTTCACTGCGTACAGGTTCCAATCGGTGTCGTTGACGACAGCGTGCATGAACTCGTCGCTGACCCGCACCGAGTTGTTGGCGTTCTGATACTGGATGCTGAAGCTGTCTGATCCATCGAGGTCCATGTCGAAGCCGGCATCGCGCAGCACGCGGGCCTTGCGCTCTTCTTTCGCCTTGCACCACACGAACTCTTCGACGTCGGGATGGTCGACGTTGAGGATGACCATCTTGGCGGCGCGACGTGTCTTGCCACCGCTCTTGATCGTGCCGGCCGATGCATCGGCGCCACGCATGAAACTGACCGGACCACTGGCCGTGCCGCCACCGTTGAGCAACTCGTAGCTGGAGCGGATGTTCGACAGGTTGATGCCCGAACCGGAGCCGCCCTTGAAGATCACACCCTCCTCGCGATACCAGTTGAGGATGCCGTCCATCGTGTCCTCGACAGCAAGGATGAAGCACGCGCTGGCTTGTTGCGGGACACCCTTCACACCGATGTTGAACCACACCGGGCTGTTGAAGGCGGCGCGTTGTGTCACGAGGATGTACTTCAACTCCTCGTTGAACGCCTCGACCTCGTGCGGGTTGACGAAGTAACCGCCGTCGACGCCCCAGCGACTGATCGTGTCGGCGACCCGGTCGATGACCTGGCGCAGCGACGATTCGCGCTCGGGCATGCCGAGCGTGCCACGGAAGTACTTCTGGGCGACGATGTTCGTAGCGTTGAGTGACCAACCAACGGGAAACTCGACGCCGAACTGCTCGAAGGCGACAGTGCCGTCTTTCCAGTTGCTGATCCGCGCATCGCGGCGCTCCCACTGCACCTGCTGGTACGGGTGGGTACCCGGCGAGGTGAAATGTCGGGTGATCCCGATGGCCAGACGTTCCGGCGCCAGTGACATGAAGAGCTCCTTTGGGAGTCGAAGAGACGGTATCGATTTCTGTTGACGCCCTATATGTGGACGACCACAAGATGTGGTGGCGAAAGCGGTCCCACGCCTCCACCCACCACAAGCGGTTGTAAGATTACACCACTGTAGTTACACCTATGTCAATGCTATCGGTGACATTTGTGCAAGAAAGATTCCGGAGGAAGCTCTCTTGCCGACGAGCCAGCAGCGGTGCGAGGTCGCAGGTTTAGAGTCTCCCTACCCCGCAGTACAACTCGATTTGATCGGGCTCCTACTGCCCATCCGCGCCTCACACCGCAGCTAGCTACGGGGACGCACCTTAAGGGCTCCTCCCTGTGGGGAGGAAGAGGGAAAACCACTGAATTTAGGCTGAATTCTCTGGGGACAGACGGTGAATAGGCAGTGTTTGTGCACAGATATCCACAGGCTGGAGGCTCGCCGTCGGTTGACGAGGTGTTTACGCCCCCAGATCCCGCACCACGACGCGGCCACCTAGTGTTGCCCTCCGGAGGAATCTCAGATGGCGCAACCCAGCGCGGCCGACGACGAGGAGTTCCGGCCCGACATCGAAGGTTTGCGGGCCGTCGCGGTGGTCGTCGTCGTGCTTTTTCACGCCAGGATCGCCCGCTTCTCGGGCGGGTTCGTGGGAGTCGACGTCTTCTTCGTGCTCTCGGGATTTTTGATCACTCGGCTGCTGCTGCGCGAGGTCGGCAGAACCGGCACGATCTCGCTGAGACATTTCTGGGCCCGGCGGGCGCGACGCCTTCTGCCGGCATCGTGCGTCGTTGTGGTCGTCACCGTGATCGCCTCGCAAGTGCTGTTGGCTCCGATTGCTCAGCGTCCGCTGGCCACCGACGCTGTCGCCGCCGGCGGATTTGCGGTCAACTTCGTCTTCGCAAGCCGTCTCGGCGACTACTTCGCATCCCAGCTGGGTCGGACTCCCTCACCGTTGCTGCATTTCTGGTCGCTGGCAGTGGAGGAACAGTTCTATCTGTTCTGGCCACTCGCGCTCCTCGCACTCCGACGCCGACCGCGCCGGTACCGACGACTCGTTGCCGTGATGACGACCGTCGTCGCCGTCGCGTCGTTCTTCACCTGTTTGTGGATGACCCGCGCCCACCCGACCGGCGCGTTCTATCTGCTTCCGGCGCGCATGTGGGAGCTCGCCATCGGTGGGCTTGTCGCGGTCGGCGGAGCGGCATGGCGACAGGTCTCGCCCAATGCGCGAGGTGTGGCTGCGTGGATCGGCGTGGCTGGGGTTGCAACCGCGGTCTTGAGGTTCGACGGCTCGATCGAGTTCCCCGGCTCTGCAGCATTGCTGCCGGTGCTCGGAACGGCTCTCATCCTCATCGGTGGCGGCGCCGGAGCGGCACCGTTCGCCCCTGTCGCAGTCCTTCGTCATCCATCCCTGCAATGGATCGGCCGCCGTTCCTATGCGATCTATCTCTGGCATTGGCCCGCCCTGGTACTGGCGGAGGCGAAATGGGGGCCGCTGTCGCTCGGCCAGCGGTTCATCGCGATTGGCGTCGCCGTGTCACTTGCGGCCGCCTCTCTACGGCTCGTCGAGGATCCGGTTCGGCACTCCAGCTGGGTCACCTCGCGCCCCAACCGTGGCCTGGTTCTCGGAGCGTCGCTGTGTGCGACCGTCGCCCTGGTCGGCGCGATATCGCTGGCGGTGCCACGACGATTTGCGACCGCTACCGTGGCCGCAGCGCCAGTGTTGGCGCTCGACGCAACGACCACGACAACGCCACTGGCGGCCGGAGCACCCGCAGGCGCGCCGGCAGCAGCGACGCTCACCGGACTGGTCGGCAACGATCTGGCAACTCTTGTGGCAGCCAACCAAGTTGTGCTCGCGCAGGGCCTCACGACGTCGGCGGTGCCGAGCAACATGCGGCCTTCGTTGGCCAAGCTGTTCGATGATCGTCCTGCGGTGTACGGCGATGGTTGCGTCGCCATTGGAGTCGACGACACGTTGAACCCGTGCCGATACGGCAAGGCATCGTCACCGACCAAGATCGTCCTCCTCGGCGATTCCCATGCCGCCCAGTGGTTCCCCCCGCTGCGAACGATTGCCGATCGCAACGGGCTGGAACTGATCGTGCTGGCCAAGGGAGGGTGCCCTGCAGCATCGGTGTCGATTCCGACGGCGACGTTGGCGCGCACGTGTCCCATCTGGCGCGACAAGGCAGTGCAGTTCATCGCCAGCGAGCATCCCGATCTGGTGATCCTCACCGGCTCGCGGCACTACCCCAACACGGACGACGAGTGGCGAACTGGGTTCAACACGACGCTCAGCCGGCTGAAGGGTCTCACTCCGCGGCTGCTCCTTCTGGGCGACAACCCGGATTCTCGCGAAGACCCTGCCACCTGTTTGTCGGCTCACCTCAACGACGTCGGCTCATGCGTCAACCACAGAATCAAAGCAGTCGAGACCGGCAAGCTCGAAGTTGAGCAGGCCGTCGCTCAACAGAACGGAGTGCGCTTCGTTGACACATCCGACTGGCTCTGCACCGCGACCGATTGCCCGCTGATCATCGGCGACATCTTGATGTTCCGCGACATCAACCACCTCACGACGTTTGCGGCGGACTGGTTCACGCCAATGCTCGAGGCGATCGTCATGCCCTATCTGCGGGGCAACTGACGCCTGTGGCCTAACATCGCAGCGATGCGCCGGCTGTTCGAACACCCGACGGATCATGTGACAGTGCGCGAGGCGTACGACGTCGAGAGATTTCGCCCAGACGATCGACCTTGGCTCGGCGTGTGCATGGTCGCGAGCATCGACGGTTCGACTGTCGTCGACAGCAACTCTCGGAGCCTGTCGAGCAAGACCGATCAAGAGGTGTTGTTGACGCTGCGCGACCTCGCCGACGTGTTGATCGTCGGCGCGGCGACCGTTCGCATCGAGGGATACGGCCCGCCGCGCAAGCCCGGCCAGCGAGTCGGCGTCGTCAGCCGAACGGGAAATGTCGATGCGCGGAGCGCGCTGTTCACCAGTGG
>JANMQX010000141.1:0-13086 GCA_031370745.1 Ilumatobacteraceae bacterium
GCAGAGGTCCAGCACGTCGCCGTCGTGCAGCTGCAAGACAGCGACGGTGTGATTCGGCGATGCCCGGCGCTGCATTGCGGATCCCGGGTTCACTTGGTGCTGCACGTGGCCGTCGGCGGCGCGGACGTCGACCCGATACCACGGAATGTGCGAATGTCCGAAGACGACGACGTCGGCTTGCGGGAACCAACGGCGCAGACGGGCGGTTCGACCTTCGGCAGAACCGCTGTCGTGGACGGCTGCGACTTCGCATCCTTCCAGTGCGACGACGAGTCGCTCGGGCAGGATCATGCCGCGGTCGTTGTTCCCGAGCACCGCACGAACCGGCGCGAATTCCTCGAGGGCCGTCAGCACCGACGCGTCGGTGATGTCGCCGACGTGGATGATGACGTCGGCGGCTTCGAGGTGGCCACTGAGCCTGTCGACGAGCCGAGCTCCCTGCCCAGCGCTCAGATGGGTGTCGACCAGCAGCAGCACGTTCATCCCGCGACTTTCCCACGATTGCGTTCAGGAGCGGCGAACCGCTGTCTGCATGTTCTGCACTCCCCGCGTATTTCGCCGGCATCATCGGCTCAGCCCCGACAGGGCCGAAGTCATCGTCGCATGACGGCCGATTTTTGTTTCGAGCGCTGCCCGCTGGGCATCCTCCGATAGTGCGGACCACATGCCGATCGAGCGACCGACCGAGCGTAGTGGTAGCTCTGCTTGCCGCACTCGCGGTGGCGACCCTGTCCGCGTGCGGGGAACCAACTCATGCCGAGTCAGCGCCGCCACGCATCACCGACGCGTTGACCTCGACTGCCGACACGCCGTACGCAACGGCAGGTCTTCAACCGGTTCCTGCATCGACCGTCGAGTCGGAAATTGCGGCAACGCAATTGGAAGTCGTCCATGGCAAGTTCCTCGGCATCGGTACCGGATCATCGCTCGCCGATGCACTTCGCACATTCGGTGTCCCGCCGATTGTGGAAGATGCCGATCACCCTCTCCCGCTCATCGTGAGTGCCCTCGACCTCGGCGCATGTCTGCCACAACCGAGCAGCCGCTGGGTCATCTACGCCGACGCGCTCACTATGATCTTCGAAGGTCGCACGGCCTCTACCGCTCGGCTGACCACGTGGATGTACACGGGCGGTCCGGCCATTGGGTTTTCCCGGTTGGTCGTCTCCGGCGGGCTCACGATTGACGGCACCCGCGAAGCCGTTCTCTCGCGATTCCCCAATGCTGTGGATCGCGGCGGTGCGATCGACACCGGCGATGCGACCTCCTTGAGCTTTGGAATCCACAACGGCACGATCACCTGGTTTGGCCGCAGCGACTGCAGTGAGCTCTTTTCGTAGCTCGCCTCGGCCAAGCGACCAACCGAGGTCGACGTGCACACGTCACCCGGCCGTGCGAATCGCTCCTTGACTGGGCTGCAACCTCGGCATACGTTGCGCCGATGCCGCGACGAGTGATCTGTATCTCACGGCTTCTCGGTGCGGGAGGAGGCGAAGTGGGTGGACTCGTCGCCGACACTCTGGGTTACCGGTTGGTCGACGAGGAGATCGTTCAGCAGGCGGCGGAGTCCAGTGGTGTGTCCGTCGAGGAGCTCGCCGACGCTGAGCGACGGACAAAGGTCATCGACCGACTGACGAGGAACCTGGCGGTCGCGGGAACTGGCGCTGCGCTCATGGTTGCCGGTGCAGGCACCGTCGACCTTGGAGCCGACCCCAAGTCCTTGCGGGCGCTGATCCAGAAGTCGATCCACGAGACCGCCGAACGAGGTGACGTCGTGATCGTGTCGCACGCCGCCTCGTACGCGCTCGCCGGAAGCGACAACGTGCTACGCGTACTCGTGACGGCGTCGCCCGAAACGCGTGCTGGCCGTGCCGCACAAGAGGGGTCGCTCGACATCAAGAAGGCCGCCAAAGTGGTCGCCGAAAGCGACGGCCATCGAGCCGCGTACCTGAAACGCTTCTACAGCGTCGGAGACGAACTGCCCACGCACTACGACCTTGCCCTGAACAGCGACTCGCTGTCCATCGATCTGATGAGTGACCTCGTCGTGCGGGCCGCATCCGCCCCCTGACCCGACGAAACGCCGCCGTCGGGTACGGTCATCTGGCTCCTCGACGAACCCGTCGGTAGCCTGGTTCGATGGGCGAAGCGGTTATCCATCAGCCCACCGAACGTCGGCGAGTCGCCGTCGTCGCTTTCGGGGTGGTCGGCGTGGCGGGCCTCGCCTGGGGGTTGCGGACGGATCCGGGCAGTGGAGCGTTCTACACCAGCACCCTCGCACTCGCCGTCGTGTGGTTTGTGGGCGGGCTGGTCTCGGGTCCGGTGCCACTCGGCTGGGAGACCCACGACGGCCAACGTAGCCGGCCCGTCCTCAGCGGGATAACCGCCGGCGCTGCGCTTGCTGCATTGTTCGTCGCAGGAGCTCTTGTCGTGGAACACCTCCCCGCGCTGAGTCACCGTGTCGAAGCCGTCCTCGTCTATGCCCGCAAGGGTTCGTGGCCGATCGTTCTGTTGCTCACCGCGGCCAATGGGATCGCTGAGGAAGTGTTCTTCCGCGGCGCCGTCCAACCAGCACTGCCAGAGCGTGTCCGGCTACCGGGGTCAGTCTTGATCTACACAGCAATCACGATGGCGACCGGAAACCTCATGCTGGGCTTCGCGGCCGCGCTGTTGGGCGCTGTCGTCGCCCTGCAACGCCGGGCCACCGGCGGTGTGCTTGCACCAGTGCTCACGCACGTGACGTGGTCGGCATTGATGTTCGTATTTCTTCCGGTCGTGTTTCGCTGACCGATGGGTGACGCGTGAGATATTTGGGTACGCCATCGACCATGGCAACCTTCACCGCTCGGAACATCTCTGCGTCCACCGTTCCGGTCGCCGCCGGTCGGATCTGGGCACAGATCCACGATCCTGCTTCCCTGACCGCCCTCACTCCCCTGGTGCGCTCGATCGTCGTCGAGGGTGACCTGTGGCGATGGCAGTTGGCGGGCATCGAGGCACTAGGAATCTCCGTCGCGCCGACGTTCACCGAGCGAATGGAGTTCGTCGAGCCGCGCCTCATCCGCTTCAGCCACGAAACCGCTCATGGCGAGCACGAACGCGCTGGAGCCGACGGCACGTACGAGCTGACCGAACACGGTGACGAAACCGAGCTGAAGGTTGACATCGCCCTGACGGTCGAGCTCCCGCTGCCACGACTGTCCGCAGCGGCCGTCGAGCGGGTGATGAAGGCATCGATGCAGAGAACCGGAAAGCGATTCGCCGTCAACCTGTACCATCGACTCGGCTTGGACCCGGCAACGATCGTCATCAGGCAGTTGCGCTCGTGATGGGCAACTTTCAGGCGTTCGTTGTGCGCGGGACCTCGGGCCCGGTGGTCACGTTGCAGGCCGGGGTCGACTTCGGCGGGTACTACTGGACGACCACGTCACGGCGCGCCGCAAAGGTGTCTGCGCTGCGCCGCGATTCCAGTGCATCGGTGCTGTCACGCAACAACGACACATGGCAGCTGCGCACCGGGCGAGGTATCGTCGTCGACCCCGCTCGCCCGCCACAATCGGTGCGCGAACTTCCTGTGTTTGCCCTGGCAGGCAGCGCCTTGGCGTTGATTGCGGTCCGTTTTCCCGAGCAGCTCCTCGGATATGTGGCCGACGCCGCCTCGACCCCGAAGGCCTGGCGGCTGCACCACCGGGTGCTGATCGCCGTGCGTCACGAAGAGGAACTCGTGTGGACCGACGACGGCGCCATCACGCATCAGACGAATCGATTTCGCAATGACTTCGACGCTCACCCGACGCCGGCTCAACGACCGAGGCGGCGGCCAACTGCGACACACCCAGGTCGCGCGTCGCTGCTCGACGTTGACGGCACGTGCTGGCTCGGGCTCGACAGCGATGCTGGGCCGATCGCCCTGCCCGGTGGGTGGAGAGCCAGTACTTCGACAGTCGGCGTGCCCGCGGCCATTCTGGCTGCCGTGAACGCACGCCTGCCTGGTCGGGCGTGCGTCACCAAAGACGACAGCGACTCGCCGCGTCCGTCCGACAAGTCCGGGATCATCGGGCGCGGCCACGCATCACTGCCGCGCATCCGTGCTGGTGTCGCCTCGATCGTCATCGACATCGATTCGACAACGACCTGGAACGGCTTCCGATCAACAGCCACCGCCGCCTGATCCCACGGCGGTGAGTCGGGAGCCGCAGCAGTCGACATCGCACCACACGCTCATCGTTCGGATTACTTCCGGTACCCGCTAGCGGTTCGTCGCAGTGACCAGCCACGTGTGACCGACGAACCTGACCGCACCATCGACGAGGCGATCGCGCAGCTCGGCGCGGGCCTCGTCCAATACGGCTCGCCAACCATCTGGGTCGACGCTCGGCTCGAGCGCGGCCCGAACGGCTCGCCCGACGGTGCCGCTCAGCGCAACTGTCAGGCGTTCCTCGACGCCGTCGCTGCCGTCGATCGCGTAGTCGCATAGCCCGTCGGCCTGTTCGATTGCCACGTCCGACCAGCCGGAGATGCTGAGCACTTCACGTATCCGCTCGGCGTTGGCCAGACCCATCGGTCCGGGCGCGCCGGGCATCGGCTGGGCGGGCGGATCGGCCAGGCGCGCCGTAAGGGCACGAAGGCCCAACGCGAACATCTCGGTTTCGCCCTCCCGCCAACAGACGAAGGCGAGGCGCGCCCCTGGCGCCGCAGCCGACCGGATGTTGGCGAACGCCGCCTCTGGCTCTTCGAAGAACATCACACCGAAGCGCGACACCACCCGGTCGAACGGGGTTCCCGGTGCGGCCGCGAGCAGGTCCGCGGTCTGTGCGTCGGCTGTCACGACTGTCGCAGTGGGCACCCGCCGGCGCGCTGCTTCGACCATCGCCGACGAAATGTCGACGCCGACCGCGTCGGCCCCCGCCTCGACCGCCGTCTCGAGGAGAGCTCCCGCCCCACACCCGACATCGAGCACCCGCCGCGCCGAGCCAAGGTCGGCCACCCTCAGAATCGCCGCCGTGAAGGGAGCAAAGACGAAGTCGAAGATTCGCTCGTTGCGCACCCACCCCTCGGCGCCTTTCGCCCAGTTGTCGCGCATCGCCTCGTTCGCCACGCACCCACCGTAGCGACACCGGCGGCCGACCACGATACTGCGCTGCGACCCAGGAGTCTTCGTGACGCGTCACATTCGTACGAGCCTCAACGGGTGAGTGAGAATTGGCTGACGTCGAGGTGGCCGGCGCGGAATCCCGCTTCGCAGTACGCCAGGTAGAACTCCCACATCCGCCTGAACACCTCGTCGAATCGAGGCCCGGCGATCGTCGGCCAATTCGTGAGGAACTTTTCTCGCCAGCAGCGCAGCGTTGTTGCGTAGTGCGGGCCGAAGTCGCGACGATCTGTGATCGTCAGCGACGTGCCCGCCCGCATGGCTCGGTCGAGAGCGCGAACGGAGGGGATGATCCCGCCGGGGAAGATGTATTTGTGGATCCAGCTGTACGAGTTTCGGCTGGCCCACATCCGGTCATGCGGCATGGTGATCGACTGCAGGCCGATTCTTCCTCCGGGTCGTAGTAACCGGTCAAGGGTTCTGAAATACTCCGGCCAGTAGGGCAGACCCACCGCCTCGATCATCTCGACGCTGACGATTGCGTCGTACTGTCCGGTCACCTCGCGATAGTCGGCGAGGATGACCCGCACTCGGTCGGAGACGCCAGCCATGCCGACGCGTCGAACAGCCAGATCGCGTTGCTCCGTGGAAAGGGTCACAGAGGTGACCTCGGCCCCACGTCGGGCGGCCTGTATGGCGAGCTCGCCCCAGCCGGTGCCGACCTCGAGCATCGTGCAGCCGGGCCCCACCTTCGCGAGATCCAGGATCGCGGCGATCTTGCGCCGCTGCGCCGTCGCCAGGTCGTCACCATCTTCAAACAGCGCCGACGAGTAGCTGAGCGTGTCGTCGAGGAACGCCGTGAACAAGTCGTTGGACAGGTCGTAGTGGCGATGGATGTTCTCTCGCGCCTGTGATTGCGTCGCCTGCTCACTTGCCGGCTGGCGGCGCTCGGCAACACCCCGGAGTCGTTGCAGGGGCTTGGGGATCAGCGCCGCCAGATTGCTGGCGAACGGTGTCAGCAGATCGGCCAGGTCGGTGCCGGGGCCGGTGTCCCAGTCACCGGCCATGTAGGCCTCGCCAAAGCCAATCTTGGCGTCAGCACCAAGCCTGGCAAAGAAACCGGCTGGTCGATGGATCACCATTTGCGGGTCAGCGGTCGTTCCAGCCCCGACCCAGGTGCCGTCGGGAAACTGGACTCGCAGCGGCAGTTCTGCGACGGCGCGTTGCATCAACCGTCGGGCGATTGCGGCTTTGATCGGGGACCGGGGCGCATCGAACAACCCCGGCCATGCCCCGTCAACCACGCGGCACGACCGCTGTTCGGTCCACTGACGGCGTGTCGTGTATTGAATGGATGTCATCGCCCTGCCTTCGCTTTCGTGGCTCTGCTGCTGACCGCTGCCCGCATTCGGGCGGGGAGCAGGCGGGCGATCTTCACCCGACCCGCGGACACGGCGTCTAGCTTGTTTTTGCGGCGCGCCGAGATCGCGACCCGTGCGCCCCGCGCGAGCAGTTCCTCGTCGAGGGCCGCGCCGATACCGCTCGACGCTCCGATGACACAGATCGCATGGCCGGCGAGGCGGTGCTTGTCGGCGTTCATCAGACTCCTTGTTGACGCGGGTGGGGTGACCGGTGGATCACCGGCAATCGGCGGATCCACAGCCACACGCCATGGGCGCGGATCAGTGCCGACACCTTCTGCGGCATCATCGGCATGCGAATTGCTACGCCGGCGATCGTTCTTGCAGTCGCCGGTATCGGCACGCCGGTGAAGACGGCATCGAACACGGTGCTCCCAGCTCGAAGGAGCGAAATCGCCACCCTGACCTCGTGCCGGGAGAGCTCGAAGCGCATCTCGTAGTGTCCCGAGACGTCGTTGAACGGCGACACGTACAGCCGTTTGTCGACGTCGGCCTCGCCGTTGTCGTCCAGCGTCAGCAGGTAGGCGTGTCGCTCGCCGTACGTGTTGTGCACTTCGGCGATCACGCACCGCAGCGTGCCGTCGGATCCGAAGCACCAGAACACGCTCAGCGGGTCGAACACGTGACCGAGGACGCGAGCGTTGGCCAGCATCACGATCCGCGCGCCGGCGCCGAGGTCCACGCAGCGGTCGGCCAGGAAGCGCTCGACATTGGTCTTGATGTCGGTCGACGCGTCGGCTCGGGATCCACCGAGGTGGTCCCGCGCGTCGAAGCCGGCGACAGGACGCAGGTACCACGGTTGACGTGGAATCTGATCCAGATCGATCAACCACTGATAGACCTTGTGCCGGAACTCGTGTCGGATCGGGCCATGACGGCGGTGGGCGATGACGCCGTCGACGATTGCCGGCCCGACGGGTAGATCGTGGGTCGTGATCACCACGACACTCCAAGGGCCTTGGCCGCGTCGACACCCGAGCGGCAGCCGTCCTCGTGGAACCCCCAGCCGTGGTATGCACCGGCGAAGACGGTCCGCGGCGTCGACAGCGATGAGAGTCGCTTCTGGGCCTCGATCGCCGGCAGGTCGTAGACCGGGTGCTCGTAGTCCATGACAGCTATCACCTTGGCAGGGTCGATCCGGTCGCGAGCGTTGAGTGTCACCAAGTACTGTTCGGAGCTGTCGAGACCTTGGAGGGTGTTCATCCAATATGTCACCACCGGGGCGTGGTCGCCGCCGATCGCCGGTGGGGTCAGATAGTTCCACGATGCCCGGGCCTGTCGCGCCGCGGGGAGCAGTCGGGAGTCGGTGTGCAGCACCGTCTCGCTGCGCGAGTACCGGAACGCCCCGAGAACCTCTTGCTCCTCTGGGCTGGCGTCGCCAAGCAACGCCAGCGCCTGGTCAGCGTGGGTCGCGACGACGACGCTGTCGTAGGTGACCCAGGCGCCCGACGAGTCCCTCACCGACACGTTGTCCTCGTTGCGCCGCACGGCTGACACGGCTCGATCGGTGCGTATATCGGGCAGTTTCGTGGCGATGGCATCGACATAGGTGCGTGACCCGCCGATCACGGTGCGCCACTGCGGAGAACCAGTCACGGTCAACATGCCGTGGTGAGACAGGAAACGGAACAGATACCTGGCCGGATACTCCAGCGCAGTTCCGGCACCCATCGACCACACACACGACACGACCGGCACCGCATAGAGCCGAACGAACGTCTCCGAGAACCCCTCGCCACGCAAGAACTCGCCGTAGGTGGTCTGATCGGTGTCGTCGGTCCGCGTCAGGAACGAGTTGGCGCGGATGTGGAACCGCTTGACCTGGGCGAGGATCGACAAGAAGCGCGGATCGCCGATGCGGCGGGGCTGAGCAAATATGCCCCTGATGCCGCGCCCGCCGGCGAATTCGAGCCCGCTCGGTTCGTCGTGGATGCTCATGCTCATCTCGGTCGGGCGAGTCTGCACACCGAGCTCCGCGAAGAGTCGTCGCAGGAAGGGATAGGTCCTGTCGTTGTGAACGATGAACCCTGTGTCGACCGCCAACACGTGTCCAGCAGGGTCAGGTACATCGTGGGTGTGCGCATGGCCGCCGAGGCGGCCGTCGGCCTCGTAGAGGGTCACGTCGAACTTGCCGGCCAGCACGTACGCGGCAGTCAGGCCCGAGACACCAGAGCCGACGATGGCGACGGTGGGACGGCGATTGGGAGCTACCGCAGTCATCGTGTACGTCCAGCGGCGGAGTACGACGCCGCGCACGGCAAGCCCCACCCGGTGGCAACCGTGATCACCTTGGTCCGAGAGCGAGGAGAAGCCCACAGCCCAAAACCGACGGGGTCGCCGAGGTCGCAGGCCACCTTGGCGAGGGTGTGCGGCTGCGCCAGGGTGTAGATGCCATACGCGGCCGTGCGGCCTCCGAGGATTCGGGAAAGCATCGCTGATCGCATATACACATCCTTTCGATTCGAGTGCCGCAGACAACGGCTCGCCGACGAAACTACGGGCGATTGTCTAAGGATTGTCTAGAGATTACCTGGGCCTTTACAGGTTCAATCAATGTTTGTAGAAATTCTGTAGAGTGTTTGTCGATGGAATACGCTGACGACTCCGGGACCCTGCGGATTGGTGAGCTCAGCCGACGAGTCGGTGTCAGCGATCATGTCCTACGAGCGTGGGAGACCCGCTACGGGCTGCTTCGTCCGCAGCGTTCCGCGGGGGGATTTCGGCTGTACTCCGACCGCGATGAAGACCAAGTCCGCAGGATGCAGCTCCATCTTTCCGCCGGGCTGTCCGCGGCTGAGGCCGCCCGTGCCACGATCGCCGAGGGACGCACCATTGCGCCGGGGGGCGATGTTCCGGGATCGGGACGCACTGAGAGCTCGGATATCGCCAACCTGTCAGGACAGCTGCGCCGGGCCTTCGACGACTTCGATGAGCCCGCCGCGCAACAGGCGCTCGACCGGCTGTTGTCCGAGCTGACGTTGGCCACCGTGCTTCGTGAGGTGCTGTTGCCATATCTGCACGACTTGGGAGAACGCTGGGAAAGCGGCCAGATCACGGTCGCCCAAGAGCACTTCGCGAGCAACGTGATTAGGGGACGACTCTCGGGCCTTGCACGCGGCTGGGGCAACGGCCGCGGACCACGAGCGATCGTCGCCTGCCCGCCCGGTGAACTGCACGACTTTCCGCTCATGATCTTTGGAATCGTCTTGAACCGCAGCGGATGGAGAGTCGACTACTTCGGCATGAACACTCCGATCGACGAGTTGATCCAGGTGGCCAACCAGGTTCACCCGGATCTGGTCGTCCTGGCAGCGACGAGCACAGAACGTTTCACCGAGATCCTCCCGCAACTCCAGCAGCTCGCCGACCTCGCCCCGCTCGCCCTCGCCGGAGCGGGCGCCACACAACCAATGAGCGACCAACTCGGCGCACGCCTCCTGACCGGCGACCCCATTACAGCTGCAGAAAATGAAGCGCGTTGATCATGAAGGGGCATCTCGATCGGCCGACAACAATCTGTCAGCAGTACTTGCGGACCGTCGGGTAGGGATTGACTGCGGGCCCTCCCCCGGGATGGATCTCGAAGTGG
The DNA here is from genome assembly GCA_031370745.1 of Ilumatobacteraceae bacterium. Lineage (GTDB taxonomy): Bacteria > Actinomycetota > Acidimicrobiia > Acidimicrobiales > Ilumatobacteraceae > JAENVT01. The sequence continues at coordinate 10,103 of JANMQX010000141.1, forward strand.
AGGTGATTCGCAGTCGTGTCGCCGGTATGGCCGACGTAGCCGACGACCTCGCCGGCGTCGACATGGCGCGACCCCCCCTCCCACGACGAAAGGTGGGCGTAGAAGTACCCATTCCCGTCGTCACCGGCGAGCGAGATGGAGTTGCCGCCGAGATTGGTGCTCTTCATGTTTGCGAACCCTGCGACGACGGCGACAAGCGGGGTGCCATAGGGGCTCATGATGTCGACGCCCTCGTGCTTGCGCCCTCCCGGTCTCGGTGCGCCGAATGTGTCACCGAAGGCTCTCGGTCCGGCCACAGGGCAGATCCACGACCCGTCGGCGACCACCGGTGGCGGTGCCGGATCCGGTTTGGGATCCGGTGCTGGTGGCTCGGTGGACGGGGTCGGGTCGGGTGAGGATGGAGCCAGCACTGGAGACGGCGCTGGAGACGGCGACGGCGACGCTGGGGGAACTGGTGTTACTCCGCTCCCTCTCGCCACGATCGGTGGAGTGATGACAGCGGCAGCGGCATCTGCGGCGAAGGTCGCTTGCTGTACTGCTACCTTCGTGCTGCGGTCAGCGGCCGCTTTCGCCTCGTCTTGTTTCTGCTTGGCGAGTTGTGCGTCATATGCTCGCTTGACCTCTTCGTTCTTGAGCTGCTCACGAAGCTTGGCGAGATCAGCGAGCTGAGTTTCGCTCTGCGACTTGCGCGTGGCGAGGTCGGCAACGAGTCGGGTGTTCTGGACTTGCAGCGCGTCGAGATGGGCTTGTTGGCGCTGCAGATCGATTCGCGCCGCGTCAAGGGCGTCGAGATCACCCGCACCTGCATCCAAGGCGATGTCTTTCAGCACGCTCAACTGCATCGTCTCGGTGACATCGCCGGTGACGAGCATGATCGACGGCGAAGCCCCGCCGGTGTACCGATCGATGGCGATTCGTGCGAGACCGGCTTGTAGATCTGCATATTGCGATGTGGCTGCGGCAATGTCTGCCTCGCTCGTCTGGATCTGCGCAGCAACGTCTTGTTGGCGGATCTCTGCCTCCGACCAAAGCGTCGCCGTCTTGTCGGCCTTGGCTTGAACACGAAGTATCTCGGCGGCCACTTGGTCCGAAGTCTGCGTCGAGTTCGATGCGACTGCGGTTCGAACGGGAGCCAGCGTTGCCAACAGCGCCGCCGTCAGTGCCACGCGACCGATCCGCCGACGTGAGATACGCCAACCCGCCAACTGTTTCGATCTCATGTCGGCCTTACGCTAACTCCGACATCAGTTCGTAACAAGTCCTCGTGGCACACGTCGTGGGATGAGCTGCCGTCGGACGACGAGGGTCCGAGCCGCGCCAGGGCGACCACGGCAGGCGAACCGTTATCGGAAAGGTGAGCGCATCGTCCTCGAAGCTCCCCCCGCAGTGTTCAGAGCGGCCCGGCCGCGCTTCGGAAGGTTGCGCTATTCAACGTCGCCGGGCGCACCACCGTCTCCCGGATGCCATGGAGCGGCTTCTAGGCGGCAGGAAATGGTTCGTGCGCCGCATGACGCGCAGTGCCCGGGGCGAGTGCTGTCACTGCGAGCCACGTCGTGATCGGGACCGCCGACACGAGACCGATCGAGCCAACGAGCGAGCGAATGATCTCGGTGGCGATGATCTCCCTCCCGGCCAGCGATCCGATTCCTTGACCGGCCTGGGTGAACAGCAGCAGCAGCGGGAGAGCGGCGCCAGCGTAGGCAAGAAAGAGGGTGTTGACGGTCGAGGAGATGTGATCCCGCCCGATTCGTACCGCCGACCGGTAGAGCTGGCCGCGCGTCAGGCCGGGTTGCGCGGCGCGCAGCTCCAGTACGGCGGAGACTTGGGTCACGGTGACGTCATCGAGCACGCCCAGCGCACCGATCACGAAGCCCGCGAGGACGATCCCTTGAAGGTCGACCTTGATGCCGAGCGATGTCAAGTACAGCGAGCTCTCATCGGAGAGACCGGTCAGGTTGCTCCAGGCGACGAACAGCAACGAAAGGACCGCTGTCAGACTGAGGCTGGCAAACGTACCAAGCAGCGCGACCGAGGTCGGAACGGTGACACCGTGAGCGAAGTACAAGGCGATGAACGCGATGACTGATGAGGCGACAATCGCGACCATCACCGGACTGTGGCCATCGAGGATCGACGGAAGCAGGAACTTGACGATGATCAACAAACTCGCCGCGAGCCCGGCGACCGCGCCGACGCCACGCCACCGACCGAGGAAGAGGACCGCGGCCACGAAGGCGATGGTCAGCACCCACATTGGCGTTGCCCGTTGGTAGTCGTAGAACGAGAACGACGCGGTTCCGTCGGGAAGCACGGTCAGATTGACGTAGATGTCGTCACCGGCGCGGAGGTGCCCAACATCGGAAACCCCTTGCTCGATGGTGGGTTGAGCTGCAGTCGTCGCCGGGCCACCTCCGCGCGGAACGACCGGCGCTGGGGTGGTGCGCCCAGAGAGATGCAGGCGGATGAACTTGCATTGGACGTTGTCTGCCGCCGTCGTCCCCGTGCAGGGAGCGACGGACACGTCGACGACGCGTGCCTTGATCGGAGGATCCAGGAACAGGTTTGGATCTGAGACCGTTCGGGGTGAAGCACTTGGCCAGAACACGATGAGACCAAGAATTGTCAGCGCGGCGGCAAGTCCGACCGCCGAGCGAATCGCGACGGTTACGGTCCGGCCGGGTACGAACTCGGGCCCGGCGAGGTCGGTGCCGCCGACCGCCATGCTGGGTTCGTGGCTGTGCGGCATCGTCACCAGTTTGGTGACTGCGACACGCCGGCATGCGGATACTTCATTGACCTCGCCACCGGAGTTGTAATACGGGGTGGGGGTATGTATAGTTTAAGTTATACCCCCCCTGGGTATCGAGAATCAATTGCTGGGGCTTCGAGCGCCGCGAGGAGATGTCATGGGTGTCGATTCGTTCAACGTTGCCGGGATGACGTGCGGTCATTGCGTGGCTGCCGTGACAGCCGAAGTGTCGAAG
>JANMQX010000151.1:0-6844 GCA_031370745.1 Ilumatobacteraceae bacterium
GCCGAAAACCCGAATGATGGCGGGCATCACGAGCCGGGAAGCGAACATCATCACGCCGAAGACTCCGGCCAAAGCAGATGCCAGACCCCCTGAGGCGTGCCCGATCTCTTTCAGGTAGGTCGCTGCCCAGACGCCGATGGCGAACTCGCCGAAGACGGCATTGATGATGTGCAGAAACGGTAGGAACACGTCGCGATCGCGAAGGTGGGCAAGTGTGAAATCGCCCTGACGTGTAGACTCGGGCACCGGCACCGGCCAGGCCACGGCGGTGAGCGCGCCTGCGATCACCGCCGTGAGGATCAGGTAGGGCGGCCGCCACGACCAATGCAGCGCCAGCGCACCACCGACGAGCAGGCTGAAGCTGACCCCGGCGAGACCTGGGGCTCCATTGACTGCAGCGAATGCCGCGGCGCGATGCTCGCCGTGATGGTCGCTGATGATGGCCGGCATGACCAGCACCAGCAGGGCGCCGCCCATGCCGGCCAACGCCGTGCCGGCCAGCGTCACCGGCCACGACGGACCCAGGCACAGCATCGTGATGCCGGCACTGATCGCCGTAGCCGCCACGAGCAGGGACTGGCGTCGACCGAGATGATCAACGACGCGCACGCCGCATATGCCTGCCGCCAACGAAGCAAAGCCGAAGGTCGAACCGTGCATCGCGGCCACGACGCCGGAGAGGTGAAACTGCTGGCGCAACTCACCGAGCACGGTGCCGACGCTGAGCCCACCGACGAGCAGGGCATAGCCCAGCGCTGAGGAATAGGTGAGCCGATCCCACCGGAACTTGCCGGTGATCACGGGGGTCGAACTCACACTCTCTTTTGTACCAGTAAAGAAGACCCGGACGGGGCTCAGTCGCTGAAAGATTGCGCCCTAGGGTGTGACACGTGGCAATCAGGTATGACGCGGCTGTCGTGGGTCTCGGACTGGTCGGCGCAGCGGCCCTGCGGCACCTTTCGGAGGCCGGTCGACGCTGCGTCGGAGTCGGGCCTGGCGAACCCCACGACTTCAGCACCCACGGCGGCGTCTTTGCCAGCCACTACGACTCCGGTCGCATCACCCGCAGGCTTGACAAGAGACTCGAGTGGGCGTTGTTGGCCGCCCGAGCCATCGACGCTTATCACGGCATCGAGGCGAGATCCGGTATCCGCTTTCACCATCCTGTTGGCGTGGTGATGGCCGACATAGACCCCGAAAGGGTGTCGACCGTCGTCACGGTTGCGCACGCTCTGGATGTCGACTTCCAAAGGTACGAACACGGTCAACCGTTCGGCGACGAGCGCATCTCGGTACCGGAAGGCGCCACGGTGCTGCGCGAGCCATCGCCGGGGGGGTTCATCGACCCGCGCCGAATGCTCGCTGCGCAGCTGGCCTGCTGCAGGCAGCAGGGTGCAGACATCGTCGGCGAGCAGGTCGCGGGGATCACCAAATCCGCCAACGGGTGGTCGGTGCGCACGGTCGAGGGAACCTCGATCGAAGCAGCGCAGGTGGTGATCGCTGCCGGCCCGCATGCCGACGAACTTGCCGGCTTACCTCGCAAGCCGTGGATCGACGTGGTCGCCGAGACGGTGGTTCTGGCAAGGGTTTCGAACGAGGAGGAGCTCCGTCTCGCCGGGCTGCCGTCGATCATCGTCGATGGTCCGCAGGATCATCTCTACATCGTCCCGCCGACCGAGTACCCCGACGGTCACGTCTACGTGAAGTTGGGTGCGACACGCCACGACCACTGGGTGTTGTCGGTCCACGAAAGGCGAGAGTGGATGACCGGCGCGTTCCACGAGGCCGACCTCGACTGGTTGCACGGTCTGCTCGTGAGCGTCTTGCCGGGCCTACACGCCGAAGGATGGTCGACCAAGCCGTGCCTCATCCCCGACACACCCACCAAACTGCCGTACCTCGAGATCGTCGAACCTGGATTGGTGATGGCCGTCGGCAGCAACGGGTATGCAGCGAAGAGCGCTGACGCCATCGGGGCACTGGCGGCAGGCCTCGTCGCCAACGGGTGCTGGACCGATTCGCAGCTCGACGAGCAATCCTTCAAGCTGATCAGCCGCGACTGACTGATCGGCTGTGGCCGAACCGAACTACCTGGAACTGGCCGGTGTCCAGCCGGGGCGACCGAAGACATGGCGCAACTTTGCGTGCAGACCGTTGGCGTTGCGCACATCGTGGGCGATGTCGGCCATCTCGTGATAGGCGATGCGCAGCGGGTTGTACGTGTAAATGTTCTTCGTCAGCCCGTACTTCACCCGCCGATGCTCCGGCTCGAAGGTGCGGAACAACTTGTCCCAAAGGATCAAGATCCCGCCGTAGTTCTTGTCGAGGTACTGATCGTTGGCTCCGTGATGACCGCGGTGATGTGACGGTGTGTTGAAGACCTTCTCGACCGGCTTTGGCAAGCGATCGATCGCCTCGGTGTGGATCCAGTACTGGTACAGCAGATTGAGTTGGCCGGCCTTGGCGGTCTTGGAGGTTGGAAAGCCGAGCAACGGCATGGGAGCGAACACCCAGAACGTGAGGAACCCCGACCACGGCTGGCGAAGCGCGGTGGAAAGGTTGTAGCGCTCGCCGCTGTGATGTGTGACGTGGTTGGCCCACAACAGCCGCACCTCATGCATCCAGCGATGGTCCCAGTAGTAGAGGAAATCCCACAGCACCATGGCCGAAGCGATGGAGCCGCGTCGCAGTCCGACGTTGGACACCCGGTGTTTGAACAGGAAGCGATCGAACCGGCCGAACGCCGGCATCGTGACCAAGCCGAAGGCGATGTTGCCTGCCAGCATCGCCAAGCTGGCGACCGTGTCCTTGCGTTCGTAGCCCAACGGCATCAGCGCGTCGGCCGGCAGATGGGTTCCCGACAACGTTCGCTCGTCGGCTTCGTACAGATCGCCGAGGGTGCGCCGCGGCACCTTCTGAAGAGCGAAGTACTCCGCAGCCATCGTCACCGCAAACAGCGGCAGTGTGACCTTGTCGACGAGGTCGAGTTGGCGCAGCGCCGACTTCTTCAAGAGCTGATTTCGTCGTGCGTCAAGCGTCGATTGGCGTAGTCGCGAAGCGCGGTTGCCAGCATCTCGGAGCTCCACTCCTCGGCGACAGCGCGACGAACAACATCGACTTGGGCATCGTTGGTCAAGCCCTTCAACGGTTGGTCGCGGTCGAGATTGGTGGGGAAGGCGTACCCGTTGGCGGCAGCGCCAATCGCATTTTCGACCTCTCTTGCCGTCGCCCCAGAGGCCTTGAGCTTCAGCAGCGACGGGTAGACAGCGTTGACCATCCGCTCGTGGTCGATTGATTCCAGGCACTTGCCGAGGGGCGAGTTGATCTGCAACAGGTTGGCCATTCGCCGCACGTCGGTGGTGCGGTTGGTGCCAGCGGCGTGGAACAGCGCCGGGTTGAAGAACACCGCATCGCCCTTCGACAACGGCAGTTGTACGTAATGCTGCTCGAAGTACTCCTTGAACTCCGGCCGCCACCACGCCAGGTATCCGTGCAGGTACTTCTGCGCATGAGGCAGGTACATCGTCGGGCCGCTCTCGACAGGCATGTCGCAATGAGCGACCGCGCCTTGCAACGTCAATGCAGCCGAGAGGTGGTGAACGTGAGCCGGGAATTCCGCGGCAACGTCGACCGTCATGAAACCGAGGTGATAGTCGCGGTGCGGCTTCTGCGCGGCACCGCCGGGGTTGACGACGTTGACCTGTGACGTGAAGGTGAAGCCTGGCCCGAGCCACGCCGACGACGCCATGGTGAGGATGTCGTTGGCGTAGTAGGCAACGAACTCGTCGGGTGCGATGACCGCCAACTTCTCGAGCGCGTTCCACACCCTGTCGTTGTCGCCGGGCTTGGCGTAGTGATCGCCGGACTTCATGCCGAGCCGATGCTGCTCGGCGATCATGGCGTTGAACGCTGCGGTTGCGGCGTCGACGATCGAGGTGTCGGGGAACGCACGCTTGAAGACGACGATGCCAGGGCCGTCGAGGAAGGCCTTGTTCAGTTCGGCTTGAACGGCGCGCCGTGTGCCCGGGTCGACACATTCGGCCCGAAGCCGATCGCAGTTGTAGCTGACCACATTGTGTTCGATCGATTCAGCGAACGGATAGTCGCTGAGCTCGGTGACCTCCTCGACGATCGCGATGAAGTCGTCGAGTCGACAGTCGGACTCGTGGAGGTATCCACTGGCGGTGCCGGAATTCACGGAAGTCATGCCACAAATCTAGATCCCTTCGAGCCGCCCGGGGCTAGCGTGCGCTCGTAACTACCTCCGCGACCTCGCTTCCGCCAGCCAAAAACGCGATCAGACGATCGACCCAGGCCGCGAGCCGCAAGGTGACGCGCAAGTTGGCGGGTCGAGGTGGCGTCCTGGCCATGCTGGTGGCGCCGCTGGTGTGGTCGTTCGGCGGGGTCCTGGGCAAGTCAACCCACGCATCCGGTGTTGTCTTGTCGTTCTGGCGGATGTGGATCGCCTCCGGCGTGCTGCTGGCGGTCGTGGCGGTCACGAAGCGATGGCCGAGCCGCGCCGATTTTCGCCGCGCTGCAGTGGCCGGTGTTTTGTTCGGTCTGAACATCTGCGTGTTCTTCATCGCCATCCAATCGGTCAGCATCGCGGTCGTGCTGATCATCGCGGCTCTTGCTCCGGTTGTCGCTCTACCGGTCTCGGTGCTTCACTTCGGCGAACGATTGACGCCGGTGAAACTGATCTGTGCCGCGGCCTCCGTTGTTGGCGTGATCGTCGCCGTCCTCGTTGCACCATCGAGCGGGACTGGCACGTCGAGCTCCACGATCGGCTACTTGTGGGCACTTCTGGCCTTGGTCTTCTGGGTCGCCTATCTGTTGGTCTCCAAGAATGTTCGGCCCCACGTCGAGACGTTGCGCTTCATGTTCGTCGTCTCGGTGATTGGCGCAGTGACCGTGTCACTCCTGGTCGTCATCGGGAGCAATGATCTCGGTGAGGTGCACGGCGCGGGGTGGGCTTGGGTCAGCTTGCTCGCCATCGGTCCCGGCATCGCTGGTCACGGATTGGTGGCATGGGCGCAGCCCCGAGTCGATGCGTCGGTCACGTCGGTGCTGATCCAACTCGAACCTGTCGGGGCCTCCACCGCCGCCTGGGTCATCCTCGGCGAACGTGTCTCCTTGGCCCAGGCGCTCGCCATGACCGGGGTTGTTGCCGCGCTGTGCGTGCTTGCATACCACGCGTCACGCGAGGGCGGTCTGGAAATCGTCGACGCTGTCAGCTGAGCTGTCGACGTCTATTCTCTTCCCGAAGGGAGATGCCAATATGGGAGCCTTGGTGCGAGAAGTGGAGATGGGTTCATCGGGTCGGCGGCTGCCGGAAGGCTCGGTGACGGGTGCACAGCCTGCTGATGGCGGCATCTTCGTGCAGTTCAGCGATGACTGCGCGACATTCCTGCCCGATTGGTTGCGCGACAACTGCCAGTGCGGTGACTGCCGGATCGTGCAGACCGACGAGCGCCGCTGGCAGCCGTGGTCACAGCCCATGGCGCCAGTTGCCGACTCGGTCGATGTGGCCGACGGCACGCTGCAGATCGTCTGGGCGGATGGACATCGCTCCGACTACGGACCCGCAGAGTGGTCGAAGATTCGTACGACCGCTGCTCGGGGAGGATGGACCGCACGGCTCTGGAATGCCGGGTACGAGATCGAACGATTCGACCACCATCAATGCCTCGCCGACCAGGTGACGCGCCGCGATTTCTTCGAAGCCATCCGCCGCGATGGAGCTGCGGTAGTCACCGGATCACCGACAGAGCCGGGCACCGTCATCGAGTTCTTGCGGGCCATCAGGGTGACGTTGCGCGACTCATCGCTTGGCCTGATCTTCGACGTGAAGCTGGATCCCGCGGGGTACAACATCGCCTTCACAGCAGAAGAGGTTCCGCCGCACAACGACAACGCGCAATACTCCCATCCGCCCAGCGGGCAAGTGCTGGCGATGCTCGTCAACGATGCGCAGGGCGGCAACAGCGTGGTCGTCGACGGATGGTCGGTGCTCGACCAGTTGAACCGTGACCATCCGGAAGCCATCGACGTGCTTGCCCGCGTCGAAGTCGGGTTCCGCCAATACTCGACCGAAGCAGACGCGTTCACTCGGGCACCGCTGGTCGTGCGCGACCGCGTCGGGCGATTCACGCACCTGAGGTTCTCCAATCAACTCATGCAGCCGCTGGCGTTCGATGACACCGAGTTGGCCGCGTGGTACGAGGCGTACCGTCTGCTTGGCGCGGCCATCGCCGACCCTGCAAACCATGTCTCGTTCCGCCTTTCGGCAGGCGACACGCTCTTCGTCAACGGCTACCGCGTGTTGCACGCTCGCACCGCGTACCAGCCCGACGGTCCCCGTCACCTGCAGGACGTGTACTTCGAGATGGACGACGTCTTCGGCCACCTGGCCCGGATGAGCGGCGAAGCCACCAACGCCATGGTTGCCAACGCCTGAACTCGTCCACAGCTACGCCCAATCGAGGATGACCTTGCCGCACTCGCCGCCGTCGACGATCGCGAACGCCTCTTCGAACTGATCGGCGCCAAGCTCGTGGGTGATGATGCCTCCCACGTCGAGGCCACTCTGCAGCATCGCCGCCATCTTGTACCAGGTCTCGAAGATCCGCCGACCATAGATCCCCTGAATCTCGAGGCCCTTGAAGATCACGTCGTTGATGTCGAGGGTCATCGGCCCTGCGGGAATGCCCAACACGGCGATGCGGCCACCGTGATTCATCGCGTCGAGCATCTGGTTGAAGGCGGCTTCGGCGCCCGACATCTCCAGGCCGACATCGAACCCCTCTGTCATCCCGAGCTCGGCCATCACGGGGGCCAGTTGTTC
>JANMQX010000228.1:0-11033 GCA_031370745.1 Ilumatobacteraceae bacterium
CTCAAAGCCCGCGAACGCAATCCAGCACGCTGGTCAGGCAAGACACGCGACTGGTCTCACATCGGAATCGTCACGCTCAATCCCGAGCGCGACTCGGTCGTCACAGCACATTTGAGGAGCATCGATACCCAGCCTTTAGCCACATGACAGACGCGACAACCCGCTTGACACGCGCCGGCGGCCAGCTCGTATTCTCGATTCGAGGCACCGAGATTTCAATCGACATCACTCGTGACCTGCTGATCACGGATCTGCGAATCGGCATCGACGGCTACGCTTCCCCGCAAGTGATTCCGTTGTACCGCTACTTCAAACAACTCAACACGGTCGGCGGGGCAGCGGTCAGCTACACCAATGCCGAACTGGCCAACTTGGAAGCGGTCTTCGACGACCAATTTCCCGACAACACTCCGCCAAGTAGCACCGCGTGGGCCACTTTGAGGGCGAGCCTGTTGGCGGACAAGGGCATAGAAGCCGGCCAAGGTGCGGGCCAGGCCCTCATTGGCCTGAGTCAGACAGTCAACGTGGCCGGCCACAGTTTGGGCGGTCATCTGGCGCTGATGATGGATCGGATGTTTTCTTCCAAAGTGGACCAGATCGTCACGCTGAATGCGCCCGGGTTCTATGGTGCGGATGCGATCCTCAACCGCTTCAGTCCCGCATGGAATTCCGGACGAATTCTGCGCATCGAGGCGGCGGGCGACGGCGTGTCGGAGATTGGCTCCAGCTTTCCAGGGACGCGCATGTTGGTGGGTCAGGAGAATGAAGCGGGGCTTGGCGCCGCATTTTCAAGCAACCACTCAAGCGTCAATGGGGCGGACGGCCTGGTTGTGGCCGAAGTCTTTGGAAGGCTCGACGCGCGGATTGCGACTGACGCGCGCCTATTTAGACCGATGCTCGATGCAGCGTCGAATCAGCAAGCGATGTCGTATGAATTGGTGTTGGATGGACTGCGCAAGTTGCTACTGGGTATTGGTGTATCCCCAACTACTCCGAACATAGGAACCACGCCGAGCAGCCGCAAGTCGCTCTACGACAACATGGATGTGCTGGCAAAAGCCGCCGCATTCACTGGACTCGCCGGCAAGGTCCGCATCGACCCGACCGCCGGGGCTGACCTCGCCCCCAAGGCCCGCAACGACTTCGGCGCGCTGGCCAGCCTGCTCACCCTCAGCCCGTTCGTACTCACCGCCACCGATGCAGCCAACCAGTCCTTGCTCGACACCGCGCTGCAAGGCGCCTGGGGATCGACCTACAGCGATTGGCAAACCGACAAGGCCATGTCCCAGGCCGATCGGGACGCCGGCAGGCAGATCTACACCGACACCTACCTGAACGACCGCCAGGCGATGCTGCAGTGGGTGATGGTGCAGAACCTCAAGAACGAGGGCTCGAGCGTCATCATCAAGAACCAGCCGGTCAGCACCAACTACACCGACATTGCCACCGGCCGCACCGCACTGCTCGGCACGGTCAACCTCAACCAGCGCGTCCAGGTCGTCTTCGGCGACGCCGGCAACAACACGATCGACGGTTTCGGCAAGAGTGACCGCCTCTACGGGGGCGCTGGCAACGACGAGATTCGCGGAGGGCATGGTCACGCGCCATGCAGAGCTGAGACTTCTACCCCCTATTCAGAAGGATGGGCGAGGACGAGACCCCCCGGCACAGTACGCGTTCCCCTGATGGCCAGCGTCAGAAGACGGCGGGTCATCAAAGTTCGAGAAGACCGGGAGGCGCTGGTGCGCGGCAGCGGCAGCGGCAGCGGCAGTCAATCTACAAACGATCGATGCTTCGCGGAGGCTGCATGACAGGCATCTTTCTGTTTGTCATCGCCCTGGCGCTGTCGGCAAGGCTTTCATCGCGTATGACCTCCACGCTTGCCAAGTTCCTCGGCGACAACTCCACTGTCGTATGGCTTTCGCCAGCAATCGCGAACCCCAGGCACGTCTCCAACCGGAGGTTTGCATGACTGGTCTGTTTTTGATCGCCGTTGCGATCGCTTGGCTGGCCACCGTTGTCGTGCTCACCCGATGGGTAACTCGACGCTTCAGGTCAACGGCCTCGAAATTCGTCAGCGGCCTAGTGGTGTTTCCGGTACTACTGGTGGCACCTCTGACCGATGAGTTGATTGGCAAACGCCAGTTCGAATCGCTCTGCAAGAAGTACGCGGTAGTGGTGATCGATGAGCAGCACGCAATGAATCGCCATGTCGTGTTTGTGCTTCCCCAGAAGGATCAGTTCGCTGAAGGAACGGCCGTACAAATCCGCATCGACCCAAATGTGTATCGAGACGCCGAGACAAACCAAGTGCTAGTCAGCTATTACACCCTCCACGCTAAAGGTGGGTGGCTGATCCGCACGCTTGGGATTTCAGAGACCAATGCCCCATTGCTCTTCAGATCCGGATGCGCTCCGGTGCGCCAGGACGCATTCAAGAAGAAGTTCAACATCATCGTCATCAACTGAAGGAGAGAACAACATGAGCACAATTCAAGAAGCCTACTCGAACGCCTTGCTTGCAGACGCGACATACGCGCTCGACGCCAATGAAGACAACGTCAGCGGCGGCGCACTGATTCTCCGTTTGCGTCAACGGATGACCGAGTCCGTAGCGACCTACATCGCTGCCAACTTTTCGATCGTCACGCACATCGAAACCGACGACGTGACCGGGTCGGGCTTTGACGCCACCGTCTGGCGCACGAGCGCTGGCAAGCTGTATGTCTCGATGCAAGGCACCGAGGGCCTGCAAGACTTTCTGACCGATGCCCAACTCGCCCTTACCGGCAACGGCCGTGACCAGATCGTCGACATGGTGAACTGGTGGTTCAAGATCACCGCACCGGTTGGTCAGGCCGCACGCCAGATCAAGGTCGACCTGGTTCAAGTCGGGATGGTCAACGGTGTGCCCGTCATGCAGTACCAACTCGCCGAGGCCGCGACCGTTGCTGGGAACGGCCTCGTCTCAGCGGCCGATCTGGTCAATGGCATCGAAGTCGACGGCCACAGTTTGGGTGGCTATCTCGCCTCGGCGTTCACACGCCTGTTCGGTGCGCAAGCGCATGTGACGCACACCACGACCTTCAACAGCGCCGGCTTTGCACCGGGCAGCGAAGCGGTGTTTCAAGACTTGCAAAGCCTCATCGGAATCGGATACGGCATCGGCCGCTTCCCGAACCAAACAGAGCAGACCAACTACTTTGCTCAACACGGCATCAACGTCGCGACCAACAGCTTCTGGTTCAGCCAAGTCGGCCGGCGTGTCGAGCTCTTCAACGAGGAAAGTGCCACGCAGGTTCCGAATCACTATATGTACAAGCTCACCGATGCACTGGCGCTGGCTGCTGCGATGGAGAAGCTCGATCCGGGTCTGACGATCAGCCGAGCCAACGCATTATTCGAAGCTGGCTCCGATACCGTAGCTGCTTCCATCGAAGGTGTCATGAACGGCTTGCGGCGCTTGTTGCTTGACCCGAAGGTCGGGAACATTCCCGTGGGTGACGTCAGCGACAGCGCATTCAACCGGGTGACCTACCACCAGGTTCTCAAGCAACTGACCGACAGCGACGCATTCGCTTCGCTGTCCGGCAAAGTCCGCATCGACCCGACCGCCGGTGTTGACCTTGCTTCCAAGGCCCGTAACGACTTCGGCGCCCTGGCCGGCCTGCTCACCCTCAGCCCGTTCGTACTCACTGCCGCCGATGCGGCCAGCCAGTCCTTGCTCGACACCGTGCTGCAAGGCGCCTGGGGATCGACCTACACCGACTGGCAAACCGACAAGACCCTGTCCCAGGCCGATCGGGACGCGGGCAGGCAGACCTACACCGACACCTACCTGAACGACCGCGAGGCGATGCTGCAGTGGGTGATGGTGCAGAACCTCAAGAACGAGGGCTCGAGCGTCATCATCAAGAACCAGCCGGTCAGCACCAACTACACCGACATTGCCACCGGCCGCACCGCACTGCTCGGCACGGTCAACCCCAACCAGCGCGTCCAGGTCATCTTCGGCGACGCCGGCAACAACCCGATCGACGGTTTCGGCAAGGGCGATCGCCTGTACGGCGGCGCCGGCACCGACACCCTGAACGGCCTGGGTGGCACCGACTACCTCGAAGGCAACGCCGGCGACGACACCCTGAACGGCGGCGACGGCAACGACGTGCTCCTCGGGGGCACCGGCGCCGACCACCTCTACGGCGGCGCCGATGCCGACACGCTGCTCGGCGGTGCCGATGGCGACTTTCTCTATGGCGAAGCCGGCGCCGACGTCCTGCGCGGCGGCGACGGTGTCGATGCGCTGGACGGTGGCAGCGAGAACGACCAGCTCGAGGGCGGCGACGGCAGCGATTGGCTCAGTGGTGGCGCCGGCAACGACCGGCTCATGGGTGAGGCCGGAGCCGACATCTACAGCTTCGATGCCGGCTGGGGCCACGACACGATCGACGACAGCGACGGCATGGGCTCCATCGTCGTCACCGGCCTGGGCGCTATCGACGGTATTGGCGCCGTGAAGATCGCCGACAACGCCTGGCAGACCCCCGACAAGAAGTTCAACTACACCCTGGTCGGGCAGAGCACTGGCCGCAACGACTTGTACATCAGCTTCTCCGATCGGCCTGACGTCATCACCCTCCGCAACTGGCGCTCCGACAAGAGTGTGGGCATCACGTTGAGCGGCACCTCCGGCGCGGTGGCGCCACCCGCCGGCACCTTCGTCGGCGACTTCATCAAGCGCAAAGATCCCGGTGATCCGACCGTGTACCTGTTCGGCGCCGACGGCAACTACGTCAGTGATGGCGCACAGCCCGGCGCGGCCGATCTCATCACCGGCAGTGTCCAAGACGACCTGATACAAGGTCTGGCTGGCAACGATGCCCTGTTGGGTTTGACGGGAGACGACTGGATCGAAGCAGGCGACGGCAGCGACGTGCTGATGGGCGGGTTGGGCCGAGACACCTTGATCGGGGGTGCCGGGCAGGACTTCATCTACGGCTCCAGCAACGGCTCCGTCTACTATCCCGGCAGCACCAGCTACGTGCCCGACCCACCGGACTACGCGACGGTGGTTGCCCAAGGATTCAGCTGGGACATGAGCTCGCCAGGGCCGGACGGCGACGGCTTCGCATTGGCCTACTTGAGCAACTCGGTGGCCCGGGACGAACAGTTCGATGATGCCGGCAACATCATTGATGCCGGGGCAGGCGACGACACCGTGCTGGCGGGCACCGGGGCCGATTTCGTCCACGGAGGCACGGGCCGCGACGACATCTACGGCATGGCCGGCAGCGATGTGCTCTTCGGCGACGAAGGCGATGACCGGATCGGCGGCGACGGCACGGTACGGACAGGTACCGGGCTCCTGATCATGACGCCCGGTGCGCTGCATGGCGCCGATGTGATCGATGGCGGTGCCGGCAACGACATCCTGCTGGGCCAAGGTGGCGCCGACGAAATTTATGGCGGCAGCGGCGACGACAAGATGTGGGGCGATGACCGCGACATCGGTGACACGCCCGTCGATATTGCGGGCGACGACTATCTCGACGGGGGCGACGGCAACGACTACCTCGAAGGCGGCGGCCGCGCCGATACGTTGTTCGGCGGTGACGGTGCCGATATCCTGTTCGGCGATGGCCCGCTCCAGAACGTGCCCGGGGCATTCCAAGGTGCGGACTATCTCGATGGCGAAGCGGGCGACGACCAGCTCGTGGGCGGCGGAAACGACGATGAACTCTTCGGCGGCACCGGCAACGACCAGCTCTGGGGCGATGGAGCAGGCTCGGACGTCGAGGCTCAGGGTCAGGACTATCTGGACGGCGAAAATGGCAACGACACCCTGATCGGCGGCGGCAACAACGATGAACTCTACGGCGGCGACGGCAACGACTTACTGCGCGGTGACGACGCAATCGCGAACCTGGCCACCAGCGCCCACGGCAACGACTTCCTGAGCGGCGGCGCGGGCAACGACACCCTGCTCGGCGATGGCGGTGACGACACCCTCGAGGGCGATGACGGCGACGACGTCCTTGCGGGTGGCGAAGGCGACGACACGCTGAATGGCGGCGCTGGCCGCAACAGCCTCTACGGTGACAAGGGCAACGACACCCTCCTCTCGTCCGGGAGCGACTACCTCGATGGCGGCGGGGGCAACGACACCTTCGTCGTGTCGGTGGCCAAAGGCAGCCCCGTCGCGTTCATCGACGACAGTCAGGGCGTCAACACGCTGGTCGTCAATGGCGGTGTCGACCCGGCCAGTGCGTACCGCGTGTTCGCGAGCGGCGCGACGGTGGTCGTGGCGCTCGTCGACGAGGGTCTCGTGGGCATCGGCGATGGCGTGGACTTGAACCAGCTGCAAGTGCAGGTAACTGGCGGAGGCGCGGCTGGCACTGGCCTCGTATCGCTGCAAGACATCGTGCTCGCCGCCGATGCGGGTGGGCGCATCGTGAGCGGCATGCAGACGGCTGGCGGCATGGTCGATACTGCACTCGCCACCGTCGCGCTCACCTTGGCCGGCAGCGCGCGCGGCGACGCGTTGAATGGCGGCTCGGGCAACGACAAACTCAACGGTGCCGACGCCAGCGACCAGGTCAGTGGTGGCCTGGGCAACGACATGCTGTTTGGCGGCAACGGGGCCGACATCATCATCGGTGGTGCCGGCGACGACACGCTGTTCGGCGGCGATGCGCAAGGCCTTGACGACGCAGCAGGCGACACGTTTCTGTTCGCGCTGGGCGATGGTCTGGACCGGATCAACGCGGCGGCGGTGGCCGCCGCTGGGCCTGCTCGGAACGTCATCCGACTCGGGCCGGGCATCGCGGCCGGCAATGTTCAATTCGCGATGAACGACGCGCAAACGGGTAAGGGTGACGGCGATGTAGTCATCTACTACAGCGCTGTGGATCAAGTGACGCTGGCCTACGGTGCGTTCACCAGGATCGAGCGGATCGAGTTCGATGACGGTAGCAGCCTGAGCCATGCGCAAGCGTTGGCAGCTCTGAACGCTCGCGCGTCGAGCGGCGCAGGGTTGGTCAACGGCACGCCCGAGAACGACAATCTGCTCGGCGGAGCGACCCATCAGAAGCTCTATGGCTTCGCGGGCGATGACGTGTTGCAGGGCGGCACCGGCGGCGAGTCGCTGGTGGGCGGGTTGGGGGTGAATACCTACGTGTTCGATGTGGCGAGCGGCAAGGACGTGATCGACCCCACATTGGCGACAGTGGCGGGCGGGGTCTCCGAGCAGGGGCTGCTGCAGTTCACTGGAGCACGGCTGTCCGAGGTGTCAGCGGCGATCGATGGCTTCGATCTCGTGATCACCCAAGCATCCGGGTCACTGGTGCGCTTGCGAGGCTACCAGTTGGCACCAAGCTTGGCCGACTGGCATTTCGAAGACCGGGATGGTACGAGTCTCACGCTGGGTGAACTCCTGGCGCAACAGACCATGCCGGCCACAGCTGATTTGGCCGCAAGGCGTGCAGCGTACTTGTCGACCCAGATCGGGCAACTGGGAACATTGTCACAACGCTACGATCCGAATGCGAGGTGGGCCGACACCACACCGACAGGCATCGACGCGATGCTGGTACCGCAGGCTGTCGACGCGGTCTCGACACAGCTCACGGCCGACACCCCCTTCGAGTACCGTTCATATCTCAACTTGACCGACGAACTGGTGACCACGATCACCCGCTACGTGTACCCAATCTACGCGTACGCGCCCGCGATTTACGAGAGCGCGATGGGGCAGTTCGTCCCATTGCCAGAAGGCGCAACGGGCCCGGTGCACTTGCCCAACGGCGTGACGCCGGTGTACGGGCCGCCAACACAGACAGGCGGCTCCATCGTCCTCGGCCAGGACCGCCAACTGCTGGGGTATATGACGCCCGCCACGGAGGGAGGGTATTCCCAGTCGCATGTCGTCGGCTGGGAAGTCGTCCGAATTCACTCGGAAAAGTTCGTCACGAACGATACGGCCGTGCAGGCCTTCGTCACGGGCACGGCGGGCGATGACCTGATCAGCCCTGCAGCGTCGAGCACCATCTACCCGACGCTGTTTCGTGGCTCTATCGATACCGGCGCGGGCAACGACGTGGTGTCACTCGCGAATGGCGCGAACTCGCGCGACCCAGGCCATTCCTCACGCTTTGAGGACTGGGACGCTGAAGTGCCGTCACAGTATGGCAGCGTGTACCCAGCCCAGCCCGCGGACAGCAACACGGGCTACTACCCGCGTGGCCTCGGGGCATGGATCGACTTGGGTGCCGGCGATGACCGTGTGTCGGGCAGCGACGGAAACGACTTCATCGTTGGCGGCCAGGGCAGCGACTGGATGGACGGGCAGGCCGGCGCCGACACCTATCTGGTTGGCCGCAGCGCCGGCAGCGTCGATCACATCTCCGATTTGGCACGGACGTCCGAAAGGCGCCAAGGGTCCGGCTCTGCCGTTCTTACGACAGCTCTGCTCGACGCGGCTGCGAACGGGGCGTTCGGTATAGACCCGGTCTCATCGGGCGAATCGGGCGTGAGCAGGCTCATGGTCTTTCCGGTGCAAGAGCCGCGATCGCTGATCGTCGTGGTTCCACGGCCCCCCGTGCCAGCGGGTCCGGCGAACGAAGACACGGTGGAATTCGATGCCGGTATCTTGCTGGGCTCCCTTTCGTATCAATGGAACGATGCACCGACCGGTACGCCCGACCCGGGCTTTGCCAGCTTCCCCTTGCGCGCGCTCGAGCTTTACCAGAATGGCCAGCACTTTCTCGACATTGACTACGTCCCGGGGCTGGACTCGCAGTCTTACTCCAAGCCCGGCATCGAGAAGTTTCGCTTCGCCGATGGGTCGTCGCTGACGCTCGACCAGCTTCTGGGTGCCATGCCCGATCGAACACTGACGGTGCCGGTGCTCGCAGCGCCGTTCAGTGACGTGCAGGCGCTCGAAGACGCGGCGCTGCTGGTCGCTCTGGCGCCTCACTTCACGGCGCGAGGTGGCGTTTCGATCACATTTTCGGCAATGCTGGCGGACGGTTCCGCGCTGCCGGGCTTCATGGCGCTCGATCCCGAGGCCGGCGTGATCTCGGGGGCGCCGGGCAACGACGATGTCGGCGCGTATGCGCTGCAAGTGCGGGCCGCCACCGACGCCGGGTTCACCGATGCGACGTTCAACCTGCGCATCGAAAACGTCAACGATGCACCCGTGGTGGTGGGCTCGGTGGCCGATGCAATGGACCCAGTGCCGGTGGCGACGGCCGTGCCGTTCACGTGGGTGCTACCCGTGGGCCTGTTCAACGATGTGGATGCCGGCGATATGTTGACGCTTTCGGCTGCTCTGCCCGGGGGCGGCGCGTTGCCGGCGTGGCTCGCGCTGAACGCGAGCACACGTACCATGTCCGGTACGCGACCGGTCGGTGACACCAGCACCTGGGTGATTGAAATTCGCGCCACCGACACCGCCAACGCCTCGGCGACCGCGCTGGTCGAACTGAGCTACCGCGACAGCGTTGGTAGCGCTCACATCACGGGCAGGACTGGCGACGACGTGCTGTACGGGTCGGTGGGCGATGACGACATGAATGGGCTGGCGGGCAATGACGTTTTGACCGGCCGCGCGGGCAATGACACGCTGACCGGCGGTGCTGGCAACGACGTGCTCGACGGCGGTACAGGCACCGACACGCTGGTGGGTGGGACCGGCAACGACGCCTACGTTGTCGATGTGGCGAGCGATGTCGTGACCGAGCGAGCCAACGAGGGAATCGACACGGTCAGGGCGAGCCTCAATTGGATGCTGGGTGCGAACGTCGAGAACCTCTTGTTGACCGGCTCGGCCGACATCGACGGCACCGGCAACACATTGGCCAACGTACTCACCGGCAACAGCGGGGCGAACCGGCTCGACGGTGGGGGGGGGCGCCGACACGATGATCGGCGGTGCCGGCGACGACGTCTACGTTGTCAACGCCGCCGGTGACGGCGTCGTCGAGGCGGCGGGCGAGGGTATCGACAGGATCGAGTCGTCGGTGAGCTTCGTGCTGCCGGCCGACGTCGAGAACCTCGCGCTGGCCGGAACGGCCGCAATCAATGCGACGGGCAACACGCTCGACAACACCCTGCGCGGCAACGCCGGTGCGAATCGACTGGATGGCGGCGCGGGTGCCGACCTGATGATCGGCGCGGGCGGCAACGACACCTACGTTATCGACAACCTGGGCGACACCACGATAGAAGTCGCTGGCGGCGGCACAGACACGGTGGAAGTGTCGATCAGTTGGACGCTGGGTGGCGACATCGAAAACGTCACGCTGACCGGCGCTGCGGCCGTCGACGCCACGGGCAACGCGCTCGCCAACAGACTGCGCGGCAACGCCGCGAACAACGTTCTCGACGGCGGTGCAGGCAACGACACGATGATCGGTGGCGCGGGCGACGACACGTATCGAGTCGACAGCGCCGCCGACGTGGTGACCGAACTCGCAGGCGAAGGCAACGACGCGATCGAGGCCAGCGTCACTCGCACGCTGGCAGCGAACGTCGAGATCCTCCGGCTAGTCGGCAGCGATGCGATCAACGGTACCGGCAATGCACTCGACAACACGCTCATCGGCAACGGCGGCGGCAACCGGCTGGACGGTGCGGCGGGCGCCGACACGATGATCGGCGGCATGGGCGACGACGTGTACCGTGTGGACAGCACGGGCGATGTGGTCAGCGAGGCGCTGGACGAGGGCCAGGATCGCGTGGAATCGAGCGTGACGTGGACACTCGCCGCGAATACCGAAGACCTCACGCTGCTCGGTAGCGCTGCGGTCAACGGCACCGGCAACACGCTCGACAACGTGCTCATCGGCAACCGCGCCAGAAACACGCTCACCGGCGGCGCCGGCAACGACACACTCGATGGCGGGCTGGGCAACGACACGATGATCGGCGGCGTGGGCAACGACACCTTCGTCGTCAACGTTACAACCGACGTGATCACCGAGAACGCCAACGAAGGCACCGACACCGTTCAATCGGCAGTGACGTGGGCGCTC
>JANMQX010000229.1:0-9714 GCA_031370745.1 Ilumatobacteraceae bacterium
TGCAGGTTGTCGGCTCCCGCTGCGATGTTGACTCCCGCCGTCCGCAGCGCCCTCACAGCAGTCACACCGCGTGGCATCGCGACCTGGTGTTCGCGGCCGAGTAGGAACAGGTTGGTATGGGGCAGGGCGATCACGCTGATGCCCGCAGCTGCGACCTTGTCGGCAACCTCGCGCTGTCGGAGCTCGGACTGCAGGATCAACGATACGCAGTGGCTCGCTGCGACGCGGTGGGCAAAGCCTGTGGCGACCACGCGCTCGGCAAGATCCTCCAACGCGAGCATCGATGGGTTGAGCGTCTCGTCGGTGTGCAGATCGACAGGCAGACCGCTTTCTGCAGCGAGTGTCAGCAGTCCGTCATTTGCCGCTGCCGGATCGGATTCCAGATGGGGGCAGCCGCCGACGACGTCGATGCCCATGGCAATGGCCTCGCGCAGCAGGGCCCGCTGATCCGCACCCTGCGGACCGATCGAGGGCCATGCACACAGCGCGGCAACCTGGATCTCGACCAAGGCACGCAATCGATGGCGAACGTCGATGAGGGCCTCGACCGACGTCAATCCTCCGGCAAGGGTCAGATCGACATGGCTACGAATGGCGGTGCAACCGTTCGCTGCCAACAGGCGTGCGGCCCGCTCGGCACGTTCGATCGTGTCGGCGAGCGTGATCGAGCCGCGAGCAGCCTCCATCGCCTGGATCGCACCGAGCAGATCACCTGTCGGGTTGTCGACACGTTCGGCGAGGAACGCCTTGTCGAGGTGAGCATGCGGCTCGGCGAACGCAGGCAACAGGATGTAACCGTCGTCGGCCAGCGTTTCTTCGGCGGGTGTGAGCGGATTCACACGAGGGGCGAACCCGTGATCGGGCGCCTCACGATCGGCTCGCCGAGGCGCGGGAACACTTCTTCGGCGACGAGATGCATCTGCTCGGTCATCTCCTCGCGGGTCAAACCCGGATAATCGAAGAAGAAGCAGATGTGCTTGAGGTCGAGCAGATCACGCCAGTATCCGATTGCGTCGACGGCGTCGTCGATCGAGCCGACGATCTGAATCCGCTGCTGATTGCTCTCTTCGACGGTCGGGCAGTGGTTGAAGTCGACCTTCGAGCCGTCAGGGTTTCGGTAACTGCTGAACCGGCCGTACGGAGACAGGAACTTGTTGAACTCGTCCTGCCCGGGGCGGCCCTTGACCAGCGCAGTTTCGTAGGTCTTGGCGACATGCAGGTTGAGTACCAGGCAGCGGTCTTCCCCAGGGCCCACGGGTGTGCCACAGGCCTCGCGGATCTCGGCGTAGCGATCCCACTTCTGCTTCTGGCTGTCGGCGTTCTGCAACCAGTACACCGCCTTGTGGCCCGCCTTCGGGACGTATTCGATCGTCTCCGGCGACGTGACGGGCTGGTAGATGTCGACCTTGCGAAGCGGCCGCGGGATCAGCGTGAGATCATTCACCATCGTGCCGCGATCGGGCACATCATCGGGCGGCAGCACCAGGTGCTTGCCACGGTAGCTGAACCGCTCTTGGTTCCAGGCGAGCTTGATGACCTCCATCGATTCCTCGAAGATCTCGCGGTTGATCCGGTCGTGCTCGGCCGACATCTCGTTGTCGCCGCTGGCGACCACGGTGCCCAACGCCCACGCCTCGCGCGGCACGGTGCCGCGCCCGACACCGAACTCCATCCGCCCGCCGGTGATGATGTCGGCGAGCGCGAAGTCCTCGGCGAGACGCAGCGGGTGCCATTGCGGCACGACATTGAACATCTGCCCGAGGCGCAGACCCTGCGTCAGCATCGCCAGGTGCTGGCCGAACAGGATCAGGTTGGGCAGCACCTCGTAGCCCTCGTATTGGAAGTGGTGCTCGGTCAGCCACATGGTGTCGAAGCCCAGCTGGTCGGCAGTCTTGGCCCATTCGACGAGGTTCTTGTAGCACTCGATCACCGAGTCGTTGCCGAACCGTCGCGCGGTCGCAGGGATCGTCGGATCTCCGGCGTCGGGCATCGGGACTGTGCAGAAGAAGTTCGAATCGACGCGCATGTGCGAATCGTAGTTCGCTGCGCGGCAAGCGGTCAGATGCCCGCGGCAGTACCCACGATCGTGCGCGGATCGGCCGCACCGCACCGAACCTCGTCGTGGTCGATCACGATTGCGTGGGCGTGCCCGAACCCGCTGTCGTACGGCGGTCGAGCTTCGACCCTGTGTCCGCGCGCGGCGAGCCCGCTCAACCAATCACTTGGCGCCTGGCCTTCGACGGTGACCGTCGGTGCCTGGCCGCTGGTCCACGTATCGAACCCGGTCGACGGACCCTGCAGCGCCCATCGACCGGCGTTCACCGCGGCCGCAGGCGACTGCGCATAGTGGAACAATCGGGCGGCAAGTTGCAGAAGGATCTGCGGTTGGGCATCGCCGCCCATCGTACCGAAGACGGCCCGTAATGCGCCGTCCGATGTGGCGATGGCGGGACACAGTGTGTGTGGCGGTCGGTGTCCTGGTTGAAATTCCCCAGCATGTCCCTCTCGCAGGTTAAAGCCGATGCCGCGATTGTGGAGGTTGATGCCGGTGCTCGGCTCGGCCAGACCGGATCCAAAACCGGCGGCGTTCGATTGGATCAGCGAAACACCCATGCCGTTGCCGTCGATGGTGCAGAGATAGGTCGTGTCACCATCGCCGGCTGGCGCCCAGCGACTCGACGCTCGGTCGGTATCGATCAAGTCAAGACGTCCTGCGATCGAATTCAACAGCTGCTCGCCGCTGGCGGTGTCGCTGAGCACATCGGGTCGATCGAACCCCGCAGCTGTCGCCGCTTCGATGAGCAGGTGGGCACATCGCACGTCGTTGGGATCCGCCGGCAGATCGAGCCGACCGGCCAGTTCGGCTGCTCCCAGTGTCAGGTATCCCTGCGAGTTGGGCGGGACGGTCCACAAGTCGACTCCGAATGTGTGCACCATCAGGGGCGTCACCCACTCCGACAGGGGCCGGGCGAAGTCGTCGTCGTCGTAGAGGCCGGCACCGAGCGTCATCAATCCCTGGCCGAACTCGCCTTGGTAGAACGCCGCGCGGCCGCCCTCGACGATGGCCCTCAGTGTTCGAGCGACGCCGGTGCGGTGAACCCGCGCGCCGGGACGTGTGAGCTGGCTGAGCAGCTCGGCGAGGTTCTCGTTGGCACCTTCGTCGGCTCGTCCTGCAGCAGCGACCAACAGGGGACTGGCGGGGAACCCGTCCGCGGCGAGGTCGATTGCGGGCTGCAACAGCTCGGAGAGCGGCATCGTGCCGAAGCGTTCGTGCAGCGCCATCCATCCGTCGACGCAACCGGGCACCGTGACGGACCTGATGTCGTGGCGAAAGGGCATCTCGGCATGACCATCGGCGCGAAGGGCCGCCGAATCGGCACCTGCGCCCGCCCAGCCTGTCGAATTGAGGGCGAACACCTCGCCATTGCGATGCACGAGGGCGAACAGGTCGCCGCCCAGTCCGCACAAGTGTGGGGCAGTAACGGCGATCACCGCGTTGGTTGCC
The DNA here is from genome assembly GCA_031370745.1 of Ilumatobacteraceae bacterium. Classification (GTDB taxonomy): domain Bacteria; phylum Actinomycetota; class Acidimicrobiia; order Acidimicrobiales; family Ilumatobacteraceae; genus JAENVT01. The sequence continues at coordinate 3,506 of JANMQX010000229.1, forward strand.
AGCGCCGCGTCGACTGCATTTCCGCCGAGAACCAACGCCCGCAATCCGGCCTGCGTGGCGAGTTGGTCGGCGCTTGCGACCAAACCGTTCGACGACCGGACGGAGTGGAAACGGGGTGAGGCCATGACGGGAACCTACGCTTTCGCAGTGCAGCGGAATCTCATCGGGCAGGCGTGTCCGCACTAGTTACAAGATCTTCTCGCTGGTCGATCGACTCGGAATCTCGCAATCCAGCGTTGTCGGTTGGGGAGTGCGGTTGTGGCCAGTCGTTCCCTTCCTGCTCGTTCTGGCCGTGACGGTTGTCGGTGTCGTCATCCTCGCCGCGGCCTCACTCGTTTGCGCCGTCCTCGCCTCACCGGCCGTCAACTTAGGAGCACCAGGCTCCACGTGATTCGAGCACCTGGCGCAAGATGGCCGGACGGTCGGTCATCAGTCCATCGACGCCCAGGTCGAGCAGGCGCTCCATCTCCGCAGCATCATCGATCGTCCACACGTGGACCTGTAGACCCAGACGGTGACATCGTTCGACGAACGCCTTGTTGACCACCGTTATCGGTCCTTGCTTCACCGGCACCTGGGCGGCAAGACCCGGCGGATTGCGGAGCATGCCGAACCGCAGCAACCCCAGTTCGACCGGGCCGAGCGAAGTGCACAACTCGGTGCCGAGGGCCGTGCGAAGGCGCTTCAACCGCACGTCGCTGAACGCCGCGACGCACACCCGATCCAGCGAATTGGTGCGGCGCAACGCCGCGATCAGCGCGTCGACAGCTCGTCCGGTCTTGCAATCGATGTTGAGACGCGCCTGCGGCCATGCGCCGATGAGCTCTTCGAGTTGTGGAATCGGTGCTTTGCCATCGACGAGAGCCTTCGAGACCTCTGACCACGGCAGTTCGCTGATCTTGCCGGGCCTTGCGCAAGTGCGCTGCAAGTCGTTGTCGTGGAACGCCACGAGCACGCCGTCGGAGGTCACATGCACGTCGGTTTCGAGGTACCGATAGCCGAGATCGATGGCGTATTGAAAGGCCTCCATCGTGTTTTCCGGTACGTCGCTCGCGCCACCCCTGTGGGCAAACGGAAGTGGCCCATCCCAGTCGAGATACGGATGACGAGGGCTGCTCATAGGGCAAGTATCGTCGGTTGACATGGCTCAAACGATCACTGTTCGCTCGCCCTTCGACGATTCGGTCATCGGCGAGATCCCGGCCCAGTCAGACGGCGATGTCGCAGCGGCCGTTGCAACAGCGAAGGCGGCGTTGAAGTCGCCGCTGCCGCTGTGGAAGCGCGCCGCGATACTCGACAAAGCCGCGCAGCTCCTGACCGAGCGTCGCGACGAGTTCGCAACGATCATCGCCAAGGAAGCAGCCAAACCGATCAAGACTGCGCGGGGCGAGGCGGAACGCGCCGTCGGTACGTTCCTGTTCGCCGCGGCCGAGGCGCGCAAGCTGTCGGGGGAGATGGTGCCACTCGACGCACTCGCTGCCGGGGAAGGCAAGCTGGGCTTCACGCTGCGCGTGCCGATCGGTGTTGTGGGTGCCATCGCCCCGTTCAACTTCCCCCTCAACCTCGTTGCTCACAAGCTCGCACCGGCGATCGCCGCTGGTTGTCCGGTGGTGTTGAAGCCGGCCAGCCAGACACCGTTCAGCTCGATCGCACTCGCCAAGATGCTGATCGAAGAGTGCGGCCTTCCAGCAGAGTACTTGCACGTCGTCACGGGCGGTGGCGGCACTGTCGGCAACGCGATCGTGGATCATCCAGACATTGCTCTGATCACGTTCACGGGTTCGCCCGATGTCGGCTGGAGCATCCGGGCGCGTGCCCCGCGCAAGCGCGTCGGGCTGGAGCTCGGCAACAACGCTCCGGTGATCATCGAGCCCGACGGAGACTGGACGACGGCCGCCGCAAAGATCAAAGTCGCCGGCTTCAGTCACGCCGGGCAGAGCTGCATCTCGACGCAGCGCATCTACATCCACAGTTCGATCGCCGACGATTTCACCGCTGCCCTGGTGGATCATGTCAACGCTCTGGTGGTCGGGGATCCGCTCGACGAGGCCACCGATGTTTCTGCGCTCATCTCCACGAGCGAGCGCGACCGTGTCGTGTCGTGGGTGGCCGAGGCCGAGGCGGGCGGCGCCAAAGTGCTCACCGGCGGTGCGGTCGACGAGAATGGCGTCTTGCGACCGACCGTCGTCACCAACGCCAAGCCCGACATGAAGGTGTGCTCCAAAGAGGTCTTCGGACCGGTTGTTGCCATCGCCACGTACGACAGCCTCGACGACGCCTTCGCGCTGGCCAACGACTCGTCGTTCGGCCTGCAGGCAGCGATCTTCACCGCCGACATCAGCAAGGCGCTACGTGCCATTCACACCCTCGACTACGGCGGCGTGCTGGTGAACGAGGTACCCACCTGGCGTGCCGACCAGCAGCCATACGGCGGGCTGCGCGACAGCGGCAACACGCGCGAAGGACCGGCTTACTCGGTGAAAGAGATGACCGAGATCAAGATGGTCGTGCTCGGCGGATGATGCGGTGGGGGGTGCTCGGCGGATCCAGCCGCATCTACAAGAACTCGTTGCTGCCGGCGTTCGACCAAACCGGTCACGTCGTTGTCGATGCGCCGAGTCGCCGGGGAGACGACTTCGGGCCGTACGACGAGATGCTCGGCCGCGCCGACATCGATGCGGTCTACAACCCGTTGCCCAATCACCTCCACGCGTTGTGGAGCCATCGCGCTCTCGACGCCGGCAAGCACGTCCTGTGCGAGAAGCCCCTGACGATGTCGGCGGACGAGAGCGCAAGCCTCTTCGATCACGCCGAGTCCGTTGGGCTGACGATCCTCGAGGCATACATGTGGCCGCACCATCCGCGCGCTCGAGCCTTGCTGCAGTTGGCTTCCGACGGATCGCTGGGCACTCTGCACACGGGCCGAGCCTCGTTCAGCTACCCGATGGACATGAGCGAGGGCGACCATCGCATCGATACGCGCGGGGCGGGCGCCGTGTTCGATATCGGCATCTACTGCATCGCTCCGTTCATGTTGATGGCCGACCGCGACCCGGCCGGCGTCGCAGCGAACGCCACACGCAACGATCTTGGCGTCGACATCGCGATGGCCGGTTGGATCGATTGGGGCCAGGGCTTCAGTTCTGCATTCGACGTTTCGTTCGACGCGCCACTGCGCAAGCAGATGGCCTTGTCGGGAACCCTCGGGCTCGCCAATCTTCCAGGCGAGCACGTGCCCGGTCCGGCACGCGACAGCGAGATCACGGTCGAACGACGCGACGGTTCTGTCGACACCGTCGCCTGTGACGGCGCGAACGCCTACGCCGGGATGGTGTCGCACTTCGAAGCGGTCGTCGGCGGGAACGAAGAGCCGATCTTCGGCAGAACCGAAAGCCTGCGCCTGGCGGCAATCCTCGACGAGCTGCACCACCTCACCAAGGGGTGAGCCCGGCAGCACGCGAGCGCACCTTCGTCGAACGGGGCAGCCCCATAACGCTACGTACCGTTCTGGGGCTGCCCAGTTTGTCCATCGAGCCTTCCCGAACGTGCTCAAACCGCCGCATATGCCAAGATCGCGCGGGTCGGCAATCCGACGGTGCCCAACAGCTCACGTAGCGCAACTCACTGCTCGTCACCCGGCTCAACCCCGACCGAGCGCAGCAACCGGCTCAGCCGGTTCGCCGCGGCATCGAGTTGAGCGAATGTCTGGATGAATCCAGAGCCGGCCATGATGATCGCCGGCTTGTTGGGTTGCGACTCGACGAACCCTCCCGGGTACACGCAGGCGAAGGTAGCCGACCTGCGATTCGACCGACGATTGTGTCGTCCGGCCAGGGTGCCGCGGACGATACGTTGCAGTGATGGATCCGGCCGCACGGTTCGCCGAAGTTCTCAATGGTCCAGCGGCCGATCGACACATGGATTTGCTCTGGGCTCTCGTCACGGCGACCGTCGATCACTCTGTCGAAGTTGGATCGATGCTCCTCGGCCTCGACCGAGTGGCTGAGCTCTGCCCGAATTCATTCGATGGGATCATCGACACGCTGTTCGCATCGGGCATGTTTGCGGGCGACAGCGACGACTACCACGACCCGCGCAACTCGTTGCTGCACGACGTGCTCGCCAGACGGGTCGGGATGCCGATCACCCTCAGTGTTGTCGCAATGGAGGTCGGCAAGCGCCTCGGCGTGCCGATCCGTGGTGTCGGGCTCCCCGGGCACTTCGTCATCCGTGACAAACAGTCGGGGACATTCGCCGATCCATTCGGGCGAGGTCTTCGGTACGACGAGCCGGGAATGGTCGCGTCATGGAAGCAACGGATGGGGGGCGAGGCGACGTTTCGACCGAGGATGTTCGCGCCGGCGAGTGCCCACGAGATCATGCTGCGCATCCTCAACAACTTGAAGCAAAGCCTGATCGACCGGGACCAGCCGGTGTTGTTGGCACGACTGGTGCCGTTGCGCGCCGCGTTCGCCGAGCTCGCTTCAGAACGCGAAGAGCACCGCCACTGGATGCGACACTTCAACTGATGATCGACGCCACCATCAAGCGCAGCCTCGGTCAGATGATGAAGGGCGTGCAAGTCGTTGGGGCGCACCACGATGGCGTCTCACGAGCCTATTGCAGCCACTGGGTGTGCCAGGTCAGTTTCGAGGAGCCGATCGTGATGGCCAGCGTGTCGCCGAAACACGACACGCATCCGCTGATCGCCGCGAGCGGCGAGTTCACCGTCAGCATTCTCGCCGGCGACCAAGTCGATGTCGGCCAGTACTTTTCGTACCCTGGCCGCAAGTTCCGGTACATCGCCGATGACTACCTCGAGACAATCCCGGAGACCGAGCTGCCGGTGGTCCGCAACTGCATTGCCTGGCTGCGGTGCGTGACCTTCGAGGTGAAGCCGATGATCGATCACGACCTGTTCTTCGCGCGCGTCGTCGCCGTAGGCGCCGGCAGATTGAAGGACCCGCCATTGCTGTATTCCAGCAGGCTGGGCTGGCGCATCACTGGCGACAAAGCCCGCGAGCCGGGTCGCAGCATCCGTGACGAACTGCTCGAACGCCTGGCTGCTGCCGGTTTTGAGGCGCCAGCGGATGCCGATGACGACGAGTAGGTTTCGACCGGCACTGTTGTGGTTGTAGCGCGCCAGTATCGTTGGCATTCATGACGGCCACAGAGATTCAGGCGCAAGCGGACGAGGACATCGTCGACGACCTCGTCACAGAGTTGCTCGCCGAATGTGATCCGAAATCCAATGACGCGGCCACCTTCCTCGGCGCCCAGTTCGACAAGGGTCTGGCGTGGGTGCATTTCCCCGTAGGGAGCGGCGGCCGGGGTCTCAACCCCAAGCTGCAGCGAGTCGTCAACGAGAGGATCTTCGCGCAAGGTGGTCCGAATCCGTACTACCGCAATCCCATCGGCTACGGGATGTGCGGCCCTACCGTGGCCGTGTGGGGGAGCGATGAGCAGAAGAGGCGGTACCTGCGGCCGCTGTTCACCGGCGAGGAGATCTGGTGCCAGTTGTTCAGTGAGCCCGGTGCCGGTTCCGACTTCGCCGGTTTGGCGGCGAAGGGTGTGCGCGACGGAGACGAGTGGATCGTCAACGGCCAGAAGGTGTGGACCACGTTGGCCCACCTGTCGCGATTCGGACTGCTGGTGGTTCGCACCGACTCCGAGGCTGTGAAGCACGCCGGGTTGACCGCGTTCGTCGTCGACATGCACGCGCCCGGTGTCGAGGTGCGACCGCTGCGGCAAATGACCGGGGAGGCCGAGTTCAACGAAGTGTTTTTCATGAACACACGTATCCCTCATTCCGAACTGCTCGGCAATCCGGGGGACGGGTGGCGTGTTTCGTTGACCACATTGATGAACGAGCGGGTGTCGATCGGCGGCACGATGCCGCCGAAGGGCAGCGGCACGATCCAGGCGCTGACGGCTACATGGGCCGATCTGCCTGCGGAGCGCAAGGATGCTGCGTCGCGCGACGAGGTGATGAAGCTGTGGTCGCGCGCCGAGGTGTTGCGGCTCACCAACATCCGCGCCAACCAGAACCGCAAGATGGGAGACCCCGGACCGGAAGGCTCCATCGGCAAGATGGCGTTCGCGGATCTCAACAAAGACATCTACGCCAAGGTGATCGACCTGATGGGTGCCGAGGGAATGCTCTACGGCAGCTACGAGATGGTTCGGCCCGAGCACGCGATGGCGTTCGA
>JANMQX010000243.1:0-26433 GCA_031370745.1 Ilumatobacteraceae bacterium
CCGTCGCGCTGCAGGTACTGAGCGACCACTTCGCGCACCGTCGGCTCGTCGTCGACGACCAAAATCCGACCTGCACCGCTGTTCACGAGTTCACGATACGTACCTGCGGACCTGGTGGAAGCGGCAGCGAGGACAAGTTTCGTGGATGTTTCGAATCGCCTAGCACTTTCGGCAGATCCACGGCTGCGGGCGCCGCGGCGTCGATTTACTCGCAGTTGAACTGCTTCGACTGCGCGCCTTACTCGTTCGCGCAATGCTGACGGCCGCCCTTGAATGCAAAGGAACTCCATGACGATCTCTCCCCCGACAACCAAGACATCAGGTCGAGCCGGCACATTGCTGAGCAAGGTTCCCGAAGTCACGATCTTCTTCTGGATCATCAAGGTGTTGTGCACGACCGTCGGCGAGACCTTTGCCGACTACATCAACAAGAAGCTGGGTGACAACCTCAACACCACCACGATCGTGATGAGTGTGCTGCTGGCGGTTGCACTCGTGTTCCAGTTCAGAGCCCCGAAGTACATACCCGCCATCTACTGGGTCACAGTCGTGTTGATCAGCGTCGTCGGAACCCTTATCACCGACAACATGGTCGAGCACTTCAACGTCACGTTGACGACGAGCACGATCATCTTCGGCATTGCGATGCTCGCGTCATTCGCAGTCTGGTACGCGAGCGAAAAGACGCTGTCGATCCATTCGATCTACACGCCGAAGCGCGAAGCGTTCTACTGGTTGGCAATCCTCTTCACGTTCGCACTCGGTACCGCCGCCGGCGACCTGATCGCCGAGAAGTACAGCCTTGGCTACTTCAAGTCGGCGCTGCTCTTCGCTGGTCTCATCCTGGTGATCGCTGTGGCCCACATGCAGTTCCGCCTCAACGCAGTGCTGGCCTTCTGGGCGGCATATGTGCTGACTCGCCCGCTCGGCGCCTCCATCGGCGACCTGCTGTCGCAGCCCAAGACGATCCCGGCGGATGCTGACCCGGGAACCCAAGCGGGCCTCGGACTCGGAACGACAGTGACCAGTCTGATCTTCCTCGGCGCGATCTTGTTGGTCGTCCTGTACCTGACCAATGAGGAGCGTCGACACCCGACGGTCGTGACCGACCCGGTGTAGCAATGGCAGCGAGAGCCGATCGTCAGGGCTCGCCTGTATCGACCGACTCGCGACAGCGCAGTTCAGCGGTCGGTGATGGGAACGTAGTCGCGGACTCCGACTCCTGTGTACCACTGGCGGGGGCGACTGATCTTTTGATCCTTGTCGCCCAACAACTCTTGCCAGTGAGCGAGCCACCCTGAGGTGCGCGGGATTGCGAACAGCACTGTGAACATCGCCACGGGAAAACCCAGCGCCTGGTAGATCAGCCCGCTGTAGAAATCTACGTTGGGATACAACTTGCGGCTGATGAAGTAGTCGTCGCTCAACGCCACCTCTTCGAGCTTCAAGGCGATGTCGAGCAGCGGGTTCTTTCCCGTCACCTCGAACACGTCGTACGCGGTCTTCTTGATGATCGTCGCCCGCGGGTCGTAGTTCTTGTACACGCGGTGACCGAATCCCATCAACCGGTGGCCCTTACCGGATTTGACATCGTCGAGGAAGGCAGGCACCTCCTCCATCGAACCGATTTCGGTGAGCATGCGCACGACCTGCTCGTTGGCGCCACCGTGCAGGGGTCCGTAGAGCGCAGATGCGGCGGAGGCCGTCGCTGAATACGGATCGGCGTGGCTGGAGCCGACAACGCGCATTGCCGTGGTGCCGCAGTTCTGCTCGTGGTCGGCGTGCAGGATGAACAACACATCCATCGCCCGCTCGAGTCGTGGGTCGACTTCGTAGTTACTGATCTTCCACATCATGTTCAAGAAGTTGGCGGGAAAGCTGAGGTTGTTGTCGGGGTACACGAACGGCAGCCCGACCGAAAAGCGATAGCACATGGCCGCGAGGGTCGGCATCTTGGCGATCAATCGGAGGATCTGCTTGTCGCGGCTTTCTTTGTCGTCGATGTCTTTGGCGTCGTTGTAAAACGTTCCGAGCGCGGCAATGGAGCTGACCAGCATGCCCATCGGGTGTGCGTCGTAGTGGAAGCCGTCGACGAATCGCTTGCGCATGTTCTCGTGGATGAAGGTGTGACTGGTCACGTCGATCTTCCATTGAGCCAGCTGCGCCGCGTTTGGCAGCTCCCCGGTGAGCAGCAGATAGGCAACCTCGAGGTACGTGCTGTGCTCTGCCAGCTGCTCGATGGGATAGCCGCGGTAGCGAAGGATCCCGGCCTCGCCGTCGAGGTACGTGATGGCACTTTGGCACGCCGCGGTCTGCATGAACGCTGGGTCGTAGATGAACAGCGACGGATCCAACTCGCGCACCGCACTAGCGGGAAAGATGTTGTCGGTGATCGGCACCGTGACCTGCTTGCCGGTGCGATCGTCGATGATGGTGATGGTGTCGGGCATGTTGTTCCCCTACGTGACACGGTTGCACTGAGATGGTTGATGAAAAGTGGGGCTTGCTCCCCAACGACTGAGACTAGCGGTGGGCAGCAGAATCGTTCCCACCGGTCACGCCCATCGTCGCTGAACCCCGCTCTACAGTGCAGTGGATGAAGGAGCTGCGAGATGACGATGTGAGGGACCTGGACGATGCCCAGCTGTTCAACTCGCTCGACTGGAATCGCGGAGTGGTCGTTCGAAAACTCGAGGACTTGACGCTCGCGGCGGCAACCGATGTCACGACGCCATCAGGCCTGACACTGCTCGGCGTCGTCAGGCACTTGGCCTGGTGCGAGCGCGGTTGGTTCGGACACTTCTTTCTCGGCGAGCCGGACGACGGTGTCGACGACGACTCCACTGCATCGTTCAGCGTGGGGGAGGTGTCGTCGGTGGAGGAAGTCGTCGCCGACTATCTCGAGGCAATCGAGCGCTCGCGCCAGATCGTTCGACAACAGACCACGCTGGAAGCTCGCAGCGTTCTTCCACACGATTACTTCGGGTTCGTCACACTGCGCTGGATCCTGTTGCACATGGCCACCGAGACCGCCAGACACGCTGGTCACCTCGACATCCTGCGCGAGCTCACGGACGGCCAGACCGGGTACTAGGTCCCGGTCTGCACACCTCGCGGCGTTGGCGCCGTAGGCTCCCAGCATCAGGAAAGCCATCACGATTGGGGTGCTCTCGCCGGTGACCGGTGGGTTCTACTACGGAAACATCGTGGCGGGGATCGCCCGTGAGCTCGCTGCAGTTGGCGGCCATGTCGTCCTGATCCAAACCCTCGACGCCGGGCTTGGCAGTGATGAGGTTGTGTCGGCGCCCGACTTCAGCCAGCCGACCGCTTGGGATCACCTCGACGGGGTCATCTCGATTGCGTCGGCGACGCAACGCAACTACCTCTATCGTCTGCAGGCTGCGGGGAAGGCCATCGCCCTTGCCAGCGATGAGATCGAAGGATTCGCCGTGCCATCGGCGACATCCGACAACGCGGTGGGCATCACCCAGGCAGTCGACCATCTGATCGGCCACGGTCACAGTCGAATCGGCTTCGCAGCCAATCTCATCCAACCCGACATGCGCGAGCGTCACGAGGCCTATCGCCTGGCGATGCTCGCTAAAGGCATCGAGGCGCACACGAAGTGGTTCTTCGATGCCTTCGACAACGGCGAGCTCGGTGGCCGCGACGTGGCCCACCAGCTCGTCGCCGCGGCGATGCCCGTCACAGCGCTGATCCTGGCAACGGATCGCAACGCAATCGGCTGCATGGCACAGCTCGCGGACCTGGGCATCAGGGTGCCCGAAGAGCTTGCCATCGTGGGGTTCGACGGATTGGAGATCGGTGCGCATACCCTGCCGACGTTGTCGACGGTGTCGCAACCATTCGATGTGATCGGTGCATCGGCGGCTCGTCTCGTCCTCACACAGCTGCGTGGCGAGGAACTCGAACACCGAATCGCCCGTTCGCCGTCTCAGTTCCTGCCGCGCGGTTCGTGCGGGTGTCGTGATGACGAGTGGGCGACGGACGCGGAGCGCACTGTCGGGTTCTGGCGCGATGTAGCCACGACGCGCTTCGCGCGAAGTGTCGTACGCGAGAACTCGATGCGCGAGCAGTACGAGATCAGCATGCAACTGCTTGACCACGAGCACGCTGATCCGAGGCGTCTGCAGTGGCTGACGGCGACAACGGTTCGGGGGGCGTTTCTTGCGTTGTGGGATGGTCATCCGTCGGCCGGACGCCTGCGAATCGCGGGGACGTACGACCCAGCCGCGATGCTGCCGGACGTGACCGGAACGACCTGCACGATTGAACAGTTCCCACCAGCAAGCCTCATCGCCCTAGCGAGAACGGAAGCGAACGAGGTCACGATCGTCGTTCCCGTGAAGGCACGCGGGCACGACTTCGGACTGCTCGCTGTCGCCGGCGAAGTCGACGCGTTGTCGATCAATGGACGCGAGACGCACAACCAGTGGGCTGCGCTGCTGACCGCTGCCCTCGAACAACAGCAGCTGATCGAGACAGTGCGGACGAGCGAAGAGCGCTACAGCCTGTGGGAAGCCGCCACGAACGATGGGCTCTGGGATTGGGATCTGACGACGGACACGATTCACTACTCGCGTCGGTGCATGGAACTGCTCGGTCACCAGTACAAGATCGCAGGTAATCGGCCCTCGATATGGTTCGACGCGGTGCATCCCGACGATCTGGATCGGGTCCGTGAGGAACTGCGTGTCGCGGTGACCGGCCGTCTCGCGACTGTTGCATTCGACCACCGCGTCCTCGCGGCCGACGGCGGCTACAGGAGCGTCTCGTGTAGAGCATTGCCCATTGGTCCGCCCGACGGGCCTGCGGCCCGAATCGTCGGATCGATCCAGGACAGTGAGCCTCGCAAGCAGCTCGAGGAGTTGTTGCGACAAGGGGCGCTCTACGACGAGGTCACCGGACTGCCGAATCGCAAGCTGTTCCTCGAACGCCTCCACCTCGCCATCACCGACGCTCGCGCGCCGGCGAGGCTTCGATATGCGGTCGTCTTCCTCGACCTCGACGGCTTCAAGCTCGTCAACGATTCTCTTGGCCATCTCGCCGGCGATCGCCTCCTGACTGAGATCGGCCAACGCTTGCGAAAAGGGCTGCGCCCTGCCGATGTTGCAGCTCGTTTCGGCGGTGATGAGTTCGCTGTCCTGCTGCACAACCTGGAACCCACCTCGATCCAGCCGATCGTCGCGCGTATGCAGGCAAGCCTTGCGACGCCGATCGACATCGATGGTCACAAAGTTGCAGTGACCGCCAGCATGGGCATCACGACCAGCGATGGCGGCTACAGCATTGCCGAAGATGTGCTGCGCGACGCAGACATCGCGATGTACCACGCCAAAGCGCACAACCGCGGCTCGTTCGCGATGTTCGACGTTGCGATGCGCTCCGACGCGGTCGCTCGACTCAACATCCAGTCCGAGATTCGTCAGGCGATCGATCAGCACCAGTTCGAGGTTCACTACCAACCGATCGTCAGTCTCGAGGCCAAAGGCATCGATCGATTCGAAGCGCTCGTGCGCTGGCGGCATCCGGAGCGCGGTCTTGTCATTGCGACGGACTTCTTGCCGGACGTGGAGGGGATCGGCCTGCTCGTGACGCTTGGGCGGTGGGTCATCAGTGATGTGTGCCGCCAGATCGGGCAGTGGCAGCACGCGTACGCGGGTGCGATCAGCGTCAACGTCAATGTCTCGCACCGGGAGTTCTTCGACCCCACCTTGCTGCCACACATCGCCGAATGCCTTCGTCGGTACCGACTCGTGGGTGCCAACATCACGCTGGAGATCACCGAGGGCGTCATACGACGCAAGCCCGAAGCCGCCTTCGCAGTGATCGAAGAACTTCACGCGGCCGGCATCGGCGTGCAGATCGGAGGCGTCGGCACCGGTATGTCGTCGTTGCAGGTCTTGCACCTGTTCCCGATCCAGGCACTGAAGATCGACCGGGCGTTCATCCACGGTCTCGCCACTGATGCGAGGACGGCCAAGCTCGTCCAGATCATTCTCGACATCGGACTGGCGCTCGGATTCGATGTCGTGGCAGAGGGCGTTGAGACCGATGGCCAGCTTCGGTTGCTCCGAGAGATGGGCTGTCGCACCGGCCAAGGTTTCCTGTTCGCCGAGCCGGTCGATGCTGTTGCCGCCGCTCAACTGCTGGGCCGTTCGCTGGTGGGTCGCTGCGTCGAGGGGCAACCGGATCGCTGGGCTGCGACTAGCGTCGCCGGGAATGTTGACCGCCTTCCTCACTCACAACCCTGAGGACCTGCTCGCGTACTACGGACGGGCATTGCCCGAGCTGACGACGATTGCGGCCGTGGTGTACAACCCCATCGATCGTGATCTCACCACTCCCGAGTTGGTCGTCGCGGCGAAGTGTTGCGACGTGATCATCGCTCACCGATCCACACCGGGCGAAGCGGCCGTGTTCGACGAACTGCCGGGCCTCCTGGCCTTTCTGAGATGCGCCGTCGACATCAGCACGATTGATGTCTCCGCCGCTAGCTGTGCCGGAGTCTTGATCGGTCACGCTGACAAGAGCTTCGTTCCGTCGACTGCCGAGCTCGCTCTGGCGTTGATGCTCGATGTTGCCCGCAATGTCAGTGAGTCGACGATCGACTACCGCAACATCGTGCAACCGCCGCAGCGGCCGGGACTGCAGCTGCGCGGGCGCACAGCGGGCATCATCGGCTACGGAGCGATCGGGTCGTACTTGGCCGAGCTGTTACGCGGCATCGGCATGCGCGTCGTCGTGTGTGATCCATCTGCGGACGCGACGCTCGATGGGTTCGAGCAAACGACCATGCACAACGTGCTCACTTGCTCCGACTTCGTGCTGCCGCTCGCGCCTGCCACGCCGGCCACGGCGAACCTGATCGACGCTGCTGCGCTGGCGCTGATGCGACCGGGGACCATGCTCGTCAATGTCTCGCGAGGTGAGTTGGTCGACGAGAACGCGGTCGCGGCAGCCCTCGACTCCGGTCATCTCGGGGGATTCGCCACGGACGTCGGCCGCGCGCCGGATCAACGTCCGTCGCCGGAGCTGGCCAGCCGTGCTCGCGTCGTTGCTACTCCACATCTCGGTGGGCTCACGCCGGAGAACGCCGATGCTCAGGCGATGAGCTCGGTTGAACAGGTGCGCGCACTTGTCGCCGGCGTCATTCCGCCGCGATCGGTCAACCCCGACCACGCCAGTCGCCTGCGTTCCTGGTGGCTCGATCGCAAATGACCCAGCATGAGTTCCCGGCAGGAGCGTGTGACACGCACATGCACATCTACGACAGCCGCTACCCGGTCGCGCCGACATCGCTGCTGCGCCCGCCTGACGCCACGGTCGATCAGTATCGACAGGTGCAGCGCGGCCTCGGCCTGCAGCGTGTCGTGGTCGTACAGCCGAGCACCTACGGATTCGACAACGCGTGCACCCTCGACGCCGTCGCCGAGTTCGAGACCGCGGCCAGAGCGGTGGTCGTTGTCGATGACCAAGTGAGCGACCTCGACCTCGAAACACTGACCCGGCGCCGCGCGCGAGGTGCCCGGTTCCACATGCTGCCCGGCGGCGCAGTGCCGTGGGAGATGATGCACGCGGTCGCCGATCGGATCGCTTCGCACGGCTGGCACATCCAGTTGCAGATGAATGGACGCGACCTGATGGACCGATTCGCCGCCCTCGTCGCGCTGCCGGCCCCTCTGGTGATCGATCATGTTGGCCGGTTCATGCCTGCCGTGGGCGCGGATGACGATCGGTTCCACGTCCTGCTGCGGCTGCTCGACACAGGGCGCTGTTGGGTGAAGCTTTCTGCGCCGTACGAATCGGCCGCCGACAGCACTCATCAGTATGCAGCTGTGACGCGACTCGTGCACGTACTCGTCGACCATGCCCCCGAGCGGATGTTGTGGGCGACGAACTGGCCGCATCCCGGGCAGAAGGAGCCGCCGTCGTTGGACGATCTGAGCGCGTTGGCATTCGACTGGATGCCGGACGCGAACGTTCGGCACCGCATCCTCGTCGACAACCCGGCCGAGCTCTATCAGTTCGACGCTGTCGCCCCATCTGCCAGCTACGCATCCACAGGAGACCAATGACCGGTAACTACGCGTCGTATCCATCGCTCGTCGACCGGACCGTTTTCATTACTGGTGGCGCAGACGGAATCGGCAGTGCGCTCGTCGAGCAGTTCGCACGGCAACACAGCATGGTCGCGTTCGTCGACAAGAACGTCGAGTACGCGCACGCCACGATTCAACGTTGTGTCGACGCCGGCGTCACTCACGCGCCGATCTTCTACGAGGTGGATCTGCTCGACATTGCCGCGCTACAGCAGGCCTGCACGGCGGCGATCACGACACTCGGCAGTGTCGCTGTCCTCGTCAACAATGCGGCCAACGACGACCGGCACGATTGGCTCGACATGACACCCGAGTACTTCGACAATCGGATCAATACCAACCTGCGCCACTACTTCTTCGCGATCCAGGCGCTGGCACCGCAGATGATCGACGCCGGCACGGGCTCGATCGTCAACATCGGATCGAGCAGCTACATGAGGAAGGAGAGCTTCTTTCCCGGCTACGCGATCGCCAAGTCCGCCGTCGAAGGCATCACCCGCACGATGGCGCGAACGCTGGGACCTCACGGTGTGCGAGTCAACACGGTGCTTCCAGGATGGGTGCCGACCGAACGACAGCTCGCCAAGTGGTGGACACCCGAGGGCGAGTACGAGACGATGAGCGATCAGGAGCTCAAGCGTCGCATCACTCCTGACGAGTTCGTCCAGATGGTGCTCTTCCTGGGCGCAGACGATGGCGCAGCGTGCACCGCCCAGCAGTTCCTGGTCGACGGCGGACGTTTGTAGCCGAGCGTCTACAGCGGAGTGTTGTCGTGAGGGCGCGACACCAAGGTTTCGCGCTTGTCGATCAACGTTTCGAGGGCCTCGGCGATCACCAAGCGCGTCTCGGCAGGCTCGATGACCCCGTCGATGTATCCCCGTTGGGCGGCGATGTAGGGATTCAGAAGTCGCTCGGCGTAGTCGACCTCGAACGCGGCGCGGTCTTCCGCAGTCGCCCGCCGCTGAAGGATCGCCGCGGCCTGGCCGGCGCCCATCACCGCCAACTCGGCCCATGGCCACGCCAGGCACAAATCGTTGCCCATCGTCTTGGAGTCCATCACGATGTATGCGCCGCCGTAGCTCTTGCGCAGAATGACGCAGATGCGCGGAACGGTCGCACGCCCGTAGGCAAACACCAACTGGGCGCCGTGGCGAATCATGCCCCGCCACTCCAGATCCTTTCCCGGGTAGAAACCCGGCGTGTCGACGAGCGTCAGGATCGGAAGATTGAACGCATCACAGAACGCCACGAACCGCGCCGCCTTCTGTGATGCGGGGATGTCGAGTGTCCCGGCCAGGGCCAACGGTTGGTTGGCGACGATGCCGATCGGAAGGCCGCCGACCGACGCAAAGGCGGTGACAACGTTGGGGGCCCACCGGCCTCGCAGCTCCAACAGTTCACCGTCGTCGCAGATCGCCCGGATGACGTCTCGAACGTCGTAGCTCCCCGTCGACGTCGGCGGCATCAACGACCCGGCCTCGGGGGTTTGGCGATCCGGTGGATCATCGGTCTGGATCCGGCGCGGCTCTTCGTCGTTGTGCTGCGGGAGGTAGGCCAGCAGCTGGGCGACCATCTCTTTCGCCTCAGCGAGATCGGCCGCAACCAGGCTTGCCGCGCCCGTGTACCGAGCGTGCGATGCAGCACCGCCGAGCTCTTCGTTGTCGATCCGCACCCCGGTGAACTCGGCCACCATCGTCGGACCTGTCACGAATGCGTACGAGTCGACGGTCATCACGACGAAGTCGGCGATGCCAAGCAACAGGGCCGGCCCCGAGACTGCTGGGCCCTCGACGACCATGATGATCGGCACAACCCCCGAGCAATCGGTCAGGGCCTTCGCCGCAAGACCCCAGCCGTGCAACGCAGCGAAGCCCTCGACGATGTCTGCGCCACTGGATCTCATGATCACGACCAACGGGAATCCCTTGGCCCGCGCCGTGACCGACGCGTTCTCGATCTTGCCCGACGAGTCGGAGGTCAACGCGCCCACTCGTGACCCGGCGTCGACGTCGACCCACACCACCTGGCGGCCTTCGAACTCGCGAACGTCGGAGGTGACAGCGCCCTCCACGCGGTTGCGAAGTGCGACGGGTTGCATGAACCCCGAGATTAGACAGCTCGGCCGAGCGGAAATGCTTCCGTGCCGACGTGGACGCCCGGCTGCTTCGGGCCCTGCAGCGCGATCACATCTCGCAGCACCGCCAGCAACACTCGCGTCGGGATGCCGGGCGCTGGCCGGCGGCGTTGCACCCAACCGACGACGCGCCGTGGCAGCTCAGGAACCTGGACGCGATGGAAGTCGCCCTTCAACCACCGCGGGACCGACGTCGCCGGCACGATGGCTGGGCCGTAGCCCTCGAAGGCCAGCGATGCCAGCAGTCGCACACCGTCGATCTCGGCCTGCGCCTGCAACTCGACGTCGGCTGCGGCCGCGGCCCGGTCGATGATCCGCCGCAAGGCAGTGCCACGGGGTGGCAACAACAACGGGATCTTGGCGAGCTCCTTCAACGACGCGGACTCGCAACCCGCCAATCCGAAACGGCTGTGCGCAAGCAGCAGCAGATCTTCTGCAAACAGCGCGTCGACTTGCAGCTCTGGCTCGTCGATGGGCAGGTGCAAGATTGCGGCGTCGATCTGCGAGGCCTGCAGGCGGGGCAGCAGGCTGCTGGTATTGCCCTCGTGGATGGTGACGTGCACCCGCGGGTGGGCCCGGGTGACCTGGCCGAGCAGCTGCGGCAGCAGCCAGCGGGCGGTGGTGCCGATGACCCCAAGACGCGAATCTCCGGTCACCTCGTTGCCTCGCGAGGCCATTTCGGCGGCGAGGTCCTCGAGTTCGTGCAGCACCCTGCGGGCCCGGTCGACGACGATCACACCTTCGTCGGTCAAGCCACCGCGTTGCCGATCGACCAGCGTGACGCCGAGCTCGCGCTCGAGCCGCGCAACGTGGCCGCTGACGTTGGATTGCACTGTGTACAGGGCACGAGCGGCTGCGGAGAACGAGCCGTGGTCGGCGATCGCCACGAGCGTGGTCAGCTGGCGAAGATCCATCTAAAAAAATGATATCGGCTATCTTTGAATACTGCTTGAAAGATCACTCGTTCACGTGCATACTTTCACATGTAGTCGAACGGTACCCACCCCCATTGGTTCCGTTCGAACGAACCCCCCAAAATGTGGTTCCCCCAATCACAGGGTTCTGGTTGAGAGACCCCGCTTCCCCCAAGCGGGGTTTCTCCCGTTTTGGCGTACAGTCGCGCTGATGTCTGCCCCACGATCGACAACCAGTCCAGTCCGCGTCGGTGCGGGCGCGGCCTTCTTCGATCTCGATCGCACACTGCTGTCCGGGGCATCAGGCGAAGTGTTCTCGGCAGCCATGAAGACGGCGGGATTGGTCAATCGGTCGATACCCGGTGAGGCGTTGGTGTACCGGCTGTTCAACGCGATCGGCGAAACGCTCCCATCGATGGCGTTGGCCCGCCAAGGCGTTGCCTTGGCCAAGGGCAAGTCACAAGAAGCGGTGCAGGCTGCGGCGTCGATTGCTGC
Organism: Ilumatobacteraceae bacterium; assembly: GCA_031370745.1. Classification (GTDB taxonomy): domain Bacteria; phylum Actinomycetota; class Acidimicrobiia; order Acidimicrobiales; family Ilumatobacteraceae; genus JAENVT01. The sequence continues at coordinate 11,667 of JANMQX010000243.1, forward strand.
GGAACGGCTGCTGGAGATGGTGCAACCTCTCGCGGCAGCGTTGTTCGACGAGCACCGCGCCGCAGGTCGGCCGGTGGTGATGGCAACCACGACGCCCTACGACATGGTCAAGCCGCTTGCCGATCTTCTCGGCCTCGACGCAGTGATCGCCACCAGGTATCGGGTCAGCGAGGACGGCACCTACCACGGAACCCTCGATGGACCATTCGTCTGGAGCGCCGGCAAACTTGCCGCAGTGCGCTCCTGGGCCGATGCCCACGGGGTCGATCTCGCCGCCAGCTATGCCTACAGCGACAGTGTGTACGACACTCCTCTGCTCGCAGCTGTCGGATTCCCGTTCGTGGTCAATCCGGATCCGCGCATGGCGATGATGGCTGCGGCGCGTCGATGGCCAACCATCGACTTGTCCGAAGGAGGCTCCGGCATGGCCCGGCTTCCGGTGATCAACATGGAGATCCAGCGGCTGGCGCTCAGCTTCACGCACCCCCTGTTCTTTCCGTACGCCAAGTTCGACATCGACGGTGTCGACAACATCCCCACCAGCGGGCCGGCGATCATCGTCGGCAACCACCGCAGCTATTTCGACCCGGTGGCCATGGCCGTCACGATTGCCCGCACCGACCGAACGGTCCGCTTTCTCGGCAAGAAGGAAGTCTTCGATGCGCCGATCGTCGGCCAGATCGCGGCGGCGATGGGCGGCATCCGAGTCGATCGAGGCACGGGCAGCGACGAGCCCCTGAAGGCCGCGGCTGAAGCGCTCGAGCGTGGCGACATGGTCGCTGTGATGCCGCAGGGAACCATCCCGCGTGGCAAGGCATTCTTCGATCCGGTTCTCAAGGGTCGTTGGGGCGCGGCAAGGTTGGCTGCAATGACGGGTGCCCCTGTGATCCCGGTCGGCCTCTGGGGAACCGAGAAGGTGTGGCCGCGATCTGCCCGCGTGCCCAACGTGCTCAACATCGTCGACCCGCCGACGGTCACCGTTCGTGTGGGGTCGGCGGTGCCGTTGAAACATCAGAGCCCGGATGCCGACACGAAGCGGATCATGAAGGCACTGATGAACCTGCTGCCGCCGGAGAGTCGCCTCAAGCACGACCCAACCGAAGAAGAGCTCGCCGCTGCGTTGCCCAGGGGTTACAAGGGCGATGTCGACGCCGAACCACGGCGCCGCCCTGGCATCGATTGACATCGGGAACGATGCGGCGTTGCTGCGTTCGAAGCTGGCGAGCAGAACTTCAGTGCGGCCGCGGCGGGCGCGGGATGAACGGAGACGTACGGGCGACGTACTGCTCGTAGCCCGCTCGCCGCTTGATCAGTGACTTCTCCAACAGCGTCACGCCGCTGACACGGCGCAGCAAGAAGGTCATCGTCGCCGCGCCGAGCAGACCCCACCGACCCACCTGGTCTCGGCGGCGACCAGAGCGATGCCCCACCACACGCACGCGTCGCCGAAGTAGTTGGGGTGACGCGTGTACCGCCACAGACCCCGGTCCATGACGTTGCCGGCATTGGCGGGATCCTTCTTGAACCGCGCCAGTTGCGCGTCGCCGACGACTTCGAAGAACAGTCCAGCGGCCCACACGATCACCCCGAGCCAGGCGATGATTCCCACAGTCGGCGTTTGGCGAACCTGACCAAGTTGCACGGGCAGCGACACGATCCACATCAACACCCCTTGCAATGCGAAGACGGTACCGAGGCTGATGAGCGAGAAACGCGGTCCCCATCGTTTGCGCATCGCCCGATAGCGGTAGTCCTCGCCCTTACCGTGGTTGCGGATGAACAGGTGGATGGCCAGACGCAGTCCCCAGATCGTCGTCATGGCGATCAGCAATCGTTGCCGGTCCTCGTTGCCGTCCACGCGGGCATGAACTGCCCAGGAAACGATCACAAATCCGAGACCCCAGCCCACGTCGACGATCGACGCGTTCTTCAACACCAGGCTGAGCAGCCACATCGCAATCATCAACGCCGCGATGGCCGCCGCTGCTGTGAGGACCGCCGTGGAGCTCATTGCTGTTCGATCATCGCGTGTACGTCACCATCGGCGCGCATCCACTCTGTATCCAGCCACTCGGTGAAGGCCGGTCCGGAAGGAACGTCGGCGCGCGCGATTCGGCGCGCCCGAAAACGCACAGGCATCGGCGCGTGGGCAAGGTGCCGCAAAATTCCCCCGAAGGTGTCCAGACCGTCGAAACCGACGTGCCAACCGATGATCACGTCGGCCGGTGGACATCCGGCGACGAGTGCAGCAGAACCGGCGGGTCGCGGAGGCAGCAAGTGTTGGAGCGATCGGACGCGTTCGGCGCGCGCCGGATCCCGCTCGGTCAGCCGCTGCATCGCCCGTTCTCGTTTCTTGGGGGAGGCACGCGTCCCCTCGGGGAAGATGACCGCGATGTCGCGGTCGCCCATGCCGGCCGAGAGTCGGGTCAGCGCGTCAAGTTCGAGCTGCGAGTCGGGTGCTTCGCGGTCGAGGAAGTAGTTCGGTAGTCGATTGCCGACGATGTCGAGACAAGGATCGACGAGCAGTTCCCGCTTCAGGACGTATCGCGGATGCATGCCCGCCAACGACGTGATCACCCATGCGCTGACCAGGGAATCGGCCAGGCTGGCGTGCCGACAGAGCAGCACCGCCGGACCGGGCCGCAACTGATCAACGTTGTCTGCGGCGACGTGGATACCCGTCGTCGCGCCCAGCAGGCCGAGGACGTTCGCCGCCCACCAGGCCTGCAGCCTGTAGTGAACCTCCTGGTTCTTGCCCTGGCCGATGAGCCACAACCCGAACCCGATCACGACGCTGGCAGATTCGAGCCATGCCCAACCGAGTGCGAACAGCAGCAGGCGAGCGATGGGTAGTCGCAGGTGCCCGCGGACCAGGTCCGCGAGGATGCTGACGGGGATCCAGATCGGCAGGAGCACGAGCAGAAGCACGGCCGCAACAAACAGTCCGCTGATGCTCACAATTCGGCGGCGAACGGTCGACACCTGCCCGACCATAGTGGGCTACAACTCTTCTCCGGAATGAACGACCGCGGTCTACCTACCGGTCGGTAGGGAGATATACTCGTCGATGATGAACGACACGGCACTGCTCAACGAGCTCACTGAGGTCGCCGAGAAGCTGACTGCTCGGCACTACGAGACATGCAAGCCTTGGTATCCACACGAGTTCGTTCCGTGGAGCATGGGTCGCGACTTCGAAACCGACAGTGTGTGGAACCCCGACGAGATGCCCGTATCGGACTCGCTGCGCAGCGCGCTGTTCGTGAACCTCCTCACCGAAGACAACCTGCCGTACTACTTCCAGACCATTGATCGCATGTTCGGCCGGAAGGGCATCTGGCGCGAATGGTCGCACCGCTGGACCGCCGAGGAGGCCCGTCACTCCATCGCTCTACGCGATTTCATGACGGTCACACGCATGCTCGATCCGCGGACCCTCGAAGATGGCCGGATGTCGCAGATGTCGGGCGGGCAGGTTCCCGAACCCACCTCCGCAGTCGATGGGTTCGTCTACGTTGCACTGCAGGAGCTGGCGACACGCATTGCTCACCGCAACACCGGCCGGGCATTGCGCGATCAGTTGCCCGATCATCCCGCCGGGGAGGCCGGCTACGAGCTCATCAGCCGTGTCGCCGCCGACGAGAACTTTCACTTTCTGTTCTACCGCGACCTCACCTCAGCCGCCCTCGAGATCGCTCCGTCGCTTGTTGTGCCAGCGATCGAACGCCAGGTACGCGAGTTCGAGATGCCGGGAACCGGTATTCCCGGTTTCAAGCGTCACGCTCAGGCGATCGCCAACGCTGGTCTGTACAACCTGCTGCAACATCACGAGCAGATCCTCGAGCCGGTGGTGATGAAGTGGTGGAAGGTCGAATCGTTGCAAGGGCTCACCGCCGAAGCCGAGCAAGCTCGCGAAGCGTTGATCCGCCAGATTCAACGGATCGGTACTGCTGCGCGACGCCTTGCTGAGCGAGCCCGCGAGGCAGCGGAACGGGCCCGGGTGACCCTGGTCGACCGCAAGGCCGAGATCGCCGGTAGTCGCTCGGTTCGTCCATCCTGACGATTTAATTTAGTCGCCGAGAAGTTCACATGGACTGCGTTGTTCGCGTCCGCCTACCTTGGTCGTACCAAGAACCCAGCGAGTAGGGGACACCATGACCACTCTCGACAACCGGCCGAACACCGCACTGCTCGTCGTCGATGTGCAGAATGGCGTCGTCAATGGGAATCATGAACGCGACTCGGTAGTCGCGAATGTCGGCAGCCTCGTCGAAAAGGCGCGCCGGGAACGGGTCCCGGTTGTCTGGGTCCAACACTCCAACGAGGGCCTCCAGAAGGGCAGCGACGACTGGCGGATCGTTCCGGAGCTGACGCCCGACGACGCTGAGCCACATGTCGAAAAGACGTACGCCGATTCGTTCGAGGACACCAATCTCGAGAGGGTGCTGTCGGGCCTCGCGGTCGGGCGACTCGTCGTTGTCGGTGCTCAGACCGACGAGTGCATCCGGGCGACACTTCACGGCGCGGTCGTGAGGGGATATGACGCAACCCTCGTCGGCGACGCACACACGACGGAGGACCTATCGGAGTGGGGCGCTCCGCCTCCCGACAAGGTGATCGCCCACACCAACCTGTACTGGACGAACCACACGGCGCCTGGACGCACGGCCGCGACAGTCGCAGCGAAGGATGTCGACTTCGGCGCCGAGTGCTGAAGCAATTGTGACGGCCACGATGCGACGACTCCCTGACAACTAATCGCCGACAGCGCCGTCGATCCGTTGCCGAAGCAGGTCGGCGTGGCCGCAATGGCGGGCATACTCCTCGATCAGATGGATCAGGATCCACCGCAGGTTGGGCTGCCAGCCGGGAATCCGCTGTGTCGGCGGTATCGCTTTCGCCAGAGTATCGAGGGGGACTCCCGACGTGGCGGTTCGTGCGAATTCGATCTCGCCATGCAACGTGGAGAGTGCCTCTTGCAGGGTGTCGTTGTCGCTCGGGTGGAAGTCGCCGTCCGGGTCGTCGTCGGTGTAATAGATGGGCGGCGCGTCGAGTGCCGCAAAGCGGCGACGAAACCAGCCACGCTCGACCTCAGCCATGTGACGGATCAGACCGAGCAAGGTCATCTCGCTCGGCTCGAGTCGGGTACGTGACTGCACGTCGGTGATTCCTTCGGCCTTGCGCAGCAGGATCGTGCGTTGGTAGTCGAGGAACGAGTGCAGCAGCGTGCCCTCGTCGCCGGCCGGATCCAACTCGGGATCCCGTGCAAGCTCGGTCATCTCAGCGGCTCCCCGTCGAAGCGGTCGATGGTTGCGAACTCCGAAACGGGTTCGCGGCGCAGCTTCGTGTTCTGATGCAACGGCCGCCCGAGGAAGATGGTGGCGACAAGGGCATGGCCGTCGGGTAGGCCGAGGATGGGTGCTGCCTCGGTTTCGGCACGAGACAGGAAGGTTGTCATCACACCGCCGAGTCCACGATCCCGTGCTGACAGCAGCACGCTCCACGCGAACGGATAGATCGAGGCGCCACCCGTGATCGGTGGCCGTCCGGCGACATCGCCATCCATCAGCGCGATCTTGTTGAGGTTGGCCGCAACGGCAAGAACGACCGGGACCTGTTCGATGTTGTCGAGCAATTCGTTCGGCGCGGCGATTGGTGGCGCGCCGGTGGAGCGCCCGAAAGCAAACGGAGCGCTCTCGGGGCCAGTGCCCTCGCCGAGGTACTCCTGCCAGACCGTAGTCATCAGATCGGCGAGCCGACGTCGAATGGCCGCGTCCTTCACCACGACGACGCGCCACGGCTGACGGTTGCCCCCACTTGGGGCAAATCGGGCGTCGTCGAGAATGGCCGCGACGGTCGCGTCATCGATCACCTGATCAGCGAACTCGCGAGCGGAGCCCGTCGTTCGGAGCGCTGCTGTGAGATCCACTCAGATCTTGCCTTCGGCGACCTTGCGACGCACGACGTTGAGCGCCGACCCCGCCTCGAACCACTCCACCTGTTGGTCGCTGAAGGTGTGCACACCTTCGAAGACGATGACCGTACCGTCGGGCTTGACGATCTCGCAGCGGAGGTTGTGACCTGGCTTCGGCGGCAGCCCGAGGACGTTGATGCGGTCGTTCTCCTCGATCTGGTCGTAGGTGGCAGGATCGGCGAACGTCAATGGCACGAGGCCTTGCTTCTTGAGGTTGGTCTCGTGGATCCGGGCGAAGCCGCGGGCGAGGATCACGACACCGCCACGGTATCGGGGCTCCATTGCCGCGTGTTCACGGGAGGACCCCTCGCCGTAGTTGCGGTCGCCGATCGCAACCCAGCGAACGCCAGCTTCGCCGTACTTCTTGGCAAGGTTCGGCAAGGTGTCCGGACTGCCGTCGCGGTAGTCGATGCCTTCGCCGACGGGGCGATCGAAGGCACTGACGACACCGAGGAACAGGTTGCCGCTGATGTTCTCGAGGTGCCCTCGATAGGCCAGCCACTTGCCCGCCGCCGAGATGTGGTCGGTGGTGCACTTGCCATGAGCCTTCATCAGGATCGGCAAGTCGTAATAGTCCTTGCCGTCCCACGCCGGGAATGGCTGCAGCAGCTGCAGGCGCTCGCTGGCCGGCGAAACCTCCACCGACACGCCTGAACCATCCTCGGGTGGAGGAGTGAACGTGTTCTGCCCCGGATCGTAACCTCTGTCGGGCAACACCTCGCCGACCGGGGCCTCGAGCAGCACTTCGGTACCGTCGGGTGCGGTGATCGTGTCGATGGTTGGATCGAAGTCGAGGCGTCCGGAAAGAGCCAGGGCGATCACGGTGTCAGGTGAGGTCACGAAGCTCAAGGTGTTGGCCGAGCCGTCGTTGCGCTTCGGAAAGTTGCGGTTGAACGAGTTGACGATGGTGTTTGGCACGCCGTTGTCGGCAGGAGGTCGATCCCATTGGCCGATGCACGGACCACAGGCGTTGGCCAGGACCGTGGCCCCAATGGCCTCGAGATCGGCGAGCAGCCCATCGCGCTCGATCGTCGCCCTCGTCTGTTCGGAGCCGGGCGTGATCAACAGATCGGTCTTCACCTTCAGGCCACGCGCCGACGCCTGGCGGGCGATCGAGGCGGCGCGTGTGATGTCTTCGTACGAACTGTTGGTGCAACTACCGACGAGCGCTGCCGAGATGTCGAGCGGCCAGTTGTTGGCTCGGGCCTCTGCTCCAACGGCAGCACCGACTCGGTTGGCGCGATCGGGCGAGTGAGGACCGTTGATGAGCGGCTTCAACTCGTCGAGGTCGATCTCGATCACCTGGTCGTAGAGCGCTCCGTCGTCGGGACGAAGATCGTCGATCACCTGGTCGGCGGCGTCGGCGAGGGCCTCGCGCCCTGTCGATTTCAGGTACATCGACATGTTGTGGTCGTATCCGAACACGCTGCACGTCGCGCCGATCTCGGCACCCATGTTGCAGATCGTTGCTTTGCCGGTCGCAGAAATGCTGTCAGCGCCCGGACCGAAATACTCGACGATCGCGCCTGTGCCGCCCTCCACGGTCAACACTCGGGCGACCTCGAGAATGACGTCCTTCGGTGCCGACCAGCCGCTGAGCGTGCCGGTCAGCTTGACGCCGATCACCTTCGGCCAGCGGACGTTGAACGGAAATCCCGTCATCACGTCGACGGCGTCGGCGCCACCGACGCCGATCGCCACCATGCCGAGTCCACCGGCGTTCGGTGTGTGGCTGTCGGTGCCGATCATCATCCCGCCGGGGAATCCGTAGTTCTCCAATACGACCTGGTGGATGATGCCGCTGCCAGGCCCCCAGAACCCGATCCCGTACTTCGCGCTGACGGATCGCAGGAAGTCATAGACCTCCTTGTTGGTGTCGATGGCAACGCCGAGATCGATGCGGGCACCGACCTTGGCCGAGATCAGGTGGTCGCAGTGGACCGTGGTGGGCACAGCCGTGGTTGGCAGGCCGGCGGTCATGAACTGCAGCAGCGCCATCTGGGCTGTTGCGTCCTGCATCGCCACGCGATCGGGATGGAAGTCGTTGTACGTGCCGCCGCGTTGGATGTCGGCGCGGGCGTCGTCGAGGTGGTTGAGCAGGATCTTCTCGGTGAGCGTGAGCGGTCGCCCAAATCGGGTGCGTCCGGCGGCACAGCGCGAGGTCAGCGTGTCGTACACGCCCCGGACCAATTCGACTGGTGTTCCCGCGGTCACCGACATGGCTGCTCCTTGAATCCGTCGCAAGGCTGCTCCTTGCAATTCGTTTCGATGTAGACAAGCATAATACAAGTGAGTCGACTTGCGGAAGCCCGAAACTGACGTGCGAACGATTCGTTACCAAGAAATCGCCCAGGTCCTGCGCGAGCGGATCGCCGCGGTTGGTACGGGTCACGTGTTGCCGAGCGAGAGCGACTTGTCCACCGAGTTTGGTGTCAGTCGGGTGACGGTACGTCGGGCACTGGAGACGCTACGCGACGAACGTCTGATCGAATCGCGGCAAGGGTTCGGCTGGTTTTCGGCGATGGTGCCGTTGCAACAGCGGTTGACCCAGCTCGACACCATCGAGCGCCAGCTCGAAGAGCGCGGCATGCACCCCGAGCGCCAGATCATCGAGTTCGCGTTCGTCGCCGCCCCGCGCCACGTTGCGTCACAGTTGAAATGCGATCAAGTGCTGCGCGTCAAGCGGATCAACCGCGCCGACGGCGAGCCATTTGCCGTCGTCACCGTCTGGTGTCCTGCTGAGCTCGGCCAGAACATGAGCCGCCGCGACGTAGAACGCCGGCCGTTCTACGAGCTGCTGGGGGTCGCTCTTCGCGGAGCGACCCAGATCATCGGGGCGGCTTCGGTGGGCGCAGAGGATGCGGCGCTGCTCGCGGTGCCGGTGGGAAGCCCTGTGTTGCGATGCGAACGGCTCACCACGAGTACCGCCGGCGAGCCGATCTTGCTCAGCGAGCACATCTTTCCCGCCCATCGCACCGAGTTCGTGGTCGACCTGCCGTTGGCCGAACCGTCGACCACGCCCAGCGGGCTGCGCCTCGTCGACTAACGCTGGCGGTCAGTGCGATCTGCAACACTCGCTGGATGTCCGAACGTGTGACCATGACCATCTCGGGCGGCGTCGCCGACGTGCGTATGAACCGGCCGGAGAAGCGCAACGCCCTCGACGGAGCGATGTTTCAGGGACTTGCCGAAATGGGCGAACGACTGAAAACCGAACCGGGCCTGAGGGTCGTCGTGTTGAGCGGCGAGGGTTCGTCGTTCTGTGCCGGGCTCGACTTCGCATCGTTCCAGACGCTCTCCACCCCGACCCCCTCGACGGGCGTGCGGCCCCAACCAGCCGATGGAAATCCCGGCGAGATGCAGGACGGCGGAATCACTCATCTCGGTCAGCAGGTGTGCTGGGTGTGGCAAGAGATCCCCGTTCCTGTCATCGCCGCGGTGCATGGCCACGCTCTCGGCGGAGGAATTCAGATCGCGCTCGGCGCCGACATCCGCATCGTGCACCCCGACACGCAGATGAGCGTGCGCGAAGTGCACTGGGGCCTGGTGCCCGACATGACCGGCACGTTGATGCTGAGCTCCTTGGTGCGCGCGGACATCGCCAAGGAACTCGTGTTCACCGCCCGCATATTCGATGGACGCGAGGCATTCGCCCTCGGGCTGGCAACAAGGTTGTCGGACTCGCCGTTCGATGAAGCGATGTCGATGGCGACCGAGATCGGCGGACGCAGTCCCGACGCGATACGTGGCGCCAAGGTGTTGCTCAACGGCCTGTTCAACGAGGGCGCGGAACAACAGTTCGCCGAGGAGCGCCGGGTGATCGGGTCGTTGATCGGCCGGCCCAACCAGGTCGAGGCGGTCATGGCCAACTTCGAAAAGCGATCCGCTGCATTCGTCGATCGAGGCTGAGCGATGACGATCGACCCCGACAAGCTCAAGCTGTATTCGTTCCAGTTGTTCTCCAAACTCGAGGGCGCCGTCACCGCTGCCATGGTCAACCTCGGCGACCAACTCGGGCTGTATGAGGCGATGAAATCCGCAGCCACGCCCTTGACCACAACCGACCTGGCCGAGCGAACCGGGTTGCACGAGCGGTGGGTCCGCGAATGGGCATACAACCAAGCGGCAGCGCACCTGATCGAGGTCGACGATCACGAACGGTTCTCGCTATCAGAAGAGGGCGCGGCAGTGCTGGCGACGCCCGACCATCCAGCCTTCGGGGTGGGTTCGTTCCATCGACTGCCGGAGCTGATGAAGTCGCTCGATCGTGTGATCGACAGCTTCTCCACCGGTCTCGGGCACGACTACGACAGCCATGGCCCCGAGGGTGCCGTCGGCATCGAGCGAGGTTTCGAGCCCTGGAACAACGTGTTCCTGCTTCCAACTGTGTTGCCGGCGCTCGATGGTGTGGTCGATCGGCTGACCTCGGGAGCGAGCGTCGTCGACATCGGCTGCGGAGCCGGGTCAGCAGTGTTGCTGATGGCCAAGGCCTTTCCGAAGTCAACCTTCGTCGGCTACGACATATCTCGTCACGCCCTCGATCGAGCCAACGGCAAGCTGGCGTCATCCGGGATGACAAATGTTGCATTCTGCGATCCGCGCGATTCATCGATGGTCGGTGACCACACCGTGGAGTTGGTGACGACATTCGACTGCATGCACGACATGACTCAGCCGCAGCAGATGATGGAGTCGATCCGTTCCGCACTCGCCGACGATGGAACGTGGCTGCTGGTCGACATCAAGGCGCTCGACACGTTCGAGCAGAACATGCGCAAGAACCCGATGGCGTCGCTGATGTACGGCATCAGTGTGCTGAGCTGCATGTCATCGGCACTGAGCGAACCCGGTGGCGCCGGTCTCGGCACGCTCGGGCTATCGGCCAACGTCGCCAGAGCGATGGCCGAACAGGCGGGATTCACGCGCTTTCGCAAGCTGGATATCGATCACAGCATCAACGCGTTTTACGAAGTTCGCCCGTAGCGCCGTTCGTCGCAGCCCTGTCGTTCTGTCAGGTTTGTTCGATGACCTCGAGGCGGCGATCGACGAACAGCCAGGCCCCGCCGTGGCGCACGTATTGGTCGTGGTACGTGGCCAGCATCGTGCCGGGCTTGGCGCTCTTGCGCTTCTTGAATCGTTCGTGCACCGTCACTCGTCCGGAGGCAGTACCAAGGACTTCGTCGACCTCGAAGACCATCAACGGTGCCGACTGCAACGCCCATTCCGTTTCGTCGAGGATGTGTTGGAATGCAGCGACAATCGCGGCGCGCCCGCTGACCGTCTCGTCCATCCGGGTCCATGTTGCGTTCTCTGCCCACGTGTTCGCCCACGCGGCAAGGTCACGACGGTTGACAGCATCGCAGTAACTGCTGGCCAGGTGGCGAATCGCCGCGTCGGTAGCCGGTGACTGCAACTGCACTTCCGCCGGTCGATGGGCGCCGGTGAAATCGGCGACAGTGACACCGACCTCCGCGCCCGCTGCGAACCGCACATAGTCGATCAGCTGATCGCGATTCATCATCCCGTCATGGGCGGCGAACTGCACCGCCAGGCCGTCGACCAAGGCCGTCAATCGCATTGCCGCAGCGTTGGGATCGGGGCAGCTGAACTCGCCGGATTCGACCCCGTTGCGGATGATCCGCGCCAACAGTTCGATCGATTGCTCATCGAGTTGCTGGCTGATCTTGCGCATCATCGGGTTGCGCAACGCCTCGCCCCAACCGTCGATCCACAGCATCCACTCGACGTCGTCGCTGCCTTCTGGTACGTAGTTCTGTATGACGCGTTCGAGCTTGCCCAGGGCAGTCGGGGCGTTCTCGATCTCGCCTTCCATTTCGGCAACGTCTTTGTTGGCGTAGTAGTCGAATGCCTCTGCGAGCAACTGCTCTTTCGAGTCGAAGTGATAGTGGATGAGACTGCTCGACACGTCGAGTCGCTTGGCGACATCGGCGATACGAGTACCTGCGAAGCCTCGCTCGATCACCACCTCGCAGGTGGTCTCGAGGATCTCGTTGCGTCGTTCGGCAACCGTTGGTTTCTTCACTGCCGCGAACGCTATCGCTGTGATCATCCCCCAGAGGTGACGGCCGCTGGCGTGAAGGGGTCGAGGATGCCACTGAGCCCGGTCGGGTGGACACCGATCACCAACTGTTCGAGGATTCCGATGCCGCGCTCGGTCGAGCCGTCCGGGCCCACGTAGGTGGCATCGCATACCGCCTGAACGTGGATGTGCTGGCGTGAACACGGAGTGGCCACGGGCAGTGCGATGCGTTCTGCTGAGACAATCGATTCGCCCTTCCACATGCCGTGACCGAACTCCGGATGGCCGTAGCCGAGGCCACTCATCTGAAACTCGAATCGCGGCTCGAGCGCGACGGTGTGCAGCTGGTCGCGCCAGTCGATGAGGTCGTATTCGAAACGCTGCGCCCAACGAGTGCCCGGACGCCACTCGACGCGGTAGTCGACCCGGCGCATGGATTCCGGTGCCATGCCATGGGAGCGCACGATCGCGCCAACTTCGTGCCATCGCCGTCCGTCGCCGTACTCATTCGTATCGAAGTGCGTGGACAGCGATGGAAAGTTGACCGGCGCCCACAACCAGAAGAACTGCGGTTCCACAACCGGTGCGCCGGTCGAGGCCGCTTCTCCGGTCGGGCGGATTCCCCACGAGCGGTCGCGGGAGCCCCAGGTCGCTTCCCGCACCATGACCTGGCGCAGGCCGTCGACCTCGATCCACCCGTCCCAGCTACCGAATTGAGTGAAACGGGTGTAGTCGAAGATCGTCCGCACCCCGACTCGCCACCAGTAGTGCGGCTCCTCCACGGCTGCGGAGCGAGCGGTGAACGTCAGTTCAGCTCGCACGCCGTGATCATGGTCGTCGACCGAGACCCGCATCACATGCATCGGTTCGACGACATCGACGCGGATCGGTCCGAGGTGGGTCACGTCACGCCGATCCGAGGGAGCGCGCTGCGATGTGAACACGCTGATCTGTTCGCCATCGCGAACGACGCTGAACGCAGCGTCGGCGACGTGCCGGTTGGGATAGAGGCCCATCGCCAGTGCGAAGTACCCAGACCCGTCGCGCTCGTACCCGTTGAAGAAGTACCTGTCATAGAAGTTGATGTCGGACGTCGACGTTTCGCTGACCGGCGCAGCCGCCTGATGAATGGGGTAGTCGTCGAAGCCACTGAGCACAGCAAGCGACCGTAGTCTGACGATGTGGTCCGGCTCCGACAGTTGCTCAGACGAGTGCGCGCGCAAGGGTTCTCACCCGAGGAGTTCCACAAGATCTGCGTGTCGGCGTTGGTGCTGCTCGCTGTGATCGTCGTCAGCGGTGCGGCGGTGCGGTTGACCGGCTCGGGTCTCGGCTGCAGCGACTGGCCGAATTGCAACGATTCGAAGCTGGTCGACGTGTCGTCGCAGCATTCCGCGATCGAACAGATCAACCGGCTTTTCACCTTCGTGGTCGCAGTGGCAGTCGTGCTCGCTGCGCTCGGCGCATTTGTGCGGCAACCGAGACGTCGTGACCTGCAGTGGCTCTCGGTTGCACTGGTGGCCGGGATCCCAGCTCAGGGGGTTCTCGGAGCGATTGTGGTCTGGACGAACCTGAATCCCATCGCAGTCCAGTTGCACTTCGTGCTATCGATGGCTTTGGTTGGGCTTGCCGTGGTGCTCGTCGTGCGGTCGCGCGAGCCCGATGGTGCCAAGCGGGTCAGCGCTGTGGTGCCGCGGACCAAGCACAGGCTTCGAATGATGGTGATCTGGACCGCACTGGCCATCATCGCCGGAACGGTTGTCACTGGAACCGGGCCACACGCAGGCGACGACAAGGCTCGCCGGTTCACGTTCCTGTCGATCACCTGGGTGGCCCGCATCCACAGCGTGATCGTATGGATTGCGGTGCTGATGGCGGTCAGCCTGTTGTGGCACCTCCGCAAACGTCCGCACGACCGCGAGGTGCTCGACGCGCCGCTCACGTTGTGGATGTGCGTGGCGATCGCCCAGGGCAGTGTCGGCTACCTGCAATACGCCAACGGGGTGCCGGCGACACTTGTGGCGGTGCACGTGGCGCTGGCGACGACTCTCTGGGCGAGCTCCGTATGGCTGTGGTGCGCCACGTCGCGAGCTAGCGGCACCGCGCGCAGCATGATCGCTGCATCGCGTCGACGATCGTCACTTGCCGAGACCGCGAACGAACGCGCTGAGCTTGTCGACGGCCGAGCTGAAGAACGAGCCGATTGAGTTGACGAAGTTGACCGTCGCGTGGCCACTGCCCGTCGGGTCTTGCCACAGGCGGATCACGAGGAACGCCACGAACAAATAGAGGGCGATCTTGGTTGCCGCCTTCAACTGTCCGAGAACGCTTGTGATCATGGGGGATACCTCCGGATTGAACGAAGCCGATCGGTGGACCGAATTCGAACGGGTCTCCACCCATATGGAATGTTAGCGAGATATGCAGCGCAGATCAACGATGGTCGGATGGTCCACTTCGCGATTCGGTGTCGGGTGAGCTTGGATACCTCTGACTAGTGGCAATCAGGTATAGTCCGCCGATCGTCACCAATCAGCCTCGTCGGACCTTCGATTTCAGCGGCAACCACCTCGTGATGGATTTCACCAACACCGTCAACGGGCGACCGACGTTCACTCGCGACGACCTCGCCAACGCCGATGACATCTTCGCGTGGGCCCACGCCGCTCGATTGCTGCACGGTGACTGGCAAGTCAACCGCAGCGACGATGATGCGGTCCAGTTTGCCGCCGCATTGACCCTGCGAGAGAGTCTGT
>JANMQX010000267.1:0-5219 GCA_031370745.1 Ilumatobacteraceae bacterium
GCGAACCCGAGGATCGCGCCCGGTACGTGGCCGCACTGCTGGCGTACTTCGAGGCGAACCGCGGATCGCTCTCGCCCGAGAGCCAGACCACCCTCGACAAGAACCCCCTGCGTGTTCTCGACTCGAAACGGCCGGGCGATCAGGCAATGGTGGCCGCGGCGCCGCGCATCGCCGACTTCTACAGCGGTGATGCGGCAACGCATTTCGCCTCGGTTCAGGCCGGGCTTGCCGCGCTCGACATCCCCTTCACCATCGACGACACGTTGGTTCGAGGCCTCGACTACTACCGGCACACGACGTTCGAGTATCAGGGCGGCACGCTCGACTCGGCGCAGAACGCCCTCGGGGGCGGCGGTCGCTACGACGGCCTCGTCGAGTCGCTCGGTGGGCCACCGACGCACGGCGTCGGGTTCGCGCTCGGGCTCGACCGCACACTGATCGCCTGCGACGACGAGGGAGTGTTCCCGGCTGAGCCGTTGGCGCTCGACGCGTTCGTCGTCGACACCACTGGCGGTCTCGAGGCCTTGCAACTGACCAGCGAGCTGCGCGCCGCCGGGCTCAGCGCCGACCGGGCCTACGAGAATCGCAGCATGAAGGCGCAGATGAAGGTCGCCGATCGCAGCGGCGCGGCGGTGGCGATCATCATTGGCAGCAACGAACTCGCCGAAGCCGCCGTTACCGTGCGACCGCTGCGAACCAACGACGGGCAACAGACCATCGCCCGTTCCACCTTGATCGATTACTTGAAGAAAGCGCGTCCATGAGCACGACATCCATGCGCACCCACCAGTGCGGCCACCTTCGCCCCGAGCACATCGGCCAGACGGTCAGTTTGTGCGGCTGGGTGGCGACTCGCCGCGAGCACGGCGAGAAGCTGGCCTTCGTCGACCAACGCGACCACACCGGTGTCACGCAGTGCGTCGTCGACAACTCAGTCGATGTGCGTCCCGAATACGTCCTGCGCGTCACCGGCACGGTTGCCGCACGACCAGCGGAAAGCACCAACGAGCGCCTGCCCACCGGCGGGATCGAGCTGCAGGATTGCCGGGTCGAGATCCTCAACACGGCAGAGGCGCCACCGTTCCCCATCAACGAGCGTGCCGACACCGTCGCCGAGACAACGCGGCTGCAGTATCGCTTTCTCGACATCCGCCGCGAGCGGATGCAACGAAACCTGCGCATCCGTGCCGCGGCCAATTCGGCGATTCGCACGTCGATGGAGTCCCAGGGATTCGTCGAAGTCGAGACACCAATGCTTGTGCCGAGCACGCCCGAAGGTGCTCGCGAGTTCATCGTCCCGAGCCGCCAGCAGCCCGGCTCGTTCTATGCGTTGCCGCAGAGCCCGCAGCTGTTCAAGCAGTTGTTGATGGTCGCTGGTATCGATCGCTACTACCAGATGGCGCGCTGCCTGCGCGACGAGGATCTCCGCGCCGACCGCCAGTACGAGTTCATGCAGCTCGATGCCGAGATGAGCTTCGCCAGTCAGGAGGACGTGCACGAGGCCATCGGTGCAGCGGTGATATCCGCCGCCAAATCCGCTGGCCAAGACCCCGGCGAGATCGTCAAGATCACGTGGCACGAGGCGATGAACCGTTTCGGAAGCGACAAGCCCGACATGCGGTTCGCGATGGAGCTGGTCGAGCTGACCGATGCCTTCGCGGCGACCGAGTTCAAGGCCTTTGCAGGCGCACCGACGATCAAGGGGATCAACGCCGTCGGCAAGGCCGCCGACCACGGCCGCAACAAGCTCGATGCCCTCACCGACAAGGCCAAGTCGATGGGTGCGAAGGGTCTTGTGTGGTTGAAGGTCGCCGAGGATGGTTCGCTCGAATCGCCGGTCGCCAAGTTCCTCGGTGCCGCCGAGCAGGCCGAGCTGAGCAAGCGTTTCGACGCCAAGCCGGGCGACTTGCTGTTGATCGTCGCTGACCAGTGGTCGATGGCCTGCGAGGTGCTCGGCACGCTCCGCAACGACCTCGGCCGTCCACCGGTGCACGAGGGCCCATATCGCTACGTGTGGGTTGTCGACTTTCCGCTGTTCGTCGGTGTCGATGCGGTTTCGGGCCGGCCGAAGCCCGGGCATCACCCGTTCACCCAGCCGCATCCCGACGACGTGCACCTGCTGGAATCCGATCCGTTGAAGGTCCGCAGCCAGGCCTACGACCTGGTTCTCAACGGCTGGGAGCTCGGCTCGGGTTCGATCCGTATCCATCAACCGGAGATGCAGTCGCGGATCTTCCGTCTGCTCGGCATCAGCGACGAAGAGGCCACCAAGCGATTCGGATTTTTCCTCAACCCGTTCCGCTACGGCGCCCCGCCACACGGCGGCTTCGCCTTTGGGATCGATCGACTCGTGGCGATCCTGGCCGGCGAGGAGAACATCCGCGAGGTCATCGCCTTCCCCAAGACCCAGTCCGGCATGGACCCGATGACCAACGCCCCGACTCCCGTCGATGCCAAGCAGTTGTCGGAGCTGGGAATCCGCACGCTTCCCCCGAAGTCCTGACGACTACCGGCCCGCGGCGCGCCGTCAGGGTGTTGCGTAGAACCGCACCTCGGACAGATAGCCGATGTTGGCATCCTTGTTCGGGTTCGACAGATCTTCGTCTGAATTTTCATCGAGTCACTATCGACGGATGCCCGGCCGGAGTTGAGACAGAGATCCTTCAGGTCATGCAGGGGATACGTTGAAGGCAATGAGCGCTCAGCACTTCCGGGCCGGTGTCGTGATCGTGGTGCGGCACCCCAATTTGCGTGACATCCTGGCGTTCGAGCGTGCCGATGTCGCGGGGAGCTGGCAACTGCCGCAGGGTGGTCTCGAACGCGGCGAGGAACCAATCGTTGCTGCGTGGCGGGAGTTGAAAGAGGAGACCGGTCTCGGTGAAGCCGATGTGGTCGCCCGTGTCGAGTATCCCGAGTGGGTTGCCTACGAGTGGCCGCCTGACGTCATCCGCGACCACGGCCACGACGGCAAACGGCGCGGTCAGGTCCAGAGGTGGTTCCTCTTCGACGCGCTGCACGCCGATATAGCACCGACGCCTGATGGCAGCGAGTTCGTCACGTGGCAATGGGTCGAGCCGGCGTGGATGATCGCCAACGTCATCGCCTTTCGAAGGGTTGCCTACGAGAGAGTGCTGGGCACCTTGTGAGCGATCTGTTCACCGCGGCGGCGGAAGAGCACCTGCGCAGCCACGCGCCGCTCGCGGCTCGACTCCGACCGCGCACGCTCGACGATGTCGTCGGCCAGGAGCACCTCGTCGGGCCAGGCAAGCCACTGCGTCGCCTCGTCGAGCAGGACAGGTTGACGAGTGCGATCTTCTGGGGCCCACCTGGGACGGGCAAGACCACGTTGGCGCTGGCAGTCGCCGGCAGCACCAAACGGGTCTTCGAACAGATGAGCGCCGTCAACGCCGGGATCAAGGACGTGCGCGACGTGATCGAGCGCGCCCGCCAGCGAATCGGCGAGCACGGCAGAGGCACGATCCTGTTCCTCGACGAGATCCATCGATTCAACAAGGCGCAACAAGACGGCTTGCTGCCCGCCGTCGAGGATGGCACGTTGACGATGATCGGCGCGACCACCGAGAACCCGTTCTTCGAGGTCAACCCGCCATTACGAAGCCGCAGCACGCTGTTTCGTCTGGAGCCGCTCGACCGTGCGGCGATCGAGACGTTGGTGCGCCGCGGTCTCGAAGCCGAGGCAACGACAGCAACACCCCAAGCCGTCGAGCATCTCGTCGACCGTGCCGGTGGTGATGGTCGGCAAGTGCTGACGGCGCTGGAAGTGGCCTGTGCCCTCGCCGATCCCGGCCCGGTGGAGCTGACCCACGTCGAAGCAGCGCTCGGCACCAGTGCCCTGCGGTACGGCCGTGACGACCACTACGACGTGATCAGTGCGTTCATCAAGAGCATGCGTGGCAGCGATCCACAAGCCGCTGTTTACTACCTCGCCAGAATGCTCGAGGCCGGCGAAGACGCTCGGTTCATCGCCCGGCGCATGATCATCTTCGCCAGCGAGGACATCGGGATGGCGGATCCGCAGGCGCTGCTTGTCGCAGTCGCTGCCGGGCAGGCCCTCGAACACGTCGGCCTTCCCGAGGCCCAGCTCAATCTCAGTCAAGCCGCCATCCACCTGGCAACCGCGCCGAAGAGCAACCGGTCGGCGCTGGCCATCTGGAACGCCAGGGGCGACGTGCAGAACGGGGCAGTCGGGGAAGTGCCGCCGCACCTCCGTGACGCGCACTACAAAGGCGCCCAATCGCTGGGCCACGGGGTCGGCTACGACTACCCTCATGACAATCCGAAGGGCTGGATCGACCAGCAATACCTGCCGGACGATCAGCGCGACAAGCAGTACTACCAACCGAGTGAGCACGGAGCAGAGGCAGACGTGGCAAGGCGAATGGACGAACGCAAATGACTGCAGGAGATCTCGCAATCGTGTTGGCGGCCGTGTTGTGCTGCATGGGGTTCGCAGCGTTGATCGTCGTGCTCTATCGAGTGCTCGACACGATGCGCGCGCTGCGCAGCGAGGTCGTGTCGCTGCGGCAGGAAACAGCGCCGTTGCTCGACGAGTTGCGCTCGTCGACGGCCGACGCAAAAGCCAGCGTCGCCGCTGCCCGGCGCGACCTCGAGCGGTTCGATCGCGTGCTCGGCTCTGCCGAGGCCATCAGCGGCGCGGTTGCCGGCGGCAGCCGCGTGGCGCGGGCGGCATTGAGCACCCCTGTGATCAAGACAGCGGCGCTCGCCACGGGCACAACACGGGCGGTGCGCCGCTTTCGTCGCAAGGAACGGAGATCGGCATGATCAAGCGTCTGACCTGGTTCGTCGGGGGTGCCGTTGCCGGCGTCGCGGGTGTCGGTGTTGCCAAGCGCAAGATGAAGCAGGCGGCCACCCACCTCACGCCGAAGCACATCGTTCGCAGCATGAACGATCGGCTGCACGACGCCTTCAGCGAAGGTCGCCGGGCCATGCGATCCAAAGAACTCGAACTGCGCGGGCGGCTCGATGACAACGCCCGGACGCTGGCGGACCATCTCGATGACGGTGACGAAGTGCTGGTTGACGGCCGGCCTGTCGCACCGGGCCAGGTGATCGTTCTCAAGCAGGTCCGCGATCGAAATGGCGACAATCGTCGCCGACGAGCATGACCGACACACTGATAGCCGAACTCGGTGCGGCCCTCGCGCCAGATCGGATTCGCATCGGCGATACTGAACTCG
>JANMQX010000277.1:0-2700 GCA_031370745.1 Ilumatobacteraceae bacterium
GTCACTTGGGCGAACAACTGTTGGAAGTAATCGAACAGCAACCGCGGCCGTTCGCTGAGCACGGCGAGAGGTGTGTCGGTGCCCATCGAACCGATGGGCTCCGCACCCGCTTTGGCCATCGGAGCGACGATGATCTTCAACTCCTCGTGGGTGTATCCGAAGACCTGCTGGCGGCGCAGAACGCTCTGATGGCTGAACACGACGTGCTCGCGCTCGGGCAGTTCGTCGAGTTCGACGACACCTGCTTCCAACCAATCCCCGTACGGCTGAGCCTCGGCCAGCGTGCGCTTGATCTCGTCGTCTTCGACGATGCGTCCCTGCACGGTGTCGATCAGGAACATGCGACCAGGCTGGAGGCGGCCCTTGCGAACGATCTTGGCGGGATCGATGTCGAGCACTCCGACCTCACTCGCCAGCACGACCAGATCGTCGTCGGTCACCCAGTACCGGCTGGGACGCAAGCCGTTGCGGTCGAGCACCGCGCCGATCACTGTGCCGTCGGTGAACGCCACGCTGGCAGGCCCATCCCACGGCTCCATCAGGCAGGAATGAAACCGGTAGAACGCCCGCTTCGTGGCGTCCATCGACTCATGGTTCTCCCACGCCTCGGGAATCATCATCAACATCGCATGCGGCAAACTGCGCCCGCCGAGATGCAGCAGTTCGAGCACCTCGTCGAACGTCGCCGAATCACTGCCACCCGGAGCGCAGATCGGGTAGGCACGCTCCAGCCCCGGCATCAGCTCGCTGGCCAGCAGCGACTCGCGTGTGCGCATCCAGTTGCGGTTTCCCTGCACCGTGTTGATCTCGCCGTTGTGGGCTATGAAGCGATATGGATGCGCCAACGGCCACGACGGGAAGGTGTTGGTGCTGAACCGGCTGTGCACCAGAGCCAGCGCGCTCTCGAAGCGCTCGTCACCGAGGTCGGTGAAGAACACGGCGAGCTGTGGCGTGGTGAGCATGCCCTTGTAGACCAACGTGCGACTGCTGAGCGAAGGGAAGTAGGTCTGCTGCTCGATGGGCAGTTCGTGCTCGACGCGCTTGCGGGCAATGAATGCCTTGCGATCGAGATCGATGCCGGTAGCACCCGACGGGTCGCTGATGAACAACTGCCTGCAGATCGGCATGACCGCCCGAGCACTGGCACCGAGGCACTCGGGGTGCACTGGCACGTCGCGCCAACCGAGCACCGTCAAGTTTTCTTCGGCGACGATCGTCTCGATCAGCTCCTGGGCTTTTTCAGCGTCGGTCGCGGCGAGCGGCAGGAAAGCCAGACCGACGGCGTACGCGCCTGCCTGCGGCAGTTCGAAAGCAACGACCTCGCGCAGAAAGCGGTCGGGGATCTGGATCAAGATTCCGGCGCCGTCTCCGGTGTCGGCCTCGGCGCCGGTTGCCCCACGGTGCTGCAGATTGCAGAGCGCGCCGAGACCCATGGCCACGATCGACCGGCTGGCGACGCCCTTCATGCTGGCGACGAATGAAACACCGCAAGCATCGTGTTCGAACCGAGGGTCATAGAGACCCTGCCGCGCGGGAGGGCCCGTTTGAGGTTGAGTGCGCATCTGTTTGGCTCCACGGAGTCGGTGTACGGCTAGGTGGCGCACGGGACGACGCTGGCCCGAACGGTGCACGAATCGTACCGGGTCCGACCGAGGTCGCGCCACAACGTTTGTTGCAGGTTGCGGGTATGCCCACCCTGCCGCAGCCCGGGCAAGTACTGTGTGCGGCCGGTGGCGGGTGGAGTCCCAACCGAAGGAGACTCCCATGTGCGAGCAATGCGTCGGTGAAGATGCATTCCCGCGCCGCCGCTTCTTGCGACTGGCGGCTGCAGGTGCCACCACCATTGCGGCCGCCGCCTCGTTCGACTCTCAGGTCGCCCAGGCCAAGCCGAAGTCGACGGCGAAGGCACCGGTCATCACTCATATTTCGGCGCCAGCCATCGTGACCCGCGCCCAATGGGGCGCCGACGAGTCAATTCGCAACAGCCGCGTGATCGGGTACGCCCCCATCCGCAAGATCGTCGTCCATCACACTGCGAGCCCAAATGGCGCCAAGGACCCTGCGGCCACCGTGCGCTTCGGGTACGAACTGCACGTGGTTGGGAGGGGGTTCACCGACATCGGTTACAACTTTCTCATCGGTCCCGATGGCGAGATCTTCGAGGGTCGCCGCGCTCGCAAGTACGGCAAGAACGAACTGCACACCGGAGAAGATGGCTCCGGCAACGCGATCATCGGCGGCCACACCAAGGGCCGCAACGCGGGCACATGCGGCATCGCCCTGATCGGCAACTTCATGAAGACGACGCCGTCGGGCGCAGCGATCGACAGCCTGATCCACCTGGCATCATGGGAGGCGCAACGCCACAGGATCGATCCCCTCGGCAGCGATGAGTTCATCACCACGGATTCGACCAAGCTGGTGTTTCCGAACATCGTCGGGCATCGCGGGATCGGCGCGACGCTCTGCCCGGGTACGAGGATGGCCGCGGCGATGCCGTGGCTACGCCAGCAGGTCGCCGACCGCGTGGGTAGTTTTCCACCACGCAAGGATGACATGCGCATGCTGGCCTGGATGATCAATCCCGACATCTAGAGACACGGGGTAATCGAGCGGTCAGACGCCGAGCTCGCCTTGGCGGTAGTGCAGGCGGCACAACAACTCGTAGCGCACGACGTCGCCGAACAACGGCTGGTCGCC
>JANMQX010000291.1:0-13022 GCA_031370745.1 Ilumatobacteraceae bacterium
CGTGCGCCGCGCACAACCTCGGTCGCGCCAGTATCAGTCGCCCCAGATCTACCCGCCCCAGATCTACCCGCCCCAGATCTAAGTGCCATAGTGCACTCGCTTGTCGAGGCCGCGGAACTGCACGAAGGCGAGTACGAGCAACACGAAGAACAGCAGGACCGCCGCCGTTGACTTCAGACCGATGTCGTTCTTGATCAGCGAGGTCTGTCCATAGATCAGGTACGCCACCGACTCAGTCGGGCGTTGCGGGTTCGGTCCGCCCTGGGTGAGCAACGCCACCTCGCCATATGCCTGGAAGGCCCGGGTTGTCAGCACCACCGAGGTGAAAAGGATTGTCGGGCCGAGCATCGGGATCGTGACGTTGGTGAACCGCATCCACCCTCCCGCCCCGTCGACGAACGCGCTTTCGTACAACTCGCGTGGGATGCCCTGCAGCGCCGCCGTCATGACGATGAATGTGAACCCGAGGCTCGCCCAGATGCTGCTGAGCGCTACAGCGGGTAGCGCTGTACCGGGATCCTGCAGCAGACCGGGCTGCTTCAGGGACGGAACCAGCCC
The DNA here is from genome assembly GCA_031370745.1 of Ilumatobacteraceae bacterium. Taxonomy (GTDB): domain Bacteria; phylum Actinomycetota; class Acidimicrobiia; order Acidimicrobiales; family Ilumatobacteraceae; genus JAENVT01. Next base: position 559 of record JANMQX010000291.1, read on the forward strand.
ATGGAACAGATCGGGCAAGACCCCGACTTGGGGCTGCAGCAGGACGAACCACACCAGGCTGGCAACGGCGACACTGGTGGCGACGGTCGATGAGAACACCGTACGGAAGAAGCCGACCCCGCGGATCTGCTTGTCGGCCAGAACGGCAAGCCCGATTCCCAACGCGAGCCCGACGGGGACTGTCATCAGGGCCAGACGGATCGTGTTGGCCAAGGCGTGCTGGAACTGGTTGCTGCGGAAAACGTCGATGTACTGGCCCCATCCGCCCTCTCGACACCGCTTCCCCGTCGCGTCACAACGCAGGTGGCCGAGTTGGATCGCCCGCACCAACGGATACACCACGAACACGCCGAGGATCGCCGCCGATGGCACCAACATGCCCATAGCGACCGGCAGGTCGCGCCACTTTCGTTTCATCCGTCCACCCGGCGCAGCGTGACCGGGTCGAACCGGTGACGGTGGGGCTCGGCTGCGTCGAGCTTGAGCTCGGCACCAATCGCGGGTGCAACGAGTTCGGCATCCTGACGCACGACGACCCTCGTACCCGACGCATCGCAGATCAGCAAGGTCTCGTGGCCGAGCTGCTCGACCATGCGAACGGTCACCGGCAGACCGCCGTTCGTCGAGACCCGCAGATGCTCCGGCCGCACACCCACCAAGGAGTCGCTGCGCTCGAACATGCCCGCTGGCATCACGTTCATGGGCGGTGTTCCAATGAAGGTGGCCACGAACACGGTCTCGGGTTTGGCGTACACCTCTTGAGGAGTGCCGATCTGCTGAAGCTGGCCGCGGCTCATCACCGCGACGCGTGTGCCCATGGTCATTGCTTCGACCTGATCGTGGGTGACATAGAGGATCGTCGCGTCGAGCCGGCGATGCAGGTCGACAAGTTCTGCCCGGGTCTCGCCGCGCAATTTCGCGTCGAGGTTCGACAGTGGCTCGTCCATGCAGAACACCGCCGGCTGGCGCACGATGGCCCGAGCGAGCGCAACGCGCTGACGTTGACCACCACTGAGCTGACCCGGTTTGCGATCGAGGTACTCGCTGAGGCCCAACGCCTCTGCCGCTGACTTGGCCTTGGCGGCGCGATCGACCTTCGACTCGCCGCGGACCTTGAGCGGGAACTCGATGTTGGCCTGCGCGGTCTTGTGGGGGTACAACGCGTAGCTCTGAAAGACCATCGCCACGTCGCGCATCTTCGGCTCGATGTCGTTGACCTTCGTGTTGCCGATGAAGATGTCGCCGCTGGTGGGATTCTCGAGACCAGCCACCATTCGCAGCAAGGTGCTCTTGCCGCAACCAGATGGGCCGAGCAGAATCATGAAGTCGTGATCCTCGACATCGAGCGACACGTCGTCGACCGCCTTCACCGCTGCCGTGCCTACCCCGAACGATTTGGTGATGTGCTCGAGTCGAACCTGGGCCACGACCGAACAGTAGGCCAAGATCCGTCGAGCACGGTTACGATTCCGGTCAATGAGCGACCCTGGCAACTTGCCTCTCGACCTCGATGGCATCGAGCGTGACCTCGCCGACGTCGAGGTGGCACTTGCTCGTCTCGACGCCGGTACGTACTGGACCGACGAGGTCACCGGCGCACCGCTACCACACGATCTCCTCGCGGCCAATCCGACGGCGCGCCGACTGGCGTGAGCCGGCTGGTTCGCTGGCGCCGCACGGCTCGCGTGTGGCGACTGACTGCACGTAACGGGGGCCGCTATTTCATCCACCGTCTGCGTCGATTGGGGCATCGCGCCCAGCGCGACGAGATGGACCAACAGTTCGCGATCAGGACGTCGGAGGATGTCGCCCGCGAGCTCGGCAACATGAAGGGGGCGTTGATGAAGTTCGGCCAGCTGCTGAGCTTCATCATGGAAGCCCTGCCCGACGACGCGCAGAAGGCGATGGCCACATTGCAGTCCGACGCCACACCAATGGCTCCGGCACTGGCCTCCAAGATGATCACTGACGAGCTCGGGCAGCCACCCGAACGCATCTTCCTCGATTGGCAGGTCGTGCCGATCGCGGCGGCGAGCGTCGGTCAGGTGCATCGTGCCGTCACGCGCGACGGACGCGATGTGGCGGTGAAGGTGCAGTACCCAGGCGTGGCGGAGGCGATCGACGGCGATCTCGACAATGCCGAGGCGTTCTACCGGCTCGGCACCGCCTAGGTGTTGGAGGGGCTCGACGCCAAAGGTCTTGTCGACGAGCTGCGAAATCGCATGCGCGACGAGCTCGACTACGAGTTGGAGGCAGCGAACCAGACTGAGTTCAGCAACCACTTTGCCGGGCACCCGTTCATCGCGATCCCCGCCGTCGACCCATCCACCAGCACCAAACGAGTGCTCACCAGCGAGTGGGTCGACGGCTTGTCATGGGCCGATTTCGAATCAGGTTCGGACCCGCCGGCCCGCCGACGCGCCGGCGAGTCGATCTGGCGCTTTGCCCAGTACGCGGTGCACCGGCTGGGTGCCTTCAACGGCGATCCCCACCCCGGCAACTACCGCTTCGCTGTCGACGGAAGTGTCACCTTCTTGGATTTCGGGCTGGTGAAACGATGGACACCTGGGGAATGGCAACAGCTGGCTCCGAGCCTGGACGCGATCGTGGTGCACCGCGATCCCGAGCGACTCGTCGCCGTGATGGAGGAGATCGGTTTCCTCCGCGCCGGCCACGGCCTGGCACCGCAGCAGGTATACGACTACGTCAGCACTCCGTATATGCCGTACCTCACCGACACCTTCACGTTCACCCGCGAGTTCGTCCGTGACGCCATGGCGACCATCATCGACGTCAAGGGACCGCATGCCGAGGTGATCGAAAAGCTCAACATGCCACCGAGTTTCGTGATCCTCGACCGCGTGGTGTGGGGTGTCAGCGCGATCCTCGGCAAGTTGCAGGTGACCGCGCCATGGCGATCGATGCTGCTCGAGTATCGAGAGGATGGACCACCGGCCACACCGCTCGGCGAAGCAGAACAGGCATGGATGGCGACAACGCACCACGGCACGCTCGGACCTCCGCGTTGAACTGTTGCGAATCAGGGCCGCTACTGTCCGACGAGAGGAGTCCGCCATCGATAGGCCGGCGGTGACCTATTCGCCAAGCGTCAGAGGGGGCAACGTGGCCGATCCACACAAGCCGAGGGCACCGTTCGCGCCGTGGGATCGCCGCGAGCTGCCAGGCGCATTCGACGTCGAGGAATCGGCGCGCCGGGTCGGCAACTACAAGTGGGCCGAGATGAAGTTGTTCGAAGCGTTGGGCGGATGGGTGGCCACAGTCCCAGAACTCGACGTGAAGATGCGCCTCGGCACGCATTGCTACAAGCACGCCTGGCACGCAGAGCTGTGGCACAAGCGGCTGCCTGAGCTTCGCGAGATGAACCCCGACCGGCTGACGCAACCGGCCAACGACGCGATGGTCCGATTCGTCGAAGCACTGACGGAGCCGGAGGCGCCCGACATGACGATCGAGAAGTTGGTCGGCGTGTATCGCGTGTACATCCCGCACTTCATCTCGGCCTACACCTATCACCGCAACAACACCAGCCAGATCACCGATGCACCGACAATTCGTTCGATCAACTTCATCCTGCAGGACGAGTTCGACGACTGGCGCGACGGCGAGATGTTGCTGCAATCGTTGATCGAGACACCCGAAGAGGTCGATCGAGCCGCGGCGCATCAGGCCCGTCTCGAGAAGTTGATGCTCGAAGCCGGCGGGATCGCCGGGCCAGGTTCGATCGGTGGCCCGATGGGAGAGGGCGGATGAGACAGTTCTTCCCCGTCGAGGAACTGGCTCGCGACGAGCGGTTCCACACCATCACCAACCGCGAACGGATGGGCGACCCGCGCACGGTGTTCCAGCCGAGTCAGCAGACACGCAACAACAATCGCCTGACGCCCTCACGTCGCGACGCCAGCGACGCAGCCCGGGGTCTGATGCACGGCATCTTTGTCGGCGAGATCCAAGCGCTCGAGGGTGCCGGTCGCACCTGCCACGACTTCGAGACCGTCGCGGCCGGCGCGGTGGGGGCCACCGACACCGTGCCTTTCGCCCTCAAGATGGACATGGCCCGCCAGGCCTGGGACGAAGCCCGTCACGTCGAGATCAGCGTCATGCTGAGCGATTGGATGGGCACTGAGATCGGCCAATTCGCCGAGAACACGGTGCTGTTCGAAGCTGCCTGCAGCAGCGACCCCGTACTTCGTCTGGCGGGAGTGAACAGGGCCCTCGAAGGACTGGCGATCGATGTGTTCACGACGATGAAGGAGTTCGGCGATCTCGCCGGCGACCCGTACCTCGAGTTCTGCGAGGACTGGATGCTCGCCGACGAAGTGACCCACGTGAAGATGGGCAGCGACTGGTTGCGAAAAGTCACGGAGAACGATCCCGAACGGCGCAGGAAAGCCCTCGAGTTCCAGAGCGTCGTCGACAAGCTGTTCAGCTATGGCGGCACCCGCAGCGACAGTGAGGAATCACCGATCGGGCTTGCCCGACGCTTCCGCGAACTTGCCGGGTTCACCGACACCGAGGTGGAAGAGATCGCCGATGTGAGCATGTCGGCACTCAACGAACGCAAGGCCTTCGTTGCCCAGGCCCGCGCGTCGTCATGAGAGTTACGTCATGAGAGTTACGTCATGAGCGTCACGGTCACGCCGCAAGCATTCAATTTCGTCGCATACGACGCGGCGATGATCCAACGCGTCGCCGAGGAGTTGTTGGCGTCACTGGGTCTCGATGATCGCGATCTCCTCGTCGAAGTCGACGAGACGACGCCGCTGTCACGCACACGTGTCGAAATTGGCGACGCGATCTCGATCCGCGCCGAGAGCGGAGCCTTCGAAGACACCAAGCGACCGCGCCAACAGAGCGAGGTTGCCACCGCCACATCGCTTGGCCGGGTGTTGCTTCGGGTCAGGGATCGGCTTGTCGGCGGGTTCGACGAGGCTCCTCCCGACGACGACCTGACACTGGCGCAAGTGGCCGCTTGGGAGACCTACTGCGTCGGCCGGCTCGAACGTTTGGGAATCGACGTGAACCAGCAGCGCTGGCGCTACAACTTTCGCAACCGTCATGGCTTCACCGACGAGGCCGACCAGGCGTTCAACCGCTTGTGGGCCAGCGACGCCCTGACTTGGGACGAGTTCGAGGCAATCTGTGCGGCCGTCGGTCAGCCAGACTCGCAGTGAAGACCGACACAACCGTCAGCGATATCGACGTCAATGGCGTGACACTGCGCGTTCACCACGCGGGTGACCCGGCAAATCCGACCGTGGTGTTGTGCCACGGCTTCCCTGAATTGGCGTACTCGTGGCGGCATCAGATGGCGCCCCTCGCCGAGGCCGGTTTCCACGTGATCGCCCCCGACCAGCGCGGCTATGGCCATTCCGGCGCACCAAACGAGATCGCCGCCTACGGCATCAGGAATCTCACCGACGATCTCTTGAGTTTGCTCGATCATTTCGGCCAGGACGACGCCTTCTTCGTCGGTCACGACTGGGGCGCGCTGATCGTGTGGGACCTCGCCCGCCTTCACCCGCGACGCGTGCGCGCTGTCGTCGGGGTCAGTGTGCCGTTCGTGCAATGGCCTGCTCCGCCGACACAGCTGATGAAGATGATGTACGGCGACCGCTTCTTCTACATCCTCTACTTCCAGCAACCTGGCGTCGCCGAGGACGAGCTCGACGCCGATCCCTACGACTCCTTGGCCCGAGTCATGTGGGGAGCGAGTGGCGTACGATTCGCGCAGCGCAACACCTCAGCGGAGGTTCCGCCGATGGCGGGCACCGGCTTCCTGACGATGATGAGCACTGCCCCGCCTCGGCCATTCGTCGGTCCGGAGGGAGCGTGGCTGTCCGAAGAAGATCTGCAGACCTACGCCGGCGAGTTTGCCCACAGCGGATTCTTCGGCCCGATCAGCTACTACCGAAACCTCGATGCCAATTTCGACGTCATCAAAGATCTGCCCCCCGAGCGCGTCAGCATGCCCGTCTACTTCATCGGTGGCACCCAGGACGTCGTCAACGTGATGGACCCCTCGGGTGTCGAACGGATGCGCAACGTGCTGCCCGACTTCCGCGGCTCAACGATCCTCGAAGGAGTGGGTCACTGGACACAGCAAGAAGCCCCAGCAGCGTTCAATGAAGCACTGCTGGGGTTCCTGCAAACGCTCTAACGCCGTTGCAACTTGCTGAGCAGGCGCAGCAGCTCGAGATACAGCCACACCAGTGTGATGACCAGAGCGAAGGCGGCGAACCACTCCATGCCCTTTGGCAGACCTTGCTTGACGCCTTTTTCGATGAAGTCGAAATCGATCGCCAGGTTCATGGCCGCCAGGCCGGCTGCGAAGACGCTGAAGCCGATGCTCAGCAAGCTCGTCGAGTGAAGGAACGAGACGCCGCCACCGAACAGGTTGAGAATGAACGAGAACAGGTAGAAGACCATCAACCCCATCGTTGCGGTGATGACGACCCGGCGGAACCGGTCGGTGACCTTGATGATCTGGGTTCGATACAGCAGGAGCATCACAGCGAAGACGCCGAGTGTGGCGCCGACGGCCTGGATGACGATGCCGTGTTGGTACCCCTCGTATGCCTTGGAGATGACCCCGAGGAAGAAGCCCTCACCAACGGCGTACACCGGACCGAGGACCTTGGCCCACATCGGCTTGAAGTAGATCGCTATCGCGCAGGCAAAACCGATGAGGATGCCGCCCAGGGCGAGTGCCGGAAACCGTCCGACTTGGCTGCCTGAGTTCTCTGGGCCCATCTGCCAGCCGACAACCGCAGCTGCGAGCAACACGACCATCAACACGCCGGTCGCGCTGATCGTGCCACCGACGGTCATCACCTGCGAGTGCCACCCACTGATCGGGCCATCGGTGATGGGAGTGCGGCGAGTGTCGGGGTCGGGTGCGGCCCAACCCGGGTCTCGCACGGCCTTGTTCCAGGTCTTGTCGTTGAGTATTGGGTTTGCCATGGACGCCTCCTTGGGCGAACGAGTAACAGATCGAACGCTACAGCCGCCGACCGTGATTCTGAGTGTGATCTTGGTTAGATCAGGTCGTGGGCACTGGCCCCATCCCACAGGTCGATGTCGGGCGCGTTGGTCAGTAATCCGTTGCAGGCCTTGGCCATCTCGACCATCAACTCGCTATCGAAATGCGTGCGTTGGGTAACCGCTGAATCCCACTTTTGAATCACCAGGTAACGGCCCGGTTGGGTGGCTGAGGCACAGAGATCGACGTTGCGGCAACCGGGTTGCATCCGGGTCAGCACCACGTACTTCGACAGCACCGCCATCAAAGAATCCGCATCGGCGGCGTCGAAGCGCATCGTCACGATCGCTAGCTCGACCTCGTCGCCGTTTGAGCTGCCGTCTGGCAGGGATGCCATGCCAGCGAACGATACCCGGTACGTCTGTATCAGAATCCTCGATGATCCATGATTTGACAACGGGGGGTGTGAGGTGCTTGACCTGCTGGGTACCATGAGGCATCTGCCGCTCGGGTTACCGGGAGGTGAACAACTCACCGTTCGAGGAGCATTCGTGGCGAAAGATCGAGTAGAGCGCGACGAAGAAGACCTAGTCCGCCTGTATCTGACGGATATCGGGCAGTACATGTTGCTCACCAAGGACGACGAGGTTCGACTCGCCAAGCAAATCGAGGCTGGTAAGGCTGCGATCGAAGAGCTCGACCAAATCGGCAAGGATCTGACCGCTGCCAAGAAGCGCGAACTACGCCGGTCGTCACGGGAAGGCGAAGATGCCGAACGGGCGTTCGTGCAATCCAACCTTCGGCTCGTTGTCTCGATCGCCAAGAAGTACCAGGCGTCTGGTCTTCCGCTGCTCGACCTCATCCAAGAGGGCAACCTTGGCCTCATGCACGCCGTCGAGAAGTTCGACTGGCGGAAGGGCTTCAAGTTCTCGACCTACGCGACGTGGTGGATCCGTCAGGCGATCACCCGCGGCATCGCCAACACCGGGCGCACCATTCGCCTTCCAGTTCACGCCGGCGACACGCTGGCTCGCCTGCAGAAGGCTCGCAGCCGACTCGAGCTGAAACTCGGCCGCCCAGCAACCTTGTCAGAACTGGCCAAAGAAGTCGAGATGCCAGAAGACAAGGTCACCGAGGCGTTGCGATTCGCCGCAGAGCCGTTGTCGCTCAGCGAGCCGCTGCGCGAAGACGGCGACGCCGAACTGGGCGACGTCGTGGAAGACCGTTCGGCGGAGTCGCCATTCGAGGTCGCGGCCACAGCCCTGCTCCCAGAAGAGATCGCCCGCCTGTTGGCGCCGCTCGACGAGCGCGAGCGCGAGATCCTGAAGCTGCGATTCGGTCTCGACCGTGGCGAACCGCGCACGCTCGAGGAGGTTGGCGAGCATTTCAACCTCACTCGCGAGCGCATCCGTCAGATCGAAGCGCGGGCGATGAGCAAGTTGCGTCACCCGTCGAGTGACACCGGCGCCCGCGACCTGCTTGCTGTCTGAGTGACAGCCCTGCCGATACCCGGCAAAGGTTCGGCCAACGGCCACCCCTCTGCGTCATGGTCGTGACATGATCGAAGTACGCGATGCCGTCATCGACGACGCAGATGCGCTGGCCACGGCGCACATCGACGCCTGGCGCCAGGCGTACCGCGGAGTGCTACCTGACGAATACCTCGACGCCGAAGCGTTTGCCACGATTCGGCGCGATCGATGGCGGGCCTGGACGTGGCAATCCGACATCGGCAGCCGGCTCTTCGTCGCCACGATCCACGAACGCGTCGTCGGGTTCGGGCATGCCGGCCCGGAAATCGCCGGTTCGGATGCAACACGCCCCGCAACCAGCGAGGCGCCGACGGCACGAGGCGAGATCTACGGGTTCTACCTGCACCCATCGTCCTGGGGCAGTGGGGCAGCAGGAGCGTTGATGAGTCGCTGCGAGGAGTTCCTGCGCGACGAGGGTTTTACTACCGCCATTCTGTGGGCGTTGCGCGACAACCCTCGAGCACGTGCGTTTTACGAAAAAGTCGGTTGGCATGCCACCGGAACGGAGTCGACGTTCTCGCCGTCGGACCCTCCCGAGGCTGGGCTTGTGAGGGTGGAACTGGTGATCACTCAATACGAAACAAGGCTGTGACTTAAGTTCGGGTGTCATTCGTTCGATATGACTGTTGTGGAATTGCTCCCCAACTCGATGTCGTTCCGCGTCATATCGACGCTCGACGTCAACGACGAAAGCGAGATACCGGCCGACTTCAGCGGCCGCGTGCGCAGATCGTTCAAGGGAGCCGAGTCGTATGTCGCCTGGTTCACCGACGGCCTGCTCGACAATCCGGGTCGCAACCACCCTGCCTATCGCCGATATCGCGCCGACAGCCAGGTGAAGTACGAGATGTACTACGACAGGGGCAAGCTCCAGGACCCGTCCGATCGTGACCCGGCGGTTCGCGGTTTCTTCGCCAACGGCCGACTGCACTACGAGGAGCACTACCGCGACGGCCAGCGCAGCGACGCGGCAAACGGGAGTCCGGCAGTGTCGAAGTGGCGTGCCGACGGCACGTTGCGCCACCAACTTCGCTACCGCAACGGCAAACGAATCACGGGCAGGCACTCATCGGTGAGTTGAGGGCCGACACCTGGTCCGCGGGGTGCAGTCCGAGGTCTGGGATGATCAGCCTTGCCCTGACACCCCTGACGCCCTGACGCCCTGACGAAATCGCCGTTTGCGACCAGCCGCCGGCGGGAAATGTCTTGCCGTGTCACACACGGGTATCTTCGTCGACGTCTCGCATGCCGACGGGCTGGCCGTCACGACCGTGCGCGGGGAAATCGACATCGCCACCGCCGACGAGCTCAGCGCGGCGCTCGACGACGTCGCAGACGAGGAGCGAGTCGTCGTCGACCTCTCGGCTGTCGACTTCATGGACTCGAGTGGGCTCGCCGTGTTGCTGAGGCAGTCGATGCGCCGGCGTGATGCCGGTGGGGCGCTACAGATTCGCCGACCGTCGGAATCGGTTGGCCGGCTGTTGACGTTCTGTTGCCTCGAGCATCTGCTCGAGCCGGAGCTTGCGGCCGAGAAGCCGAAACGGCGATGGACTCCCAGACGTACCAAGACCTAGACGCGGTCGAGAACCCGGTCGACTCTGCTCGTTGGGATGTGGTGACTCGAGGCCACCGCTACGACCGGTGTATGCGGCTTGGGCGTTCAAGAGTGGAGGCGCCTCTATGTTGGAGGGGTGCCCGTGTTCAAGCCGACGAACGAACTCGACCGTGTGTTTCTGTGGTCGATCATCCTCAAAGCCGTAGATGGTGTGCTCGAGGTCGTCGGTGGCGTTCTGCTGCTGCTGGTCGCACCGGCGCGCATCAACCAGTTGGCCAAAGCCGTCACGCAGCACGAAATCGGTACGGACCCGAATGATTTCATCGCTCGGCACATCCTGCGAAGCGCCCACGACTTTGCGGCGGGTGGTCGGACGTTCGCGGCGATCTACTTGTTGGTTCATGGTGTCACCAAGATCGTGTTGGTGGTCGAGATCCTCCGTGAACACCTGTGGGCCTACAAGGGGATGGTCGTCATGCTGGGCCTGTTCATCGCCTATCAGCTGTATCGGATGTTGACCAAGCCGTCGATCAGTCTCGTTGTGCTGAGCGTGTTCGATGTGTTCATCATCGTGTTGACATTGCGCGAGGAGAAGCGTCAACGCCGAGTGCTCGAACAAGCGCTGACCGTCTGAGCGCTGTTATACGCTGCTCGGAACATCGGCCGCCGCTTCGCCCACGGTCGGTGCGTTCTCGATCGCCTGCGGGAGACGCCCACCTTCGTGCTGCCACGCCGTGAACGCGGCAGCTGATGCGAGCACGAGTGCCGCACCGAGCACGATGCCTGCGACCACGTCGGAGACGTAGTGAACACCCAGCGCGACCCGTGAGGCGGCGATCGCCAGAATCAACACAGCCGTAACCGCCGCGGCGAGGGCCCGCCGGAGACCGGTGCGCAGGCGAGGCCATGCAAGTAGCAGCAACGATCCATAGACCACGGTCGAGTTCATCGCATGACCGGACGGGAAGCTCTTGCCCAACGCGTGCGCCACAGCGTCGGTGAAATGCGGCCGACTTCGACCGACCACGGTCTTGATGATGTTGTTGGTGACCACACCGAGCACCGCTGTTGTCACCAGAAACAGTGCCTGACGGCGGCGGTGGCGGAACACCGCGAGAAACACGGCGACCACCACCACGACCGCGATCAACACAAGGGTCGATCCGAGGTGGGTCACCAGCTTGGCGAGATGCACGCGGTACCCATCGCGAAGGTTGTACCGATTCTGCTGGTCAGCGATTCGTTGGTCGACACGTGTCAGCGGGCCTTTGACGAGCACCTGAAGGAGCAAGAACGCGAACGGAATCGCGACCAGGATCAACGCTACGACGGTCAAGGTGAGGCGCAGCCCCAACTTGGCGGTAGGCGGGGCAACATTCGTTTGATCTTCCATGGCTCGTACCTTCTCGTACCTGTATGGGTCAGTATCCGCTAGTGCCCAAATCTTTGACGGGTCAAACGGTGCCGGTGTCAAGCTCTCGCTGATTTGCTGGTGATGGTGGCGGCCGTCCATCAATCTCTGTGACTGGACGCGGTTTCGCCGCGCTCGCGGGGCGCTCGTCCGCGCCTGTGCAGCCTCGGTTCTTACCCGGCACTCGGAATTGGTGACGCGGCGTTGTGGCGGAGGTGGACGGGAATCGAACCCGAATCCGGCCCTGTCAGCCTGTGTTAGTTGGTGTCAGCAAGTATCAATAGGTGCAGGTCAGACCGGCTTTTGTACCTGTGCCCTGTTCATCTGGTGATGCCCGATATTGACCTGTTCTAAAAAATCCGTGACCATTCTGTGACCAATCCGTGACCACTGCATGGTGCACGGCGAGGACCGTCGCGGCGCCGATATCGAGGGCCGGCGCCGCAGACACACCGCTCGCTCACCAACCGGGCGAGGGCGTCGTTAGGGGCGCACGTTCTGTGCTAACCGCGTATTCCTTCGACCGCACGGAACGGCCGCAGCAGATATGTGCTCTGTTGGAGCGCGGTAGTTTCTCCGTGTGCGTCGGAACCAAGCTGGCGATCACGAACGTCATACAAGCGTGATGCGGCTAGGGCTCGCCTGGTGTTTGGTTGCCACGGTTGTCGGGTGCGCTTCTGTTGACGACGGTACGCGGTCGGCCAGCACGTCGGAGGTGACCGCCAAGGTTCTCGCTGCTGTCAATCCTGATGATCCGCGGCCGGTGCTGACGATGGGATTCTGGACCTACGGTCCAGCCGACTACTGGCGTCCGAAGGACCTCGCCGACGTGTACATCTACCCGGACGGGACTGTCATTAGGGTTGCGCTCGACGGCACCGACAACACCGAGGCCCGTTCTTTGCAGTTCGAAACGCTCGCCATTGACAGCGACCAGCTTCTCGGTTTGGTCAGCCTTGCAGACGC
>JANMQX010000333.1:0-7391 GCA_031370745.1 Ilumatobacteraceae bacterium
GCCGCGCTGGTCCTCGATGGAGATGCCGAGCATGGCTGCGTCGCCGGGCAATGCGCCCGGCCCGAGGCCGAGCATGAATCGGCCGCGCAGGAGTTGGTCGAGGAAGAAGGCGCGGTCAGCCACGAGCAGCGGGTTGTGGTACGGCAGCGAGAGCACGCCGGTGCCGAGTTTGATGTGACGGGTCTGCGGCGCGGCGTAGGCGATGAATATCATCGGGTCTGGGATGATTTCGGATCCTGCGGAGTGGTGTTCTCCGATCCACGCCTCTTCGTAGCCGAGACGGTCGAGAAGCTGCACGACCTCCAGGTCGCGCTGGACCGCAGAGATCGGGTCCTGCCCCGCCGGTGGGTGGAACGGTGCCATGAAGATGCCGAAACGCATTGTGTCCTCCAGTTGTTTTCGCGAGTAGGTCGGGTTGTCAGACCGGGTAGATGATGGCGTTCGGAATTATTTCACGGTCGTAGATGCACTCGCGCAGTGAGAAACGAAGACAGGCATCGGCTCGCACGATCGTGTCCAACGATCGGCCAACATTGAAGACGGTGGTCGTGTCCGAGAGCTTCGTATGGAGGATCGCGTAATTCGCTTCGCACTCCCACTGATCGGAGGTAGCGCAACGCACGATGGGACTGTCGATGATGTGGCGTTGCACTGCGTACCCGGCGCAGATTGCGACGAAGCTGACCACATCGCGGAACCTCAACAGCAGATGACAACGTCACCGACGCAAGGCTCCGTGCGTGGGTCGAATGTGCCCCTCGAGCGCCGGCTCAGTGCGCAGTTCTCGTGTGTTTCGGATGCTGCCGAATTTCTGTGCGACCACATAGAGCCTCCGCGCTTCCGTGTGCTCGCGCTGAATCGATACAGCGTCGCTGCTGGTTCAAGTAGCCGCTCCGGGCTATGGCCCGCTGGGTCGCAGGGCGGTCGAGTAGCCCGAAGGTCTTGTCACGGCGGTGACCACCGAGCGTTCCCTTGGTCGGGCTGGGGACGAACTGACGAGGACTACTTGGCGTCGTGGAAGACGAGTCCCAGTGTGTGTCGTAATCCAGTGTGCAGGGTGCTGACGCCGTGGCGCATCGGGGCAGCAGTCCAGCCGCGAGTGGATCGGATCGGGCGGTCCCGTGTGGTGAAGACGATGCCGTGTCCTTGGGGGATCGTGAGCGTTGTGGCTCGTGATTGGGCGCGTGGGCGTTGCTCAACGACGATGAACTCGCCGCCGCTGTAGTCGCCGACCGGCGAGTCGAGGCCGAGCACGACCTGCAGTGGGAAGACCAGTTCGCCGTAGAGATCGCGGTGTAGTGCGTTCCAGTCGCCGGGTTGGTAGCGCAACATCAGCGGTGTCGGTCGGGTCTGGCCTGCGGCGTGGCATTGCGCGATCCATGTATCGAAGTCGTCGGGCCAGGGGGCTGGCTGGTTGAGTCTGGCCGCCCAGTCGCGTGCGATCGAGAGCAGGTGCGGCCAGAACGACGCTCGCAGTTCGGCGACGGCGGCCGGCAGAGGGTGAGCGAAGTAGCGGTACTGCCCCTGGCCGAAGCGGTGGCGGGCCATGTCGATCGTGGAGCGGAACCGCTCGGCTTGGTCGTAGAGGGCGCGGAGCCGCCCGCACTCGTCCGAGGTGAGAATCGGGCCGGTAGTGGCAACGCCGACATCGTCGAGGCCGACGACCGTTCGGTTCCAGTCGAGTTCGTCGATGCGCCGAACAAGCGGGGTGACCTTGGCGCTTGCTCGAGTCATGCGGCCGCCTCGAGTTCGAGCAGCGTGGCTTTGGCCCCCGGGCCGCCGAGGTAACCGCCCATGCTGCCATCTGATTTGACAACGCGGTGGCAGGGCACGACAACCGGCAACGGATTCGTGGCGCACGCGGTACCGACGGCGCGGAACGCCTTGGGGCGACCGGCGAGATGGGCGACGGTCGCGTAGCTGGCGGTGTGGCCGTATTCGATGTCCGTGAGGTGCTGCAGCACGGTGGCGGGGAACCCGGTCGACAGTCGCCAGTCGAGGGTCAAACTGAACGTGTGTCGGCGGCCGGCGAAGTACTCGTCGAGTTCCCGAGCGGTGGCGTCGAGTCGCGCTGGATGGTGCAAGATGCGCGGGCTGATCCGATCGGACAACGCCTGCAGCACGCGGTCGTGGTCCTCGTTGGCGTAGGCGACTCTCACCAGTCCGGTGTCGGTGGCAGCGAGCAGCAAGCTGCCGACGGGGCTGTCGACAGTGCGGTAAGCGACGTCGAGCAGATCGCCGGCCTCGGCTGCTACCGCGAGTCGATGGCGAAGACGGCCGAGGTGATCGGGGTCCACGATGAGAGCCTGTTGCAGTTCTTCGGTGAGATCAGATTCGTTGTTCATCGAGTGCTCTTTCTGTGTTCCAACTGGATGACCCGACCTTGGAGCGCCGGAGTGTCGCGATCCCATCGGCGGCAGCTCGACGTGCCGCTTCTGCAGTCCCGCCCAGGACCGATGCGACCTCGGCGTAGGGAAGGCCGGCCAGGTAGTGGTAGGCGACCGACTGGCGTTGCTTGTCGGGCAACGCTTCGAGCGCGGCCTCTAGCTCGGTGTCTGGTTCGATGCCACCGGGTCCGTCGGCGCGGTCGTCGATGGAGTCGGTCGGCACCGCGCGCCGGCTGCGGGCGCGTCCGATGTCGATCGCTCGGCGATGGGCGATCGTCACGAGCCACGCCTCGACGTTGGCGTCGTCGGGCAGCGACGGATACGCCTTCATCGCCGACAGGAAGGTTTCCGACCAGACTCGAAGCACGGTCGGGCCGTGGATCTCGACGAGGGCATCGAACGGCAGCTTGCGAGACATGTGGTGGCGACGTTACGAGGTCACTCGGAACGTGCGTTGACGCCATAGAAGAAGCGCCTCGACGGCAGCCGCCACGGCGTCGGCTTCGCCAAAGTTCACCGTGGTCAGCGTCGCAGCGAGGGTCGGGTTGGTCGCCACCGCCAGTGTGAGGAAAGTCGCCGCGTACCCAGACGTCGGCGGCAGATTGGCGCTATCCCAGACGCGGGTGCACGGTTTCCAATTGCGATGTGGTCAAACCTGCCGACCGGGCGGGAGGAGCTTCGAGCGAAACAGTCATGCCCCGTAGACGGCGACGGGCCATGTTTCGTGAGATCTGTTCAGCAAGTTTCTTGTGACGGGCCCTTGGTGGGCTGACCTTCGGGCTCGCTCTGTCGTTTCTCATCCTGGCCCTGACAGGAATGATCCGCCCAACTAGTCGACGATCTCGAATGGGAGCCAGGCCCGCTGGTGGTATGCCGACCGTCCTCGCGGCATACGAGCCGTCTGGCTACCAACAGGGCGCCCTGCAGTGGACCGACGAGACGGCGACATCCGCACGCGTACAGTCGCACGCCGACGACACGGATGGTTCACCCGTCAAATCGCTTCCGTCAATCATCACTCTCATCACAACGATCAGAAATCGATGACGACCGCCACATACTGCCGGATGCGGGATGCCTCACGGCCGTACATCATTCGCACGTGCGGGTGTGAAGGTGAGCCGCTGCTTGATCTGCGAGGTCCAGGAGGTCGGTCACATCAGCGCGTGGCTCGGCGAGATGTCTTGAGACGTCGGCGTAGAGTTCGTTGCGCGGGTCAAGTGTCAGTGCAATGCTGAATGGGCCGGCTAGGTCGTAAAAAACGGGGCCAGCGTTCGCAACGAGCTTCCGGGCGACTTCGGTGTCGTTCATCGCGGCGAGCGCTGTCGCCGCAATGAGCACAGCTTCGGAGAGGACGCTCGGATCGTCGGTCAGTTGAGTGTGTTCCAGCAACAGCACTGTCCTCGCCCGAGCTGACTCGAGGCGCCCGTCTGCGAGGTCGTTGCGACAGCGCACGGAAAGGATGTCGGCTAATTGCCAGGCTCCCGGTGCACGGCGAACTATCTGCTCGCATTCCGCAGCGACGTTGTCGATCTCTTGCCATGCGTGGCTGGTTTCGCCTAGCCAGTTGGCGGTCAACATGGAGTGCGCCTTGGCTCGAAGGGTGCCTGCGAGTGGTGCGTCGAGTCTGGCCCGGCGGCTGGTTTGCTCTGCTCGATCGAGGCAGGCGAGTGCGACTTGCCAGCCGCGACGGTGCCGCATCGACCATTCGCCTTTCATGGCACACGCCCAGCTCTCGATGAACGCGTTCGATGTCATGTGGGCGAGTTCGATGGGACGATCGAATCGTTCGGGTTCATCGTGTTCTTGGGCAAGGAGATGAAGGGCGATCGTCAGCGATTCGTCATCGTCAAGGCCTTCGAAGAGATCAGCGCTCTGTCCCAATAGAGTTCGCGCCGCCTCTGCGTTTCGCATGTGGTGAGCGAGCCAACCGGCGCCGAGGAGCGCCAGGGCGCGATCGGGGACGTCTTCGGTGCCGTCCAGCGACTCGAGCACCTGGTTGACCCGATCCCATCCTTTCGCGGCATGCTCCGTCGTCCAGAAGTTCCACAACCGCCCAACGATTCGCAGCGCGTCGCCCACGTTGCCGACCGCCAGTGCGGAGGCGAGGGCAGCGTCAATATTGCCGCTCTCGGCTGTCAACATTGGCCGCCACCGGACTGGGTCGAGGGCAAAGCCTCGATACGAGTGTTGTGCAAATCGCACGCACCACTTCACGAGCCGGTCCTCGGCCGCGCCCTGTTGGTCGGAACGGACCAATAGCTCGTTCGCGTATTGGCGTATTGGCTCGAGCATGCGATACCGGGCGAGGCCGAACGAGACGAGTGAGGCGCTGACAAGTCGTTCGAGAACAAGGTCGATACCATCGGTCAAGTTGTCGCCGAAGCACTCATGTGCTGCGTCGAGCGTGAAACCTCCGACGAACACCGAGAGTCGTGCGAAGAGAGTCCGCGCTTCGTCGTCAAGGCTTTCAACGCTGGCATTGAACACCGACCGCAAGTTGGCATGACGGCCGGGTCCGGGACGTTGAAGCAGGTTCGGCAACTCGTGACGGCCGGCGGTGACATGCTGGATTGGTAGCGACGCGAGTCGACGGGCGATGAGTTCGATCGCCAAGGGCATGCCGTCGAGCCAGTCGGTCCAAAGATCGATGACGTCACTATCGTCGAGGCTCGCTGAAGGTGCCCCTCCAGTGGTCGTTCGGTCGATGAGGAGGCGCCGAGAATCGGATCGGTTCATCGACGGTATTCGCCAGACGAATTCGTTTTCGGAGTTCAGGGGTTCTCGGCTGGTCACGAGCAGTTCGATCTTGGGGATCGTCGAGAGCGTCGACACGATCGCTGCGACTCGATCGAGAACATGCTCAGCGTTGTCAATGATCACCAGCGATGGTTTGGCGCGAAGCGCCCGCTCCAACGGTCGAAGACCGCCGCCCGATCTCAACATCAAGAGCCCGAACGCGTCGAAGATCGCTTCGAGCACGGCGGTGTCGCCCGCCGCCGCAAGGTCGACGAATCGGACCGGCAAGCCTCGCTCGACGCGGCATCGACCGAGTTCGATGGCGAGTCGAGTCTTGCCCATTCCGCCCGGCCCGGCGACAGTCACGACTCGATGTTTGCGGACCACGTCTTCGAGTTGGGCCAGCTCCTCGGTGCGGCCGACGAACGCCGATGGAGGAGACGGCAGCATGCCGGACGACGGTGACGACTCGGCCAAAAATATCTTCACCGCCATCACACGCCGATTCTCGAACGTCGTCTCGCGCAGACCCAGCTTGACGAAGACCGAACCGACAGCGGCCTCGACCGTCTTTCGGCCTAACGACAGGTGCGACGCAATTCCGTCGTTAGTCAGCCCGTCAGCCATGGCGGCCAGCACTTCGAATTCTCGTGCACTGAGGTTCGCCGCGACTAGCCCCCCCACCATCGCACGATCATAGACGCCGAGATTTAGGGAAAACCCGGTAGACGCCCGATCGACGTTGTAGCACTCTCAAATCGCGGTCGCACTGTGCGACACCCGGAGGATCGGAGAGAAATGAACCGGCAACGTGTCGACGGTCGGGCGCGGGTCTTGACGAGGCTGATACTCGCCGCGGCCCTGCTCGGAGTCGGCTGCACGAGCACCGCAGCGAGCGATTCGTCGATTCCACATCAGCCATCGTCCTCGGCGGCTTCCACACGACCAGAAGAGTCAACCGCCGTGAGCACCGAACCCTCGCCGGACACCACAAACCAACCCACCACCTCGTCGACCGAACCGCCAGCATTACTCGCTGATGTCACCAACAGCGTCCAAGCTCTCCTGGATGCATCGCTGCGACCCGGTGCGCTCGACTGGACGCTGCACGACGTCCTGGCGCCGGCAACTGGGGCGAGCGTGGCCATTCGCGTACGCGGGCAACCCGATCTCATTCTGTCTTCAGGCACCGAACTGGATCTGTCTACGCCGTTCAATTCCGAGAGCGTGTTCAGCGCCTCGACCATCGCGTCGTCGATGACCCAAGACCTCGCGTTTCAGCTCATTCGTGAAGGCGTCCTCGACCCTGCAGCAACGCTGTCGACCTGGTTCCCGGACTATCCCAACGCCGGACACATCACGGTCGAAATGTTGCTCGATGAAAGCAATGGGATGGGCGACTTCGACGCTCGAGAGACAGAGCTCATTCTGGCCGATCCCAACCGTGCGTGGACCCTGGATGCAGTCCTTGCAGAGTCTGCCAATCAGCCGACCACCGGCGAACCCGGCGTGTTCCAACCCACCAGCCACGCCACTGGGATCATTGCGATCGGAAGGATTATGGAGCTCGTGACTGGGACATCACTCAAAGATCTCTACAGGACACGAATCACAGAACCACTCGGCATGCGCCACACCGCGCTATCCGATGGCAGTCCGACGCCCGGTCTTCAACCAGGGTTGTTTGCACTAGGCGGCGCCCCGGCAAACACCGCCGACTACCCACGCACGGCCTACACCACCTTCGGTTCCCCGGTTTGGGGAGTTGATTCGACCGTCACGGACCTACTCACGTACCTCAGCGTCGCCGTCAACGGCTCCCCCACGTTCGGCACCAAGCTGACCCCGGCGAACTTTCCAGCCTCGAGACTGAACGAGACCGGCGCACTGGTCAATGGCACCGGTACCGGCTTGAACGGGTTCTGTCCCTGTGAACCAACGTCGGAAGGAATGGCCGTGAGCTTCATCGGACGCGGCCCCAACTCAGTCGGCACAACGATCCAGATGTACGACTACGTCCAAGACGGCGTCTCCATAGTCGTTCACTACAACAGCAGCGAAATCGAGTCGTTCGAACAGATCCATCCCATGGTGGAACAAATAGAGGCAATGGTCGCTCCCTACGCGACGTAGCAATTTACTCCCGGTTACCACCTCGACCGCGACGGGTTGTGTGCGGGTCGTCAGGGTTGATCGTCCAGCACATTTCGGGCACGATGCGTGACAGATCGCATCACCGAGAATCCGGCCGCTCGGCGATCTGGA
>JANMQX010000334.1:0-2279 GCA_031370745.1 Ilumatobacteraceae bacterium
CCCACCGCGACGCCGCTCGTCGGCGACGCCACCAACCTGATCGACGGCGGCGCTGGAGACGACCGCATCGACGCCGGCACCGGCAACGACGTGGCCCACGGCGGTGACGACAACGACACGCTGTACGGGCTGGCGGGCAACGACTTGCTGTTCGGCGACGCCGGCAACGACGTGATCTTCGGCGACGGCGTGGTGCGCACCGGCACGCGCGAGTGCGGGGCCGGCGCGCCCCACGGCGACGACGTGCTGGTGGGCGGCGCAGGCACCGACAACCTGTTCGGCGACGGTGGCAACGACGAGCTCTACGGGGGCGACGACAACGACTACCTCTATGGCGACCAATCCACCGCGAACCGCGGCATCCTGCCGCAGCAGTTCGACGGCGGCGACTATCTGGATGGCGGCGCCGGTGCCGACTGGATGGAGGGCGGGCAGCGCGACGACACGCTGTTCGGCGGCGTCGGCAACGACACGATGTTCGGCGATGGCGCGCAGTTCAATGAGACGGCCACGTTCGAGGGACAGGACTACCTCGATGGGGAAGACGGTGATGGTGGTTCCGCGCATTGGTTCCGCCGAACGGTCGTTCGGACAACTGGCAGGGCAATCCACGTAGCAAATCGTCTCAGGCGAGTCGCGACGGACGACGTTTTCAGGAGCGCGGCATGAGCAATTCCACAAGACGCGCCAGCGATCTACGCGGGCCTATGTCAGCGACTTTGCTGATCGCATTGCTCGTCACGGCCTGCGGCAAGAGTCAGATCGAGTGGAAGGAAGAGGTCAAGCTGCAAAGTGGCGAGATTGTCGTGGTGAAGCGAACCGCCAAGAGCAAACCCTTCGGCGAGATCGGTGGCCCCGGCGGATGGGAAAACGAAGGGATGACCGTGCAAATCATCCAGCCGCTCAAGCCCGACAACCCACCGCTTTGGGACGCCAAATTCGTGCCTCTCGTCTTCGACCGTGATCCCAACACCAAGCAGTGGTTCATGGTTGCGACGTTCGTCAGTTGCACGAGTTGGTACGAACTGGGTCGGCCCAAGCTGCCCTACACGGAATTCCGAGTGAAGGACGGGCAGTGGCGCCAACAAGCCTTGTCACCGGATCTCATCGGCCGGGAAGGAAACATGCTGACAAGGATTCACTCGACCGGCGAGCCTGACCACACGGTTTCCAGCAAGGCATACGTTCTTGTCGAACATCAGGCGATATTGCCCGAGTTCAAGAGAGTTGTCGATAAGTGGCGGTCAAGCGGCTGCTGATCGCTCACCATTCACATCAACCATGAAATTGCAGCAAGGAGAATCACATGCCCACCATTCAAGAATACGCACAGGTCGCCAACCGCGTCTACTTCCGCACCCCGGCGAACCGCACCGATGTCCCCACCGGCTGGACCGAGCTGCAATGGATCGCGGACCGAGCCCTCACCGGCTTCTCCGCCGGCGTCTACCAGAAGGGCAACGACATCGTCATTTCCTACACCGGCACGAACGAGAAAAAGGTTGCCGACATCGTGATCGCCAATCTACCGGCGGCCACCGGACTGGTGCCATCGGCACAGGTATGGGAGGCGATGGAGCTCTATTTGCAAGTAGCACGTGACAATCCAGCGGCCAACATCACGTTCACCGGTCACTCGCTCGGTGGCGGCCTGGCCGCGATGATGGCGGTCTTCTTCGATCGGCAAGCGAAGGTGTTTGACGCGGCTCCGTTCGAGCTCGGCGCGCGATCCTTGACATCGCTCGCTTCGTACACCGCGGCAATGGTCGCCTCCGGCTACTCGAACGCGGCGTTTCTGACCTATGCCGGCTCGGCGACTTTGTTGTTCGACTCGCGCGAGGCGAACGCAACCGGCTACTGGCTGCAAGGTGAGTTTCTGAACGATTTCCGTGCCCCTGCGACCACGATAGGCACGTACACGCCAGTGCCTACGGGACCAACGACTCTGTCTGGGCTCTCAGGCGCAGTTGATCTGCACTCGATGACAACGCTTGCGTCCATGTTGACCTCGACGGCGTTTGCCGACGTGGTCCAAAGGACGCCAACACTTCTCGCGCAGATTTTCGACGAGAAGCTCTACGACCGTGATCCAGCAATTTTTGTTGAGCCGAATTTCATCGATCGACTGTACATTGCGCAGGCCAGCGGCGCGGCGACGCCACTGTTGGACCGCTTCGCTGCCGACATCGGAAAGCTTGTCGCGTCACCCGACGGCATGACCGCCCAGTCCGCCGTTCAGAAGGCATTGACGGTGGCCGCCATGGAGTACTACTACTTCA
>JANMQX010000355.1:0-18067 GCA_031370745.1 Ilumatobacteraceae bacterium
GCGGTGGCGCGTTCATCCCGAGCGTCTGGCTTGAAGTCCCGAATGCATACGACGCGTGGAGCTGGCATACCAACATCGACGTCCGCTTTCACCCGCCGACGAACGCGAACGCTGCTGACCCCACGCGGCCAATCGCCCGCATGCCCGTCAGCGTCGCGGGCACGGTGAAGACCTACGAGCACCATCAACGAGTCGAATGGGGCTTCACCCTCTACGGGAACGGCTACTGGTCGCGCGACACGTAGCGGGTCGCGGCGCGCCATTGACGGGTAGCCCCAACCAGGTCGATAGCCGGAAAGGTGGGTGACAGCGATCATGTGGTTCACGTGGCGGTTGCCGCGTGGGTTCAACCGGTGCCGTTCACGCAACATCACATGCAGCCGGCATGCCGACTGTGTTCGCAGCGCGACCAGATCATGGTGACGATCGGCAAGGAATCGCAGGATCGCTGTGTGACCATCACGACCCACGGCGCGTTCTTGGATGCCCTCGACGAGCCAGGTCACGTGATTACCGAAAGTCGACAGTTGTCGGCGGTTGGTCGATCAGTTGGTCGGGGCAGCATGTTTTGTGCTCTGCGTGTGTGCTCTGCGAACAATCTGAAGATGTTTGTGCGCCGATCAGCTACGAGCGAACGTGGCGGCTTCCGCAGCGCCAACCGCTGCCATGTCAGCGGTGTGAGCGACGCATCGGTCGACGCCGCACGACGTCCCGACGGCGTCGTAGCAAGAGGAGCCACGCCAACCCTGCAGCCATCACGACGAGTGCGCCGATCACAATGGCGATCACGTCGGTTCCACTGTCCGGGCTCAAGCCGGGCTCGGGCGTGGTCTGTAGTGGCGCATCGGAGACGCCCACGTCACTGGCAATCGCCGTCGTCGACGCGACAAGGTTCGCCAGAGTAGTGGTCGTCGAGACAGCCGGCGACGAAACAGTCGACGAAGGCGGTGGTGAGGTGGGCGGCTTGGTGAGTGGCGGTGTGGTGTACCAGCGCTGCACTCCCGCATCGCCGGCGCCGCGGTTCGGCACGTTCTCCACGGGCGTGCCGAACCGTTCCGTGGTGCCGACGGCGAGCGTGAACCGCGCCGGTGCCGAGGCGGTCACGGTGAGGCGGTATTCACCGGCTTGCGCCGATTCATCGAGCTCGAGGTAGCGCACGTAGCTCGTGTTGGAGAACGACTCGTCGAAGCGGACGCGTTCGGTAGGCATGAGAATGCGCGCAGTGTCGTCGGGTGCATCGATCCGCAACGTCGGCAGGAGCGAGTCGGGCAGTTCGTTCTCCGGTAGGCGATCGGGTATCAACAGCGTGATGTCCACGGAGTCGCCCGCGTCGAAGTGCACCCGCAGCCCACGCGTGTCGGCGGCCGAGTTCAACGTGCCGTACAGGGCAAAAGAGATCGTGCCATCCGGTAGCCGTGGTCCGGCCTCCGGGGAAGTCTGCGTGTCGGTGAGGATGATCGGGTCGTGTGCGAACGCCGTTCCTGCGCCTCCGAGCACGGCTAGGACCAGCAGCGCCAGGGACACCACCACACAGGACCGCCATGACACACCCGGACCGTATGGCACCGAGCCGGTACGTGCACGATCGTGTTCCGAGTGGGTCGACTCGTTTCCGCCGACTGCGGACAACACCGGGCCTGCGGTTGGATCCGCGACGCTGGTGTCCGGCGGGGCCGCGACAAGGATGGGGATCAAGCTGTCCGGCGCTCCGACCCGAGATCGTCGACCACGGACGTGCGTCAGCCGCGGCCTCGGACAACCGCTGTGAGCGATGCCGATCGAGATCCGCGATTCGCCGCACTGTGCTCATCGGTCACGGGCAGTTCAGCGTTTGGCTCGCGTCGACCGAGCTCGAGTCGACGTGCCCGGTGGCTCTTGGTCGGATGTCGATCGAGCATCTGTCGGCGCCCTCGCAGGTCGACCGCTCGTGGCGCTCGCCGGCCTGCGCAGTTCGCGCGATAGTGCCGGGATGGACGCTCCGACACTTGCTGAGCTCGCCGCCGCCGCGGACGAGAACCTTGCGACTACATGGTCCTGTATAGCCGCCTCGGCCGGATCAGACCGCGAGGATGACGGATTGGCGGTCAGAGTGGCGTCCGGACTACCGATCGCCTTTTTCAACGGTGCGTTCTGCCGCCGCCCGGTCGCTCCTTCCGATGCCGATGACGTCGTCGATGCAGCGATCGGTTTCTTCGGAGCGCGCACTCTCCCGTGGCTGTTGTGGACGCGTGCCGGCATCGACATCGCGCTCTCTGCGGCGTGTGCCCGCGCTGGCCTGCGCGAGGTCGGCGGCCCACCAGCGATGGTGATGGCCACCATCCCACGCGAGGCGCCCGCCCTCCCCGACCGTGTGCAGGTCGCCAGAGCGTCGGTCGCCGACCTGGGGCTCGTTCAACAAATCCTGGCCGACGGATTCGGGATGCCGATCGAGGTTGCACAGACGTTCATGTCCGGACCGTTCCTCCACACCGATGGCACAGCTGTCGTGATCGGGCTTCTCGACGGTCGGCCGATGACGACTGCACTCGTCCACGTCTCGGGACGTACGGCCGGCATTTACAACGTGGCGACGCTGCCCGACGCTCGCGGTCGCGGCCTCGGCGCAGCTGCGACGTGGGCAGCCGTGATGGCCGGCGGTGAGATGGGTGCCGAACACGCCGCCCTGCAATCGTCCCCATCCGGGTACCCCGTCTACGCGCGGATGGGATTCGTCGACGTTGGGCGATACGAGCAGTGGGAGGGACCGCCCGTCGCCTGACAGCTCACGGAATCTGCTGAACGGTCGTGTCGAACGATCGAGCGCCCAATTCCGTCGCACGTAGATACCAAGCTGGATTCAGCGAATGCCGGTGTCACAACTGATCTCGGCAACAGCTTCGGCATCAGCGTGCACCTCGACCTCGACCGGCGCACACACTGGAAAGGTGTTGCCGCCGGTGTCGACAGTGACCGTGTACATCCCCGCGGGTATCCCGGTAGCGAAGGCTCCGCCAGCGTCGATGCGCACGGACCTGACGACGTGCTCACCCTGCGCGAACTGGACGGTGCCTTGTACCGGCTTCGGCCGGCAACCGGGATCTCCGGGCCGCTCGACGGGACATGTCGGGCCAGCGAGCACGTGGCCGCTGACGCGGCCGTCTGAACCGCTCTGAGGGCTCGGGGTACCGCAGCCCACGATCAGCGACACGGCGGCTCCAACCATCACACAACGCATGTCGATTTGGACGCCACGACGACGGCCACGGTTCCCGCCCGTCACGCAAGCGGCGGCCGCGGTGCGAACATCCAACGTTTCGATCCTGTGCACCTGTCTCCCCTCGTCGGCGTGGTTCGCCAGCGGCGGCCACGAGACACCAAGTCGCCCAAACGGGTGATTTGGAAGAACTTGTGGAATCGTCGTCCCCCTTTCGAGGCTAGCCAGGGCTACTCTCCAGACGTCGCACTTGCGACGTCCTGCTCTGAACCCTGGCTGGTCAAACCCTGAACCCCGGACGGAGGCGCGACCGTGCGTTTCAATGCAGAAGCACGTGGATACGAGATGACCTGCGACGGACAACTCACCGCGACGCTCGACCGACCCGCCGACGCGACTGTCATCACTCTTGTCGGTGAACTGGACCTCGCCGTTGAAGTCGAGGTGGACGAGGTCATTCAGAGTGCCTTCAGTCACGACGGCACCACGTCAGTCCATCTTGATGTCACCGACGTCACGTTTATCGGGTCTGCCGGCGTTCGCAACCTTCTCATGGCTCGACAGGCTTCAGTCGACTATGGGCCAACTTTGTCAATCAGGATGCGCAGCATCGGTCCAGTCGCACGAATCGTCGCTCTCTGCGAACTCGGGCCGTGCTTCGATTGGCAGTTGAAATCGGCGAACGACGATCAACTCCCGATCGACTGAAGCTCGTTCAAGCGCTACGTAGCGATCGCGAGGCCAACGTCGCGCGTCGCTACAACTCGTTGAACGCCCTGCGTACATTCGCCACGATGCCGGCGCCCGGCGCGTCGCAAGCCCTCGATGTCGGCGCCATATGTACTGCGACACCAGTCGTCCCAGGCGGGCACATCGCAGCGCGGGCAGTCGCCTGGTCCGTGAACCACGCAGCGTCAGCGATGGCGCCCCATTTGGCGACGGCGGACAGGAATTGTGGCGTTTGGACGCCGTATCGCGCTACGACCCAGTCCTCGGTGACACGTATCGTCAGTGGTCCAGGCAACTTTTGGGCCTCTCGTTGATCCATGACTTCTCTTCCCTCGCCGGGCCGAATCTAACCTGGGCTGGTGTCACCTGAACGGGTGATCAGCGAGGGCCAACGACGCGGCGAGCGTGAGATCAATCCACTGATTCGCGCCCGCCAAGACGCTGATCGTTGGATCAACATCGAGCTCGTCCGGCCGCAACATGCAGGCACAACGCGCTCAAGTCGACGATAGATTCGACCGATGACTCGACATGGAGTCTGCAGTCGTGCTAGAAGTTTTGCGGGCGCAGAACAGTCGGGGGACCGGTTTCATGCACAGCTTCACTGCTCTGCGCTTCGCGCGTGCTTTTCAGCTGGATTGGGTTCGCTGCGGTTGTGCACTGGTTGCGCTCGTTGCAGCCACGGCAACGGTGCAGTCCACAGTTGCACCATCAGCCGTCGACGCCGCGCCTGTTTCGAGCGCGTCCTACGTGTCGTTGCAGCCGTGCCGGCTGGCGGACACCCGTCTCACCAGTGGCTACGCGCGCATCGACGGACTCACCATGCAGATTCCAACACGCGGTACCTGCGGCATCCCATCGAACGCGACCTCGCTGGCACTCACGCTGACCGTCGACAAGCCGCAGACCTCGGGCTTTCTTACGGCGTGGCCCGCAGATCAAGCGCGTCCACTCGTTTCGAATCTCAACTTCAACGCCGGCCAAATTCGGGCGAACAGCTCGATCACACGGGTCGATTCCTCCGGTGCGTTCCGCGTCTTCACGTCAACAGCGTCACAGGTCGTTGTCGACGTCGTCGGCGCGTTCGTGCCAGCCAGTTCCAGTGCGGGCGGCAGATTTGTGCCACGTCCGCCAACTCGTCTGTTCGACTCGCGCAACGGGTCAAAGCTGGCGCCTGGCGCAAGCATGACGCTGCCACTGCCTTCCGGAGTTCCCGGCGATGCGATCGCCCTGGCACTGAACGTCACGGTCACGGAGTCAACCGGCGCTGGCTTCGTGACTGAGTTCCCGGCCGGCCGGCAGATGCCGACGTCGTCGATTCTCAATGTCGATCAAGCCAACCAGACTCGCGCGGCCGCGGGTATCTTCCCGGTGTCGGGCAACGGCGTGGCCTTGTACCTTTCGGGTGGCGGGCACATTGTCGTCGATCTCCTCGGCTACTTCACCGGTCCGTCCGCTACGGCGGGAACCGACGGACTGTTCACGGCATATGACCCGAACCGCCTTCTCGATACCCGCCTGGCGAGCCCGCTCGGAAACGGCGTACCGCTCTACCCGGGCGGCGGATTGGAGCTAGCGACGAACCAAGGGGGCTCGGTCGCCTACAACGTCACGTCGGTCGACGGTGCGTCTGGTTACGTCACGGCGTTCCCCGCTGGCACCATCCGACCGGCGACTTCGACCGTGAACTCCGTCGGGGCGGGTGACGTTGTCGCCAACTTTGCCATCACCCAAGTTTCCAACCGAGGGCTCGGCTTCTACAGCCAATCGCAAACCAACCTTGTGGCCGATGTCTCGGGCTGGTTCTCCGGCCCGTCGGCCGTCGCCACCCAACCATCTCCAGCGAACACTCCGCCTCCTACACCGCAGACGGGCTTCTCGGCGTGCACCAGCGAAGGGCTCTCGGCGCTGAACGCCACCCGCACTTCGATGGGGGTCGGTCAACTCGCGTTGAACCCTGGCGCCCAGAACTTTGCCTGCTCGTGGGCATTGCAGCTGGCAAGCAACCCCAGCGTCTTCGCCCACTCGGCCAGCGCCGAGCGCGATGTAGCCGCGGGTTGCCCCACCGGCGAGAACATCGCCGAAGCAACGGGCACCTCTACGTCGACCTTGATCTCGCTGTGGTACAACTCGCCGCCGCACATGGCCAACATCGAAAACTCCAGTTACCACAGCGCGGCCCTCGGATTCGTCGTTCGCACCGACGCCAGCGGCGGCCAAACCATCTACGGCGTCACCGTCTTCGCGCTCTGCTGATCAACGTCAATCGCCCGCACGGCGTATCACGAATCACCGGTCGATCGAACCGCTCGTGCCGGGTCACGGTAGAAGGTGCGGTATCACGTGCCGAGTTCGCGGTGTCATCATGATGACGTTCCCTGCGAAAGCAGTGTCAGGAGGTAGGGCATGGCCACCGATCGGATCGCCGCCGCACAGCGCGGGATCGTTCTCTCGGAAGCATTGCGAAATCCATCGGCGACGCAGAGGCGCTCTACCGCCACGGGCACACAACGGCGGGCGCGGCAAGCGACCGGGGCGTTCAGTGGACCCTTCCTCTCCCCTGGTTCGCTGACGAGGGCGGAGCGACTTCGGTTGATCGAAGGGATCGAAACCGTGATCGATGGTGTCTACGCGCACCTCCCGCTGAAGCGATCGCGCTACGGCACCGATCCAGTGCAGCGGCTACGCATCCTCCGTTCGCAGATCGACGACCTCACTGACGACGCGTTCCACCTCGAGCTCGCCGATCTGGTGACCCGTCTACGAGACGCTCACACCCGGTATGCCGGGCCGGTCACGCTGGCGGACAAAGTGGCGGCGTTGCCGTTCCTGGTCGAGATGATCGGCACGACGACCGCACCCACGTACGTGGTGACCAAGGTCGGCCACGGACTTGGGACCACCTTCCGCCCAGGTGTTGTGCTCGAGTACTGGAACGGTGTGCCGATCGACCGCGCCGTGCAGCGCTACAGCGAGTCCGAGGTCGGCGGCCGGCCCGACAGCCAGCGCGCCTGGGCCACGCAGAGCCTGACGTTGCGCTCGCTGCAATACAGCCCGCCACCCGACGAGGAATGGGTGATCGTCGGATACCGCTCGACGACGATCAGTGGCGCGCCGACCGGCCCGGCGCGTGAGGTCAAGATCCCGTGGCAGGTCGTCGACCCCTCCCAGATCGCCGCGGTTCTGTCCGGTGGAGCGACGGGACGGCGGCCCGTGCACTTGCGTCGGACGCGGGCTATCGATCCCGCCGCCGCCGCGATCCGTCAGGCCAAGATGTTGCTGTTCGCTCCCGGCGCGTTGACAGGCGAGCAGGCCGCTGCACCGAATCGGGCGGCAGCAACGGCCCGACGACCACCCGTGGCCGCCGTGATCGCCACCAGTCTGACGAGCACGATGAAAGCGTTGACGATCAGCGCACCCGGCGGCGCGTACGGCTACCTGCGCATCTACGGCTTCGACGCGGCACCCGACCCGTTCATCGCCGAGTTGACGCGCCTCATCGCTCTCCTGCCGGATCGTGGCCTGATCCTCGATCTGCGCGGCAACCCCGGCGGATACATCTGGGCGGCAGAGAGGGCACTCCAGTTGTTCACACCCAGACCGATCCAACCAACGCGGTTCTCGGTGCTCGCCACACCCTTCACGCGCGACATGGCGGCCCTGCCCTCGCTCCGCGACGACCTGGCGCCGTGGAAGGAGTCGCTCGATGCCGCAGTGCGCAATGGCGAGCTGTACTCGCAGCCCATTCCCATCACCACCATCGAGGCGTGCAACTCGATTGGTCAGCGATACGGCGGACCGGTCGTGTTGGTGAGCGATTCGACGACGTACTCGGCTGGCGATCTGTTCTCGGCGGGGTTCGTCGACAACGCAATCGGTCCATTCGTCTGCGTGGGTCAAGCGACGGGCGCGGGCGGCGCCAACGTCTGGGACTATGCCGAACTTCGCGGGGCCCTCGCCGGCTCGGCGATCGCACTGCCGGCGCTACCCGACGGCATCGGACTGTCGCTCGCCTACCGCCGGGCGACCCGGTCGGGTCCGAGCCAAGGCCTGCCCATCGAAGACATCGGAATTTCCGGCGAGACATACGCGCTGACGCGCGATGACTTGCTTGCCGGCAATCGCGACCTGATCGCCCACTGCATCGGTCTGCTGGCGCGGTCTCCGGCAACAACGCTGTCGACAACCGTCGATCGTCCGTCGCGCACCATCACGATGGCGACCAGCGGGATATCGCGGCTCGATGCGATGTTCGATGGGCATCCCGGTGCGTCATTCATCGTGACGGCCTCTGCGACGACAACCATTGCGTATCCGGCGGACACGAGAGTCGTCGACCTGTCGGGATGGATCGGCGACGAAGTTCACCAACGACGACGCATCAGCATCACCTGACGGCGCAAGCAAGTCACGAGATCTCCGCGGATCCGAACAAGTCGTCACGGGCTCGGTTCTGCCGGCTTGATGGACGATCCGTCACGCAGTCGAGCAACGTGACACGATCACAGGACCACAACAGGCCGCGCCGTGCGGACAGAAGAGGAAGTTCATGGGCAAGCCATCGTTCGGCATTTTCGATCACATCGAGGACATTCCCGGTACTCCAACGCCACAGTTGCTGAAGGACCGACTCGATCTCATCAAGCTGGCCGACGAAGCCGGCTTCGCCGGTTTCCACCTTGCCGAGCACCACGGGTCCGATCTCTGCATGGCGCCCAACCAGGAAGTGTTCATCGCTGCTGCTTCGCAAATCACCAAGAACATCCGTCTCGGTCCGATGGTGAAGCTGCTTCCGTTGCATCATCCAGTGCGGATCATCGAAGACATGATCGTCGTCGACAACTTGACCAACGGGCGTCTCGACTTCGGTGTCGGCCGCGGCGTGGCTCCTATCGAGCACTACTGGTTCGGCAGCAACTGGCATGACTCGAGGGATCGCTTCGTCGACATCCTCGGCATCATCTGCGACGCCTTTGCCACCGGCGAGATCAGCAGCGACAACTCGAGGTTCTACGACTTCCCGACAATTCCAATGTCGACCAAGCCGGTACAGAACCCGATCCCATTCTGGTACCCGGGCAGTCCGGTCACAGCTGGTCGTCACGGGATGAACCTGATGTGGCCAGGTCCGATCGACAAGGTCGCGTACGACCTGTATGTCGAGACGTGGAACGAACACAAGGGCGGCACCCACCGAGTCGACGGGCCCGATTCGGCACCTCGCGTCGGTTGCACGATGTTGTTGGCAATTGCTCCCACGGAGAATCAGGCGACCGAAATCGCCCGGCGCAGCATGAACGGCCTGGTCAGGCGCACCCACAACGTGCACAAGTTCGATCACCTGATGCTGTCCGAGGAGGAATGTGACGCGGCGTTGAACCCGTTGCGCGGCATCATGGCCCACATGGAGGACGCGATTCATTTCGGCGCGGGAACAGCCGAGCAGATCAAGGATCGCTTTGCTGCTGTTCTTGATCCAGGGCTGACCGACTACATCGTCTTGCAGGTTCCCGCCGGCGACATGACGCTCGGTGAGGCCAAGCACACGATGGAAGTCTTCTGCAGCGAGGTGAAGCCATCGCTGGACGCAGCGTGATGACCCGGACATGACGACCGAGCCGTCACGCGAATCGTATGTCGCCCGCCACGACCTCTTGGTCGGGAGCGAGCTTGTCGACGTGTTGGAATCCGAGGCGCTGCCCGCCAGCGGTGTCGATCCAGAACACTTCTGGAAGGGCCTGTCGACGCTGATTCACGATCTGTCACCGCGCAATGCCGAGCTTCTCGATGTCCGGGCAACACTCCAGTCACACATCGACCGATGGCACCGCGGCCGAGCCGGCACGGCGCACGATGCGGTGGCCTACCGCTCATTTCTGGAGGACATCGGCTACCTCGTGCCCTCTGGATCGGCCTTCGAGATCAGCACCGCCGGCGTGGATCCCGAGATCACCTCGATCGCGGGTCCGCAGCTCGTCGTTCCGGTGACGAACGCGCGGTACGCCATCAACGCCGCGAACGCACGATGGGGGTCGTTGTACGACGCATTGTACGGAACGGACGCGTTGGGCGATGCCCCTGTCGGCGGTGCGTACGACCCGGCACGCGGGGCGCATGTCATCGCTTGGGCTCGCGAGTTTCTCGATGACATCGCACCGTTGGCCGCCGTCGGAGGGCAGCAACGTTCGCACAGCGATGCCGTGAAATATTGGGTCGGGTCTGATGGATTGGGGGTGACCTTCTCCGACGGGACGACCGGCTCTCTGGCGTCGTCCGGACGCACCGCCGTCGCGGGATACAGCGGATCCGCTGATGAACCGAGTGGGATCCTGATCGATCACTGCGGTCTCGGTATCGAGATCGCGATCGACCGTGCGCACCCCATCGGGTCAACTGACCCCGCGGGGGTCGCCGACGTGATTTTGGAGTCGGCGCTCACATCGATCATGGACTTCGAGGACTCGATCGCCGCGGTTGACAGCGCCGACAAGGCCCTCGCATATCACAACTGGCTCGGCCTGATGCGCGGAACCCTGACAGAAGAAGTGACGAAGAACGGCCGCACCTTCACCCGTCGCATGGCGGATGACCGGGTCTTCACGGCACCCGACGGCTCCACCGTGACGCGACGCGGACGGGCGTTGATGTTGGTTCGCAACGTCGGTCATTTGATGACCACCCCGGCAGTCCTCGACCAAAACGGGATGCCAGTCTACGAAGGTCTGCTCGACGCGATCATCACTGTCCTGTGCGCGATACCGGGGTTGCAGCCAGTGGCCGAACGATCCAACTCCCGCACCGGTTCGATCTATGTCGTCAAGCCGAAGATGCACGGTCCCGCTGAGGTCGCCTTCACGAACGAGATCTTCACGCGAGTCGAGGCCATCCTCGGGCTGGCGACCAACACCGTCAAGATCGGGATCATGGACGAGGAGCGCCGCACCACGGTAAACCTCGCCGAGTGCATCCGCGCTGCGAGCTCGCGAGTGGCGTTCATCAACACTGGCTTTCTCGATCGCACCGGAGACGAGATTCACACCTCGATGATGGCTGGACCGATGGTACGAAAGAGCGAGATGAAAGCACAGCGCTGGATCCAGTCCTACGAAGACTGGAACGTAGATACCGGGATCGCCTGCGGCTTACCGGGGCGTGCGCAGATCGGCAAAGGCATGTGGGCCGCACCAGACTTGATGGCCGACATGCTCGTGCAGAAGATCAACCATCCGCTTGCCGGCGCCAACTGTGCCTGGGTGCCGTCCCCCACCGCCGCCACACTTCACGCGACGCACTATCACCGAGTCGACGTCAGCGCTCGCCAGCAGGAGCTGGCAGATGGTTTGGCCGGGCGCGGTCCTCGGGCCACCCTCGACGATCTGCTGCAGATTCCGCTCGCGCCCTCAACGGACTGGAGCGCCTCCGAGATCCAGGCCGAGCTCGACAACAATGCCCAGGGCATACTCGGCTACGTCGTGCGCTGGGTCGATCAAGGCATCGGTTGTTCGAAGGTCCCTGACATCAACGACATCGGGTTGATGGAGGATCGGGCCACGTGCCGGATCTCGTCTCAGCACATCGCCAACTGGCTGCTGCACGGCGTCGTATCGCACGACGACGTGATGGCGTCCCTGCGACGCATGGCTGCCGTCGTGGATCGTCAGAACGAGGGTGACGCGGCGTACGTCGCGATGTCACCGGCGTACGATGGAACAGCATTCCAGGCCGCATGCGATCTCGTGCTGTCAGGCGTCGAGCAGCCCAGCGGCTACACCGAACCAATCCTGCATTCTCGGCGACTGGCGCGCAAATCCGCCGGCGGAACCTGGTCCTGATTCGTTGTCGTTTGGAGCCCTCGCCCACTGGGTACACCGCGTGACAACGAAAGGAGAACCGCAATGAGAGGAACCCTTCTCTGGATCATCGCCGTGATACTTGCTGTCGTCGGTGTTGTCCAGCTCATCCAAGGCCAGATCCTGTTCGGGATCGTCCTGATCATTGCCGCTTGCCTGGTTGGTCCTGGCGGATATTCCGTCTTCAACCGCCGCGGCGCCTGATCCAAATACCACCCTGTACTCGCTGAACCGGCCGAAATTGGCCCTGAGCTGAACTTCAGCCGTCGAGTCGCAGCTGCCCGCCGAGGCCACTGATCTCGACGAGCCGTGAGATGCCGGGCGTGGGGTTGGCGATGATCAAATCGCCACCTCCGTCCCGGGCCCTGGTCGCTGCGTCAATGAGAACTCGCAGCCCGCTGGAATCCATAAACGACACGCCGCCGACATCGACGATCGCGTCGCCCTTCGGCAGTTCTGCCATTGCCGTCGCCAGCAATGGAGCGGTGTGAGCGTCGATTTCGCCGCTCAGCTTCCAACCCGTTTCGGTTGGAGAAATCTCGAGTTGAGCTCCAAGTTCGGACATCGCCCGGAACGGTAGTCTGCGCAGCGTCTCATCACCCACCCGAAGTGCGAATGTTCACCTCTTTGGGTGACAGTTTCGCTGGCACAATAGACGAACGAATTCTCAGTCGGGAGTGTCGTCGACATCGGCGTCCATCCACTGACGCATCTTCTCGAACGAGGCCCGTAACAGGCGCGACACCTGCATCTGCGACACGCCGACCGCGTCGGCGATCTGCTCTTGTGAGAGCTGCTCATAGAAGCGAAGACGCACTATTTCGCGTTCGCGCTCCGGCAGACGGGCCAACAGGCCGTCGACGATGTGGGAATCCATCGCTTGCTCATAGCCACTCTCCTCAGAAGCGAGCGCGTCAATGCGATCAAGCGGGGTCTCGCCGTCGCCATCGTTGCCAACTGCATGAATCGTTCCGACGCGATACGCCGACGAGGCGGCAAGCCCGCGGAGCACGTCATCCCGTTCGACGCCGAGATGCGCCGCTATCTCGTCGACGGATGGCGATCGTCCGGACTTGTGAACGAGCTCATCCGTGGCGCGTCGCACCAACAGATGGAGATCCTTGGCTGATCGAGGGACGCGCACGGTCCAGCTGTGATCTCTGAAATGTCGCTTCAGTTCGCCCTCGATCGTGCTGCCGGCGAATGCTGCGAATCGCACGCCGTAGTGGGGGTCGAACCGATCGATAGCTTTGACAAGTCCGAGCATGGCGACCTGGCGGAGATCCTCTTCGGTGCCGCCTGGTCGGCTGTACCGTTTGGCAATGTGCGCCGCGAGGCCCATGTGTCGCTCGACCAATCGGTTACGAATCGACCGATGACGCGTCGCCGCGAACTCGTAGAACAGTTCGAGGTCGTCGAGATCTTCGGGCGCTGTGTCGCTGAGACGGTCCATCGTGGACGCCGACCTACCCTCGACGCGACATTGTGCAAGACGGGTTCGGATTGAGGGTCCCGCGCGATGGAGTAACCGGCATCACCGCCACGCTATCCCGAAGCAACCGTGCAACTCGCCGGCAGTAGGTGAACGACTCACGAACGAGGCGGCGAGTCGTCAGTGCTGCCGACCGGCGCAGAGCGTGATGGCGCCCGTGCGCCTTGATTCAGCGAAGGATGGCCGTCACTACAACGGTAGATGGACCAGGAGTGTCGACGACGACCTCTTCGGACAGCTCGTCGACGATCATCAGCCCGCGGCCACTTGGCGCGAGCAACGCGACTGGGCCCCACTCATCGCGCGGTGGGGGACTTCCGTTGTTGGTGTGGCTCACGACGGCGACAACGACCGCACCATCAGTGCTGAGTGAAAGGCGAAGTCTGAAAGGATTTCCCGGTGCTGCCTGAACCGCGTTGGCAGCGAGCTCGCTGACGACCAGTTCGGCGCGCTCGCGCAGGGCGGACCCAACACCACGATCGTGAAGGCAGCCGGTCACCTCCGTTCGAGCGACGCGCAACGTCCCGGTCGTGCCGTCATACTCGCGATCGAGTACGACTTCTGGTCGGGGCAGCCACTGGCTCATCCCACTCCCACGGCCGCGATTCGGCCTGGCGGCGTTGTTGGTCTCATGACGCCCACTCCCTTTCGCGGTTGGCCTGCCGCGTCGGTGGAGGCATGACGTGATGGCCGGCGGCGTGCAACGCGGCTTGAGCCCGATTTCTGACGCCGAGCTTGCCGTACAGACGCCGGATGTAGGTCTTCACGGTGTCGATCGACAAGAACAGTTCTTTGCCGATCTCGGCATTGCTCATTCCGAACGCGATCAATGCGAGCACCTCCTGTTCCCGCATCGACAGCGCCTCCTTGTCCCACGCCTGGCGGCCGCGCTGGATGTGTTCGAAACCGATGCGTTCACCTTTCGCCACTCGCTCGATCACGTCGACCAATGCACCACCGGTCTGTGACTTCAGCGCTACCCCGGCGACGCCGGCTTCGTCGGCCAGCGAGAGGAACTCGGCGCCTGCATCCCAGGTGTACAACAGGACATGTTCGACGAAACCGTCGCGGACCATCTCTCGGGCCCGGTCGATTGCATATCGCCGACCGGCGAACGTATCGAACAAGGCGACATCGGCCTTGTGTTGGGGCTCATCGCCGACACTGATCTCGACGATCGTCACCCGATCCGAAAACTGCGAAAGCATCGCAGCCAGACCGTGAACGATGATTTCGTAGTCGTTCACCAGGGCGACCGTGATTGGTTTCCCGGCGGTTGGCATGCGCTCGGTCTACCCGTCCCCCGCTCGTACCAAACAGTTCAAGGCCTGGATTTCCTGTCACAGGCGAACTGCTGAACATCTTGTCCACCGAACGGGTGAGTAAGGCTGACGGCGGACATCCGCGGCGGCGCCGCCGAACGGGTAGCGTTCTGCGAATGGCCCTTCAACCCGAGCCGACGTCGGTCGACGAGGATCATTTCGATGTGATCGTGCCGTTGCGAACACGGTATGCGTCGACGGTGCGGATGATCGCCGCGTCACTCGGTGCAGAGGCGGGGTTCACTGTCGACGAGATCGATGACCTACGGCTGGCCCTCGATGAAGTTTTTTCGCTCCTCGCCGAACATCATCAGGGTGACATGGTGCGTACCCGCTTTCGCCTCGACGGGCATCTGCTCATGGCCGCGCTCACGCTCGAATCCGGGCAAGTCGACGTCGAACCCGACGAACTTGCCGCCAACATTCTGCGCTCGGTCGTCGATGGATTCGAGTTCACGACGAGCGGCGTGACGTTGACCAAACGGGCGTCAGAGAAGTAGCGACCAAACAGCCGCTGACAAACGGTTAGAACGTTTGGCGCCTGGGTACACCATCGACAAGTGAGCTGCCGCGTCGGTCACACTCCGGCGCGGCGGCAGCAGACGAAAGCGAGACGACATGTCGAACACCTTGAAAAGTGTCAAGAGCGTTGTTGAGAGCGGCAGGAACGTGGTCGAGTCTGGCGCCAGCACCTTGTCCGACCTGGTTGAAGAAGCCCGCTCGCGTATCGAGGACCTTCCACCCCTGGCGCGGCCACGCCGTCGGAAGGCTCGCCGCCGTTGGGGTTCAATACTCGTGTTCGGCCTCCTCGCCGTCGCCCTGATGGGTATGGCCCAGCGCAGCAGGCAACAAGCGGCAGATCCGGTCGATCAGACCAGCGTCCGCCGTCGATAGGCGTCAACTCGGCAGGCCTCAGTTGCGCTTGATCACCAGCAGGGCGATGTCGTCGTCAGCCTCATAACCGTTGGTCGCTTTGTCGAGCAGTGACGAGCACATCGCCTTCGGCGAGAGGTGTCTCGTCTCTTCGACGATGACGAGCAATCGTTGCAGTCCGTCGTCAATCGATTCGCCGCGACGTTCGACGAGTCCATCAGTGAACATCACGGCGATGTCGCCCCGAGCGAACGCAAAGGCGGCCGTCGCGTTGTGTTCCCCGGCTGCGCGGAAGCCGAGCAGCGGACGGCGACCCCCCTCCAGCAACACCGCCTCACCTCGCGCCGGTGCAAGCACCACGGGAACGTGGCCGGCGCTGACGTATCGGGCGTCACCATCGGGATCGAACAGCACGTAGGCCAACGACGCGCCCATGGTGTCGGCACCTTGCAATGCGAACAGATCGACAGCAGCGATTGCGTTGTTGGGTTCGGCATCGTTGGCAACAGCCGTTGCGATCGAGGCTCGTAGTTGTCCCATCGCCGCCGCCGCGACGAGACCGTGGCCGACAGCGTCGCCCACCACGGCCGCCACTCGACCACCGCCGGCGTCGAGCACTTGATACCAGTCTCCGCCGATGGCCAGACCGGACGCGGGGCGATAACCGGCCCCGATCGTGATCCACTCGGGAGTGTTCGGTAGACCCGGCATGAGGCGATGTTGAAAGGTCAGGGCGACGTCACGGTCCCGCTCGTAGAGCGATGCCCGTTCCAGGGCACCGGCACAACGCGAGCCGAGCGTCACCAGCATCGACAACTCCTCGGGGCTGAACTCGCGATCGCGGTTGAACGTGAAAACCAGAGAGCCGACCGTGCGATTCATGATCCGCAACGGAACCCCCACCGCAGACCACACCTTCTCGCCCGACACGTTCTCGACCACAGCGACCGAGCCCTTGTCGATGGCCTGAGTAGCCACGTCACGCTCTGCATCGCGCGTTGCGGCGTCGGCCCGGACGGTCGCCTCCCTCACGACCAGCTCTCCGTCGTCCTCCAGGAGGAAGAGCACACCGGCGTCGGCGTTGATGCCAGCCGATCCGTATGCGAGGACCGCGTGGACGATCTTGTCGGACGTAGCGACCGAGGCGATGCGACCGCTGACTTGCTGGAGCGTATCGAGGGCCGCTCGGCCACGAGTCTGGCGATCGAAGAGAACCGCACTGTTGAGCGCACCTCCGACGCGCCCGGCGAGTTCCTCGATCAGATCGATCTCCGAAGGCTCGAACGGTGGTCGATCCTCGCAACGGATGAGTTGCATTGCACCAAGCGTTCCCAGCGCTCCGATCAATGGCACTGTGATGACCGATGTCACGCCGACCTCCCGCAACACGTCGCCGCCCGGAAGCGAGAAGATCGCCGGGTCGACACGGGGGACGAACTCGCGTCGACCGGTTCGAATCACTCGGGCAGCCCCCCATGGGGCATCAGGGTCGTATGGGTAGTCGCGTTGGATTTGGCCGGCCCACTTGAGCTTCTCGGGGTCACTATGGGCAACGGTGATCGCTGGGCGGTCGCGGCGGCGGTCGATGGCGATCACGATGGAACACCACTCGGCCAGCTTCGGCACGACCGACTCGGTTACCCGTTGGACGATCTCGGTTGCGTCGACCGAGTAAGCCAACACGTCGTTGACCTTCGCCAGATACTCGGCTCGTTCGCGCTGACGCAGCTCCAGTTCGAGCAAGCGCGTGCGCTCCTCGATCTCGCGGTGACGCTCGTCGATGTCGATCGCCAAACCGAAGGCTCCGACGACCTCGTCGCTCGTCGGATCGACGATCACATCGCCAATACCTTCGATCCAGTGAACACTCCCGTCCGGCCACGTGCAGCGATGGTCGAATCGAAAAGGCTCCCGGCGCTCGACTCCGGTCTCCACGGCGCGCTGAACCAGAGGTCGGTCGCGTTCGTCGAGATGCCCGATCCAATCGTCGAACGTTCCACCGAACGACGAACCCTCGACACCGAACAGCATTGCTGTGTTCGCGTCCCACGACACCGAACCTGTGAGGCGATCCCACGACCATTCGCCCATGCGTCCGGTGGCGAGAGCAGCTTTCAGGCGGTCCGCCCGGAGAAGGACCGGGTTCGCTTCGGCCAGCTTTCGAGCTCGAGCACCGCTGGTCGTTGCTATCCAGACCGCCAACGCGCCACCGAGCACGGTCGTGACGATGGCCGCCAAGTGACCTTCGCTGCCGGCAATCCCGTCTGGCCACCCCAGTATCACGGAGTCCGCGGCCGCGACCGCGGCGACCGCAAGGGTGCCTCGGTGAGCTCCTCCGGCCGCGATGAGCGGCGCAAGCACCAGGAGGGGGATCAGCACCCCTTTGTCGGAGCTGAGATCGAGCATCGTGATCAAGGCACAGGCGCCCAGCCCCGCCGCAACATATGACCATCGGAAGCCCCTGGCTACGGCACTTTCGAGAATCACCCAGCAATGATGACAAGGCCGCAGTACATCTACAAGAGAGGGGTCATGCGGCCCTGGTGAAGCACCGAATGCAACGACATATGAGAGGCGATGATTGCATGCCCACCGGTGCAGGTGGCGC
>JANMQX010000367.1:0-4753 GCA_031370745.1 Ilumatobacteraceae bacterium
AGCGACCACGCCACCGTTGACGACAGGAGGGCCACGAAGATGCGCGCCTCCCACACGACGCGCCTCAGGTTGTCGGCCGGCACGAAGTCGCGGGTGTCGCCGTCGATTCGCCCGAAGGCGTGGGCGACCATCCCCTTGAGCATCGCCGGGCCGTTGAAGATGTGCAGGTAGTTGGGCAGGATGGTGCGCAGCCTGGGCGGCCGCGGAAAGACGATCTCGGGGTCGCGGCCGACGATGATGGTGTCGCTATGGTGACGCACGTGCGACCAGCGCCACAAGGTTGGCTCGCGAAGCAGCATGAACGACGCCAGGTAGTACACGGCATCGTTGGCCGACCGCGAACGGAAGGCGGTGCCGTGCCCGTTTTCGTGCCACCTCGGGTCGGAAGAGCCACCGTAGAGCGCGCCGTACACGGCGAACACGGGCACCGCCCAAAAGCTGCCGAGTGACCGATAGGCGAGGACACCCGCGCCAACCAGCAGGGCCAGCCACAACAACGTGTGCGCGGCGGTACGCCCATTGCGGCGCTCCATCAACAGCCGAAGTCGATCCGAGTCCAGCGGCGGGCGATACCAATCGGCATCGGCTAGTCCGCGTTCGATGGCTCGTTGTGACTCGGGTCCGGTGAGGCTGTAGTCGCGTTGCACGGTCACAACTCCTCGTTGTATTCAACCCGGCGCAGCCGTTGGATGATCACGGGTCGCGACGTCAGCCTCGGAACGTCGGAGATAATTGCTCGGACGTGGGTGCTGTCGTCGTGGCCCGCCAGAGCAGCGGCCGATGCCCACGTCTCGACAAAGGTGAACTGCATCGGATCGGCGTCGTTGGTATGCAATTCGTATTGCACGCAGCCCGGCTCGACGACCGTCAAATCGACCATCTCGAGGAGCCTGCCGTACAGCTCGTCGCGTGCCTCCGGACGAGCGTGGAAGGTTGCGACCAGCACGATTTGCTCAGTGCTCATCTCACACCACCATCAGTGGACGCAGCGTGCGCCGGGCGACTTCGAGGCCTGCCTCGACCTTCTCGGGTGTTCCACCCCACATCGGGTCCTCGTGCTCGATCGACAGCACGCCGTCGAACCCACCGATGTACAGCGCGTCGATCAGCTTGGCCCAGTCGACCGAGCCGAGACCGGGCACGCGGTAGCGCCACCAACCGACATCCCACGGGTTGTCGCGGGCGACGGCCTTGCCCGGCCAGCCGTACCGGTTGCGCAGCTCCGGGAACAGCTCGATGTCTTTGGCCTGGGCGTGGGGGATCTTGTCGATGTACGGCTTGACGGCCTCGACCGGGTCGATGCCCATCCACACCAGGTGCGACGGGTCGTAGTTGAGGTACAGCCCGATCGAGAACATCCACTCCCACAACTCGGGGGAGTACGCCAGGTTGCCCGGGTAGCCGTCGGGGTGCCAGCCCTCCATCACGCAGTTCTCGATGATCAACTTCACGCCGCGCTCACCGGCGCGGTCGACGAGCGGCTTGAACACCTCGGCCGCTTCGCGCAGGTTGTCGGCCACCGGTTTGGTCCAGTCGCGACCGACGAAGGTGCCGACCGTCGGGCAGGCGATCAGTGCTGCGGCGTCGATGCACGCCAGGACGTGCTTGTTGATCGCCTTTCGCTCGGCAGGGTCGGGATGCAGGTTGTTGTCGTAGAACGCCACCGACGACGCGGTCAGCGAGTGCTTGGCGAACAACTCCTGTGTCGTTTCGGCGTCACCGCCGGTGAAACCCTCGACGGTCAAGTGCGTGGCGGTGAATGGACGGTCGCCTAGGTCGGGCCATGCGGCGATCTCGAGCGCGTCATAGCCGTGCTCGGCGGCCCACCAGGCGATGTCGGCGAGCGATCGGTTCGGCATGCACGCCGTCAGGAATCCGAGTTTCAAAGTGACACCTCCACCCACTTGTCGGTTGCCGCGGAGTGCAGCACGGCGTCGGTCAGTCGGGCGGCGCGCAGGCCGTCGTTGAACGTTGGCAGGCCATCGACGCCGGCGCCATCGGCGATCCGGCCGTAGACGTCGGCCACGAACGCATTGAAGCAGTCCTGGTAACCCTGCGGATGACCGGCCGGCAACACGCTGTAGCGGGCTGCCTCGGTGCTCAGGGTCTCCGGCGAGCGCATTAGCGTCTGGTTGCTGGCCCGGCCGCCGATCCACAAGCTGTCGGGCAGCTCTTGATCGAACGTGTACGAGGCGTCGGCGCCATCGAACTCGAACCACAGCCGATTCTTGCGGCCCGGCGAGACCTGGCTGACGACGACCGAGCCGATCGCCCCACGGTCAGTCTCGTAGATCACCGTCGCCGCGTCCTCGGTAGTGACATCGAACGGTTCCTGGGCACCGCGCTGGGCGAACGCCGTGACCAGCCGCGCCGACACCCGGACGATGCGGTGGCCGGTGGTGAACTCCATCAGGTCGCACCAGTGCACACCGATGTCGGCAAAGGCCCGCGACGGCCCCCCGATCGATGGGTCGATGCGCCAGTTGCCATCGGTCGAACTGGACAACCAGTCCTGCAGATACGAGCCGTGCACCAGCCGCAGCTTCCCGGCCTCGCCGGATGAAATCCGGGCGCGGGCTTCGCGCACGGATGGATAGAAGCGGTACACGAACGGCACACCGGTGACGACATCGTTGGCCGCGGCGAGATCGACCAGGTGTTGGGCGTCGTCACCTGACAGCGCCAGCGGCTTCTCGCAGATCACCGGCTTGCCCACCTTCAGGGCCAGCTCGGCGAACGCCAGATGATGCGCGTTCGGAGTGCACACGTGGACGACGTCGATGTCGTCGCTCTCGATCAGCTCTGCAGGCGATTCGGCGGCCCACGACGCGCCGACCTTGGCGGCGCCCTCTACCGCCATCTCGTGCGTCGCCGCGGCCACACCACCAATGATCCCACCGGCGGCGCGCACCGCCCGGGCATGAATCTCGCCGATGAACCCGGTACCGACGATCCCCGACCGCAACGCTCGTGCGGGCATCAGCGAACGCGCTTTCGCTCTCGGCGCAATGCGACAGCGACGATGATGATTCCGCCCTTGATGATGTCGAGCTGCGAGCTCTCGAGGCCGGTCAGCAGCAATCCGTTGCCGATCAGCTGGACGAACAGCGCCCCGAAGATCGTGCCGGGGATCGATCCCTTCCCACCGAACAGGCTGGTGCCGCCGAGGATGACTGCGGCGATGACGCTGAGCTCCAGACCCTGGCCGTATTCGTACTTGCCGGTGTTGTTGAGGTTGGCGGCGAGGATCATCCCGGCGAACGAGGCGCACAGCGACGAGGCGACGAAGATCCAGAACTTGATCCGCTTGGTCGATATGCCGCTGAACTCGGCGGCGGTGCGGTTGCCGCCGGTGGCCAGCACGAATCGGCCGGCGCGAGTCTTGTTCAGCACGATCGTTCCGATCACCGCGAACACCACCAGCCAGATGATGCGCATCGAGTTCGAACCGAAGATCGTCTTGAACGCCGCGGCGGCGATCGGTTGGCCCTTTGCCGAGGTGCGCCATTGGCCGAAGCCACGGATCATCCACAACATCGACAAGGTCACGAGGAACGACAGGATCTCGAC
This sequence comes from Ilumatobacteraceae bacterium, assembly GCA_031370745.1. Taxonomy (GTDB): domain Bacteria; phylum Actinomycetota; class Acidimicrobiia; order Acidimicrobiales; family Ilumatobacteraceae; genus JAENVT01. Next base: position 3,571 of record JANMQX010000367.1, read on the forward strand.
GATGGTGACCAGAAGGCCGTTGATCGCACCGATCAACAAGCCGACTCCGAGGGCGGCGAGGATGGCCACCACCAATCCGCCATGGTTCGACCCGAACGCCGCGGCAATGCCCGAGAGGCCGGCCAGCGAACCGACGGAGAGGTCGATCTCGGCACTGGCGATCACGAAGGTCATCGCCACGGCTGCGACGGCAACCACCGAGGCCTGCCTGGGGATGTTCAGCAGGTTGTTGCTCTGCAGGAACCCCTTGTCGTTGAGGGTGATGGCGAAGACGGCAAAGATCGCCGCGAAGCCGATGTAGATGACGTACTGTCGCCAGTCGGCGCCGGAGCGCCTCAGCAGGTTTGCCAAGCGGCCGGCGGGTCGTGACGCCGCTTGCCCGATGGTCAGGTCTGTCATGATGCTACTCCTTGGATGGCGAGTTGAAGGAAGTGTTCGTCGGCGATGTCGGCGCGATCAAAGGTGCGATCGATCGCCCCGGCGCGCAGCACGATCACTCGGTCGGCGACGGCGAGCAGTTCCGGCAGTTCGGACGAGATGACGATGACGACCTTTCCGTCGTCGGCGAGCGAACGGATGCGCTCGACGATCTCGGTCTTGGTGCCGATATCGACACCGGCGGTCGGCTCATCCATGATCAAGATGTCGGGATCGGCGCCGAGCCACTTGCCGATCACCACCTTCTGCTGGTTGCCGCCCGACAGGCGGCCGACCGCCATCTTCGGCGAGGCAGTCTTCACCGACAGCTTGTCGATCACTTCGGCGGCCAACGCCGAGCCCTTTCGGTCGTTCAGCAACGGTCCTCGGCGAAACCTGCCGAGCATGGTGAGCAACACGTTGTCGCGCACCGAATGCTGAAGCACCAGGCCCTGTGCGCGGCGGTCTTCGGGGATCAGGGCGATCCCCGCTGCAATCGCGTTGCCCGAGTTCTTCAGGTGCACCGGCCGATTGCGGATCAGCACCTCACCGGAATCGATATGGTCGATGCCGAACAGCGCTCGGGCCAGTTCGGTGCGGCCGGCGCCCATCAACCCGGCGAGGCCGATGATCTCACCGCGATGGGCGGTGAACGACACGTCGTGCAGCCGTGTGCCGACGTTCAGGTTGCGCACCTCCAGCAGCGGCATGCCGCTGTGATCGACCACCCGCGGCTTCCACTCGAATGCACCCTCGACCTTGCGAC
>JANMQX010000380.1:0-7270 GCA_031370745.1 Ilumatobacteraceae bacterium
TCGTCAGCAACTTCAGCGCGTCGGAGGCTGTGTCCCAATGAATCACGTGCCCGGCGAGGCCGACGAGGGCAGCGACAACTGGGCCGACCCACAACGGGGCGCCAAACGGTCGCAAGAACATCGCCGCGATGCCAACAACGAGAAGTGCGACGGCTATCACGATCCGTCAGGCGTCGATCGCCGGCCACAGAGTTTGCCCGTCGATGATGGTCGCTGCGATCGCCGGAACTCCGGGCCGGTAGACGAACTCGATTGGATTGGGCGTGTCGAGGATGATGAGATCGGCCCGCGCTCCGGTGGCGACAATGCCGATATCGACACGCCGCAGTGCCGTCGCACCTCCGGCAGTTGCCGCCCATATCGCCTCGTCGATGGTCATGTTCATGTCGCGTACTGCCAGCGCAATGCAGAACGGCATCGACGTCGTGTAACTCGAGCCCGGGTTGCAGTTCGACGCCAGCGCGATCGTTGCACCGGCATCAAGCAGACGACGAGCGTCAGGGTAGGGCTGGCGGGTCGAGAAGTCGGTGGCCGGCAAGAAGGTGGCAACCGTGTCGCTTGCTGCGAGCGCGGCAACATCGTCGTCTGAGAGATAGGTGCAGTGGTCTGCCGACGCGCAGCCGAGCTCGACTGCTAGTTGCACGCCCGGACCGTTCCCGAGTTGGTTTGCGTGCAACCGCAGGCCCAGGCCGGCGTCGCGGCCGGCTTTCAGCACTGTGCGGCACTGATCGGCGTCGAATGCTCCGCGCTCGCAAAATGCATCGATCCACCGCGAATGCGGCGCACACTCGGCCAACATCTCCCCGCACACCAGACCCACATAGTCATCTGTACGTCCATCGAACTCGGGTGGAACGACGTGGGCGCCGAGGAACGTGGTCTCGTCCGTGAGGTGATGGGCGACGCGCAGAATGCGAGCCTCGTGGCCAGCGGTGAGCCCATATCCCGACTTGATCTCGATCGTCGTCGTGCCCGATCGGTTCGCTTCGGCGACCAACGCAGAGGCGTGGATCAGCAACTCATCATCAGTTGCGGCGCGGGTAGCTGAGACGGTCGTGCGGATTCCGCCGGCCTCGTAGGGACGGCCGGACATGCGGGCCGCGAACTCGTCGGAACGATCTCCGGCGAACACCAGATGGCTGTGACTGTCGACGAAGCCGGGCATCACGCACCGCCCGACTGCGTCGATCCGCTGGTCAGCAATCGGAGCCTGACCAGTGCCGACGGCCTCGATCAATCCGTCGATCAGCACGACCCACGCATCACGCAACTTGCCAGTAGCACCGACCTCGAACTGCGCGTCGTTCGTGATCAGCAGACCAATGTTGTCGATGACTGTCGACGGACCGCTCATGCCCACACTCGCATGATCGAGCGATTCAACTCAGCCGCAACGTCGATCGTCTGGTGCCTGCCATCCGCGACAACCACCCGACCGCCGACGACCACATGGTGCACGTCGCCCGCCGTGGCCGCGAAGACGATCGCCGCTGCTGCGTGATCGGGATCCGTCCCGGCAAGGCGCGGTGAGCTCAACGAGACCGAGGTGAAGTCGGCGAGCGCGCCACTGTCGATGCGCCCGCCGTGGTGCCAGCCGAGACTGCGATAGCCCGACTCGGTCGCTGCGTTCAGCAATTCGCCGGGTTGGTGCGTGCCGCGACGCAACGAGGCGAGGCGCTCGTCGAGCTCGATGCCCCGCGTCTCCTCGAACGGGTCGATCACCGCATGCGAATCCGTGCCGATGGTCATCGAAATCCCTGCGCTGCGAAACGCCGCCGTCGGACCGACCCCGTCGGCCAGATCGCGCTCGGTCGTCGCACAGATACAACACGCCGAATGGCTCGACTGCAGGAGGGCGACGTCGTTGTTGCCGAGGTGCGTCGCATGCACGGCACTAAATCGTTCGCCGAGAACGCCCTGACGGTCGAGCAGTTCGACCGGCGTGCAGCCGTGCGCCGCGATGGTCTGTTCGTTCTCCGCCGGCTGCTCGCTGACGTGTGCGTGGAGCGGCGCGTCATGGGCAGCGGCCCACTCGGCGACGACTGCCATCGAGGCAGGATCCACACTGCGAACGGAGTGGATAGCGGCGCCAATCGCGGCCGTGTCAGACCCGACCAGGTCGTCGACTCGGTTGGCCCAGGCTTCGGCCGTGCCGTCGTCGAAGCGCTGTTGGGATTGGTTGAGCCGAGCGTCGGAGGTCATGCCGGCCTGCAGATAACAGGTGTCGAGGAGGGTGATCCGGATGCCGGCAGCACTCGCAGCGTCGAGCAACGCCATCCCCATGTCGTTCGGCTGGGCGTATCGCACTCCCGCCCGATCGTGGTGCAGGTAGTGGAACTCACCGACGCACGTGAATCCGGCCAACACCATCTCGGCGAACGTAGCCGTGGCGAGGGCGCGATACGAGTCGGGGTCGAGGCGGTCGGCGAGGGCATACATCTGATCGCGCCAGGTCCAGAACGAGCCGGCTTCTCCGTGCGTGCGGCCGCGCAGGGCGCGGTGGAATGCGTGGCTGTGGGAGTTGGCCATTCCCGGCAGCGTCACGCCGGCAAGCTGGTGCGCCACCGACGAGGGGGCTACGCCGACTGACACATCCGTGATTCGGTCGGCTTCGACCGTGATTGCAACACCGTGCTCGATTCGTCCAGCGAGGTCCCCAAGCCAGGCCAATTCGCACCAGTACGTCGTCACGATGTGTGGCTCACGATCCCACGCGGGCGACGAACTCGGTGATCCGCTCGACGAACGCCGCCCGGTGGAACTGTTCGAACTGCTCCCACGTCGTGAAGGTGCGCGAGTCCACGACACGGTCGAGGAACAGCATCCCATCGAGATGATCGCACTCGTGCTGGAACGTGCCGGCGGTCAATCCTCGCTTGATCTCGTCGTGGGCAACGCCATCCCGATCGAGGTATTGAACGCGCACATTGACGTGCCGCATCACCGACCCGCGCAGGTTCGGCACCGACAGGCAGCCCTCGTTGATCTCGACCAACTCGTCGTCGGTCGGCTCGATGATCGGATTGACCACGACCGTCAATGGGATGCGCGGCTTGTAGGGATAGCGCGGATTCTCGCCGACTTCGATCGTGGCTATCCGAATCGGAACCCCGACTTGGTTTGCGGCGATGCCTGCACCATTCGCGTGGCGCATCGTGTCGATGAGATCGTCGATGAGCCGCTGCGTATCGGCAGACGCCAAGTCCTCCGCGGTCACCTCCTGCGCACGTTGGCGCAACACCGGATGCCCCACCGTGAGGATCTCGCGCACGCTCATGACTCCACGCCGACCGTGTGTTCGTTCATGGGGATGCGGACACCGCGTTCGGCGGCGACGTCGATCGCTCGTTGGTAGCCGGCGTCGGCATGACGGATCACGCCCATACCGGGATCCGTGACGAGCACCCTCGACAACTTCTGTGCCGCCAACTCGGTGCCGTCTGCAACCACCACCATGCCGGCGTGGATAGACCTGCCGATACCGACACCTCCACCGTGATGGATGCTGACCCACGTCGCCCCGCTCGTCGTGTTGACCAAGGCATTGAGCAACGGCCAGTCGGCGATTGCATCGCTGCCGTCGGCCATCGACTCAGTCTCGCGATCCGGCGAAGCAACGGAACCGGAGTCGAGATGGTCGCGGCCGATCACGATCGGTGCAGAGACTTCGCCGGAGCGAACCATCTCGTTGAACCTCAACCCGAGGCGATGGCGCTCGCCGTACCCGAGCCAACAGATCCGCGCCGGCAGTCCTTGAAAGGCCACCTTCTCGCTGGCCAACTTCATCCACCGATGCAGATCGACGTCGTCGGGAAACTCTTCGAGCACCGCTCGGTCGGTCGCGGCGATGTCTGCAGGATCACCCGACAACGCAACCCATCGGAACGGGCCCTTTCCTTCGCAGAACAACGGACGGATGTATGCCGGCAGGAATCCGGGGTAGTCGAAGGCGCGGTCGAAGCCGCCCAGCTTTGCCTCGGTGCGCAGGCTGTTGCCGTAGTCGAAGACCTCGCTGCCCGCATCGAGGAACCCGACCATCGCCCGGCAATGCGACGCCATGCTTTCGCGGGAACGGCGGGTGAGCTCCCGCGGATCGCTGCGCGCCAACTCGGCGGTGGCCTCAGGCGTGAGATCCGCAGGCACGTAGCTCAGCGGATCGTGGGCGCTCGTCTGATCCGTGACGATGTCGGCAGGGAAATCCATCTCCAGCAACTTCGGCACCAGGATCGCAGCGTTGCCCACGAGACCGATCGACAACGGTTGCTTGTCGTCGCGCGCTCGGATGCATCGATTGATCGCGTCCTCCAATGAGTCGGCAACTTCATCGAGATAGCGCGTCTCCACACGTCGCCCGACTCGCCATGCGTCGACGTCGATGCACAGTGCCACACCCCCGTTCATCGTCACCGCCAACGGCTGGGCGCCACCCATGCCACCGAGGCCGGCCGTCAAAGTGATCGTGCCCGCAAGCGAGCCGCCGAACCTTCTGCGCCCGATCTCCGCGAAGCACTCGTAGGTGCCCTGCAGGATTCCCTGGGTGCCGATGTAGATCCACGACCCGGCAGTCATCTGCCCGTACATGGTCAGGCCCATTGCCTCCAGTCGGCGGAACTCCTCCCAGTTTGCCCATTCCGGCACCAGATTGGAGTTGGCGATCAACACCCGCGGCGCCCATTCGTGCGTCCGGAACACACCGACCGGTTTGCCCGACTGCACGAGCAACGTCTCGTCGTCGGCCAGCGTGGTGAGCGTGTGGACGATCGCGTCGAACGCGTCCCATGACCGTGCGGCGCGACCGGTGCCGCCGTACACGACGAGATCATCGGGCCGTTCGGCCACGTCCGGATCGAGGTTGTTCATGAACATCCGCATCGCTGCTTCTTGCTGCCACCCTCGACATGTCAACTCCGAGCCTCGCGGTGCCCGCACGGGCCGTGGTCCTGACATTGCCGCTCCCCCTCTCCTGTTTCGTCTGGCTGTTTCGTTCCGGTCGTTCAGTCCAGCGTGCCGCTGACGCCCTCGACGGCTGCCAGCATCTCACCACTCATCACCAATGCCTCGGCTCGCCCGAGCTCCGGCGACAGCCATCGGTCCGGTCCCGGGCCGGCGACGCCGGCATCGCGCAACGCGGCCACTGCAGCCGCCGTTGACGCGGCAGGCCGCACTGGCGCGCGCAGGTCGATGCCACGAGCCGCGCAGACCATCTCGCAGGCGATGATCCGTCCGAGATTGCTAACGGACTGACGCAGCTTTCGAGCGGCGCCCCAACCCATCGAAACGTGGTCTTCCTGCATCGCTGACGTCGGCAACGAGTCGACGCTGGCCGGCGACGCCAGGCGGCGGTTCTCCGCGACCATCGCCGCCTGCGTGTAGTGGGCGATCATCATTCCCGAGTTGACCCCGGGGTCTTCGGCGAGGAACGGGGGCAAGCCGTGCGAGCGAGTGCGGTCGAGCATGCGATCGGTCCGCCGCTCGGCGATGGCGCCCACCTCGGCTGTAGCGATCGCCAGGAAGTCGCAGGCGAAACCGACAGGGGCGCCATGGAAATGTCCGCACGACTCGACCCGACCATCGGGCAGCACACTGGGATTGTCGATCGCCGAGACCAACTCGGTATCGGCGATCGCGCGTGCAAACGTGATGGTGTCGCGTGCCGCGCCGTGCACCTGCGGGGTACATCGCAAGGAATAGGCATCCTGCACGCGTGGGTCATTCGTGCGATGGCTGGCGACGATCGGGCTGGCGTGCAGCAATCGGCGCAGGTTGGCGGCCGACACCGTCTGACCGTGGTGCGGCCGCAATGCCATCAGGTCGGCGGCGAATGCGCGATCGGTCGCCATCAGGGCCTCCACGCTCATCGCCGCGGCAATGTCGGCGGTGCGCACCAACGTGTCGAGGTCTGCGAGCGCCAGCACCAGCATGCCGAGCATGCCGTCGGTGCCGTTGATCAGGGCCAGACCTTCCTTGGCCTGCAGAGTCACGGGGGTGATGCCGGCCGCGATCATCGCCGGAGCGCACTCACCTTCGCCGATCAATGCCAACGCGACGTGTGCCAATGGGGCGAGGTCACCGCTCGCTCCAAGCGAGCCGTGCTCGTGCACCTCGGGGATGATGTCGGCGTTGAGCAGGGCCAGGATCGTGTCGACCACGACTTGGCGCACGCCGCTGAACCCCATCGCCAACGTACGCGCCCGCAACAGCATCATCGCCCGCACGACCTCGGGTTCGACGAGCGGGCCCATACCCGCGGCATGCGAACGAATCAAAGCGCGCTGCAATTCCTCGCGGCGCTCGGGAGGGATCAGCGTGGTAGCCAGCGAGCCGAACCCGGTGGAAATTCCGTATACGGGTTCGTCGCGTTCGGCGAGACCTGCGACGATCGCCGCGCTGCGGGCGATGGCCTCGCGAGCGGGTTCGGCGAGTTGCACTTTGGCGCCCCGCCTGGCGACGGAAACAACGTCATCAGCGCGCACACCAGTTGAACCGAGAACGACCTCTCGTGCTGCGATTTCCATCACTCGGTAACTTACGTTGCCCGGTAGCGTGCGGCTATGGCTGGTTCGATTCTTGGCACGCGCGTCTTGCGCACGGAAGACCCCGAGTTCTTGTTCGGTGCTGCCGAGTATGTCGGTGACCTCGACCTGGGTGGGCAACTGCAGGTGGTGTTCGTTCGCTCCGAAATGGCTCATGCCGTGATCACCGGCATCGACACCGCGGTGGCGAAAGAGGCACCTGGCGTCGTTGCCGTGTGGACCGCCGCAGATCTCGACGTCGCCCCGTTCCAGAGCATGGTCACGGTGCACGACGACTTCGGGCGGCCGCCGCTGGCCACCGATCGCGTTCGATTCGTCGGCGAGGCGATCGTCGCCGTGCTCGCCGATACGGTCACCCATGCCAAGGACGCCGCCGACATGGTGATCGTCGACTACGACCCGTTGCCGGCAGCCGTGACGGCTGAACAAGCGTTGGCTGACGGCGCGCCGATCTTGTTCGAGGCCCACGGAGACAACGTGGCGCTCACCACCACCGATCCGGTGGACGACGACCTGTTCGGCGATGCCGACGTGATCGTCCGCGGACGCTACGTCAACCAACGAATCGCGGTAGCGCCAATGGAACCGCACGCCGCGGCAACGACGATCGACACCGACGGGCGGCTGCTGGTCTACGGCTCGACACAGATGCCGCACCTGCTGCATCGACTGATGGCCACCGCGCTGGGAATGGACCCCAAAGAGATCAGGGTGGTCACTCCGTTCGTCGGTGGCGG
>JANMQX010000002.1:0-3781 GCA_031370745.1 Ilumatobacteraceae bacterium
CGAGCACGACCATCACGCTTCTCAGATCGTCAACCGACGCCCGGTAGGCACCAAGGTCGAGCGTCGGTCGATCTGCTACCGGCGGCGAATACTTGGAACGTACACCCGACTGTCAAGGCTCGAGTAACGACGAACTCCAAACGGCGGAACACTCCGATCCCACAACTTCAAACTGCACCGCTCCGAAACGCAGCCGTCGAGCGTGACGGGCTGATGGTTAGACGCACGGCTGCGACGGCGATTCAGGATCGACAAAGAAGGTGCTGCTGAAATCGGAGATCTCAACAATTCGACGCACAACAGTCGAAGGATTACAAATATGGAACGAACCTGCGCCGCGACGCATCCACACCTTCTGACTGATAAGGACATTCAGTCCACTGGCATCAATAAACCGCACGCCGGCCATGTCGACCAAAACTTGTTCATCGACACTCAACTGATCGAACACGGCACGCAGCGACCGTACAGACCCTTCGTCGACGTCACCCTCCACCGCGATCAGCGTCAATGGACCAGCACGACCAATTCTGATTCGGAGAGTGCCGTCGTCTCGCATCGACCATCACTCCTTGGTGACACCGGGGAAGCCACGACAGTGTGTGTCTCAGCTACTCGGAAAGTCAATTCGCGAATCACACCATTGAGTGTCTCATTATTAGCTGCGCTTCGCTCGACCCGCGACGACAGTCGCGTTCCGAGTCAATTATGCCGGGCGCCGCGAAGCAGCTTGTGTACCCTCACCTCCGTCAGAGCCCCCAGTTCCCGATATGACTCACCTCCCCGTCGAGTCATTTGGTCTGACCCTGGAATCGCGCGTTCGCTGGTACTTGAATCCCGGGCACTGATGAGGAGGTCATCGTGCCAAGGAGATACCCGGTCGAGTTCCGTCGCAAGGTGCTCGATCTGATCGAAGCCGGCAAGCCGGTCGCAGAGATCGCCGTGCAACTCGGGATCACGGCGCAGACGGTCTACAACTGGCGGAACCAGGATCAAATCGATCGTGGGATACGCGGCGGAATGTCGTCGAGCGAGTCGGCGGAGTTGACGGCGGCGCGGAAGCGGATCCGTGAGCTCGAAATCGAGTTGGAGGTCACGCGACGAGCGAACGAACTGTTGAAGGCCCAGTCGGACCCAAAAGGCGATGGGAGGTCGTCGCGCAAATCGTGAGCGAGGGCCTCCCGATCGAAGTCACCTGCCGCGTGGTCGGCGTGTCCGTGTCGGGCTTCTACATGTGGAAGCACCGCAAGCCGTCAGCACGTTCCGTGCGCCACGCGATGGTCGCCGAAGTGATCCGACAGGTGCACAACGAGTCCCGTCAGACCTATGGCGCCCGGCGTGCGCATGCCGAGCTCGTGCTGGGGCCGCCAGATGACCGTCGCGCGATGCACTGTCGAGCTGGTGATGCGTCGCTTGAGCCTGGCCGGGCTGCCGGGCCGGCCGAGATATCGCAAGATCCCGAACACCCCGACAGCGTCCGATCTCGTGAACCGTGACTTCGCTCGTACTGAGCCGAACTGGCTGTGGCTGACTGACATCACCGAGCACCGCACGCGTGAGGGCAAGGTCTACTGCGCAGTGGTGCTCGACGCGTTCTCCCGCCGGGCTCTGTCGAGCGGCATGCGAGGAGTCAATCGAACGTCGTTGGTGCAGTCTATGGCACCACTTGGTGCCCATCTAATTTCGATAGGCTGGGCAGCGGTTTCAGAAAACTGGCACCGATCTGGTACTTCTTGGTGCGCTCCCTGAGTTTCGAACCCAGAACCCGCGGATTAAGAGTCGACTGAGCACCGTGCGCCCGAGTGTCGGTCTCTGCCCGCGGAGTCCCACGCCACTCCAGATTCGCGATCGTGCTGCCTAGTTGGTGGGTGACCGTCAAGAATGGTCCTCTCGGCCACAAATCTGCCGGTTCTGCACGACTCGGTGGACGCCGCGCTGCTGAGAGTCTTGCCGAAATGCGAGAGGTCCGACTCCAAGGCGTCACACGCGCGAATCGACCCCAAACACCTTGCCCATAGTTTCTTGTGCGGCGTCCACCGATGGGCTTAGAGCGTGTCGGTACACCAACGCGGTCATCCGCGTGCCGTCGTGTCCGAGAACATCGGCGACGCGTTCGAGCGGAACGCCGGCGGCGGAGAGGATCGACGCGGCCGAGTGACGGAGTTCGTGCGGGTGCCATCGACCGAGCCCGGAGCGCTCTGTGATGGCAGTGAACTGTCGACGGACATTCGAAGCGTGGAGGGGAGTACCGACGAGCGTCGTAAACACGAGTGCCGACCACTCGGTCGACCACAAGGGCCCAGCGGCGAGTCGTTCCTCGCGCTGTTCGATCTGGCGATCGCGAAACGCGCGGAGTACGGGGTTGGGCATCGTCAGGCTGCGGCGACTCTTCGCGGTCTTGAGTTCGTCGCCCAGCACGAAGCGTCCGTGCTCGAAGCGGAGGTTCCGTCTGACATGCAAGACATTGCCCTTGAGGTCGACATCGTCCCACGTGAGAGCGATTGCTTCGCCGGGACGAACACCGAGCATCAACTGGACCACCCAGAGCGCGTAGAGGCGGTCGTTCTTGGCCTCTTCGAGCAAAGTTCTTGCTTGGTCGGTCGTGAGCGCCCGCCCAGCTTGTGCGCGCCTCGCCGGCGCGGGGAGAATCGCAGCGCGAGCGACGTTGCGATTAACCAAACCTCGTCGCTCGGCGTAGTCGAGAACCTGGCCCAGCACTGAGCGAATCTTTACGAGCGAGGCTCGGGAGATCATCTGCGAGCCTTTGCCGCCCCGTGTCAACGCGTAGCGGGTCGGCGTTGCGGCGATCCGCTCGAATGCTTCCTCGACGTCGTCCGGTGTCAAGGTGCGCACGCGCTTGGAAGCGAGTTCAGTCGCAATGACGTCGACTGACCATCCGTATGTGCTTCGGGTTTGTTCGGCGATGTCGAGACCGGGGAGAACCTTCGCTTTCCATCGCTCCAAAAGCGCTCCAACAGTAGTGTTGCCGTCGCCGATCGTGCGCCCGTCGGCGATATCGCGTCGCATGACGTCCAAACGGGCGCGCACGTCTTTTTTCGTCGTACCGAGCACTTTGCGCCGCTTCCCGTCGACGACGAGCGCGCCCACAAAGCGGTTCTTGCTAGCGTCCCAGTAGATTGATCCGTCTCCACGGGTGCGCGTGGGCATGTTTCCTCCTTGCAAGTCTGAGTCAACGGGGGGAGCACTTCGGGGAGCAGTTTACGCACGCTCATCACCGTTCACCACCGTACAAGAATCGCGACTTGCCTGCTAGACACACGTGGGTGAACGTCCTTGCACGTCCTCGCGATCTATGGCATGGAAGGGGTCAGGGGTTCAATTCCCCTCAGCTCCACGGAATCCTTATAACGTAAGGTTTGGTGGTCTTAGCAAACCGCCGGATAGCGCCCAGTGACTTCCAGGCCGCTTGGATGGATGATGAGGTCAGCCGAGTTCGTCGCCGGCGTGTAGGGCTACGTCGAGTGCGACCACCACGACGTCGTCATTCGCGTCGAGATAGGCGTAGATGGCGACCGACTGCACAAGGGTGCCTGCGGCGATCATCATCCGAAGCGGGGCGAGACCCAAAATGACAGCGTATTGCCGACGAAGTCCGACGCTAGTTGGTCTCGAAGGCGGGGTAGTTCGTAGAGCGGCTGCCGAAGGTTCACCGCCAGTCGAGCGTTCGCCGGGGAGCAGGCTATCGAGATCATCGAAGAGGGAGTGGAGGAATCGGACGATCCGATCAGGCATCGGCGCCGAGTGTCTTGGCGAGTTCTGC
>JANMQX010000034.1:0-4543 GCA_031370745.1 Ilumatobacteraceae bacterium
CAAATGGCGTTCAAGAAGGCCGCCGAGATGGCCAAGCCCGTGCTCCTCGAGCCCATCATGGGAATCGAAGTCGTCACGCCTGAGGACTACATGGGCGATGTGATGGGCGACCTGTCGAGTCGCCGTGGCCGTATCGAAGGCATGGAGGCCCGTGGCAACACTCAGGTCATCAAGGCTCAGGTGCCACTGTCGGAGATGTTCGGTTACTCGACCGACCTGCGGTCGAGGACCCAGGGTCGCGCGACCTACACCATGCAATTTGCCCAGTACATGGAAGTGCCACCGAGCATTGCCAGCGACATCGTCAAGCGTGTCCGCGGCGAATAGGGAGATCCAATGAAGCGACGTGCACTGTTGTCCGTTGTTGTCATCTCAGTCACGGCGTGTGGCGCCGCTGGCGGCCAAGCTGCGACCGCTCGGTCAGGCGACGGTTTCTGCAGGCTCGCCCAGGTAGCCAAGGACGACAACGACGCGTTGAGCAATCTCGACCCCACAGATCCGGCAAAGATCAAGGTTCAGCTCAGCGGAGCAATCGACTCGCTCGGTTCGCTCACAGCCAAAGCTCCGAAAGACATCGAGGCCACGGCGAAGACGCTCCTGACTGCTGAGGAGACGCTGGAGACCTTGTTGAAGGCCAACAACTTCGACTTCGCCAAAATGGCCGCGTCCGACGAGGGCAAGGCGCTCGTCGCCGACGGGTCCATCAGCAAGGCAGGCGACGACCTCGACAAATACCTCAGCGACAAGTGCGGGATTGCGACCAACAACTCCACGGTCGACACGACGTCCGTTGGCGACACGGTTGCGGTCGATAGCACCTCGCCCGCTACCGCCAACTCGATCGACCTTGGCACCGGCGACGACGCCATCAACAAGTTCCTCGACTTCTACGAACTGGGCACCGGCTCGAAACTGAGCAAGGCCGAGCGATCCTGCATCGTCTCGAACATCTCCGGCAAGATCTCCGGTGACGACCTCAACAAGGCCATCTCCACCGGCAAACCCAGCGATGCGGTCAGCCTGGTGTTGGGGCAAGCGTTCATCACCTGCAACGTCTCGCCACAGTCCTGACGGCTGCGCCGGGACTGGCGCTGAGGATCGGGTCGGCGTGAACCACTTCGATGTCGTGATCGTCGGCGCCGGCTCGGCGGGGTGTGCACTGGCTGCGCGGCTCAGCGAGAATCCTCAGCGCACGGTGCTCCTGCTGGAGGCAGGCAACGACTTCGTCGAGCCGTCGCACGGCTTCGTCGACCCACTGCTCGATGGGTCGGCAATGGTCGGGGCGGCAGCAGGTCACCGCGCCAACTGGTCGCTCGAGGCCAGGTTGACTGCCGCGAAGCAGGTCATCCTGCCGCGGGGCAAGGTGATGGGTGGCTCGAGCACCGTGAACGGCGGGGTCTTCGTGCGCGCCACCCTCGCTGACTTCGATGGATGGGCTGCACTGGGCAACGACGAGTGGTCGTTCGCCAAGGTGCTGCCGTTCTTGAAGCGGTTGGAGGACGATCGCGACTTTCCAGATGGCGAGTTTCACGGCAGCGGTGGACCGATGCCCGTCTCGCGAGCACTGGATTGTGGGTTGCATCCCCTGAGCGATGCCTTCGCAACGGCGTGCGCTGCTCTGGACTTTGCCGAGGAGATCGACAAGAACGCGCCAGGACCACCAGGATGCGGGCGCCTCCCGCTGAACGTGATCGATGGCGTGCGGGTCAATGCGGCGATGGCCTACATCACCCCTCACCGCAGCCGAGCCAACCTGACGATCGAAAGTGGGGTCAGAGCGCGGCGTGTCGTGGTGAACCAAGCGCGCGCGGTTGCCGTCGAGACCGAACGTTGCGGATCCACCGAGACGTTCCATGGAGACGAGATCGTGCTGTGCGCCGGCGCCGCGCTGTCGCCGCACTTGCTCCTGGTCTCGGGCATCGGCCCGGCAGCGGAGCTGCACCGCCACGGCATCGCCGTGGTCTCCGATCTCCCGGGCGTGGGTACGCATTGCAGCGATCATCCGCAACTGTTCGTCGGCTTCGAGGTCTCACGGAATCTGCCGCGCCGCACCGGCGCCGGGGTGGTCGAGGTATCCCTCGACACCGTCGTTGATGGTGCCCCCGTCTCGTTGATGCCGTACGTTGCGCCGATGACCGAACTGGTGCCAGGGTCTGCCTCCTCGGCAACTGAGCTGTTGCTCGGGATCGTGCTGGAGCGTGCAGCAAGCGCGATCGAGATATCGCTGGCTTCGCGGGATCCCGATGACGCGCCATCCATCGAGTACCACGCCCTCGAATCGTCGTCGGATCGCGCTCGTTTGCGGGGGGCTGTCGAGGTCGGGCTGTCGATCCTCGATTCGGTACGTCTGATCGACCACGGCTTGCGTCGTACGGCACCAACTCTCGCTGCTGATCTCGATTCGTGGATTGCTGAGAACATCACGACTGCCGCGCATCTTTGCTCCAGCGCCCCGATGGGGCCCGATACCGATCCGCTGGCCGTGGTCGATCAATACTGTCGGGTGCGCGGTGTCGAGGGTTTGCGAGTAGTCGACACCTCGGTGCTGCCGACTGCACCGTCGCGCGGCCCGGCAGCAACGGCCATTCTGATCGGCGAACGGGCTGCGGCGTTCTTCGACGGTGTTTCGACGTGAGCGCGTTCTCTCTCACCGATCACGTGATCGCCGGGTTTGCGGCGGCAGGTGCCGGAGCTGTGAACGCGATTGCCGGCGGCGGCACATTGATCTCGTTCCCGACTCTGGTCGCCCTGGGAGCGGGCCGAGTCAGCGCCAACGTCACCAATACGGTGGCCTTGTGCCCCGGCTACTTCGGGGGCGCTGTTGCCCAACGATCGCAGCTGTCGGACCAACGGGCGCGGCTCGTGCGACTCTCGATCGCCGCAGGATTGGGCGGACTCACGGGTTCGGTGCTTCTGTTGTCCACCGGCGAAGCGGCGTTCACGAAGTTGGTCCCGTGGCTGATCCTGATGGCGTGTGCACTCCTGGGTGGACAGAATTACGTTCGCAAATGGCTCAAGATCGGAAACCGACAACATGGCGCGCCCAGCGCGATCGCCGTGGCCTCGACATTCGTGGTGTCGATCTACGGCGGTTATTTCGGCGCCGGTTTGAGCATTGCCCTGCTTGCCGTGCTCGGACTGGTGATCGATGAATCATTGCCACGATTGAACGCCCTGAAGCAGGTCCTCGCGCTCGTGATCAACGTGGTCGCGGCGGGTTTCTTCGCCGGGTCCGGGCATGTGATCTGGACCCTTGTGGCGGTGATGGCTCCGGCCAGCCTGCTCGGAGGATTGGCCGGGGGCAAGCTGGTGACCAGGATCAAGCCGCGCGTGCTACGCGGCGCAGTGGTCACCTACGGCACGGTGCTGGCGGTGTACTACCTGGTGCGTTAGGCGTCGCGATCACGGCAGCAACAACTTGACGGCTCCCGCCGTCGACAGCACCAGAACGCCGATCAAGAATGCGTGTTCCGGCAGGACGTGTAAGAGTCGGCGACCGCTGAACAGGCCGATCAGGACCGCTGGAAACAGGACGGCATCGAACGACAGTGTGGTCCCCGTGAAGAACGCGCCGCCACCGGACCAGTAGCCCAACGCCAGGTACACGGGCACCTTGGCGATGTTGACGGCACAGTAGAACCAGGCCGACGTCCCTACCATCTCATCCTTACCCAGGCCGAGGCGCACCAGGTATGTGTTGAGGATGGGCCCCGCCGCGTTGGCCACGAATGTGGTGAACCCACCCGAACTGCCGTAGACCGCTGCCGTAGCTGCCGTTGGTGGTACCGGCTCTCGACGGCGCGACATCCGCCATGCCTGCATGACAGCCATCAGCAGCACGCTGATGCCGATGACGACTTCGATTGGGCGCGTCGAGGAGCCGACGACTGCAAAGAACGTTGCGCCGGCCGCGAATCCGAAGGCGACGGCGACGATCATCGGTCGCAGCAGATCCCAACGAGTGTGACGGCCATACCAGGTCACCGCAAAGAGGTCCGCAGCGATCAGGATCGGCAGGGCGGTTCCGGCGATCGCCCGGCCGTCGACGATTGTTGCGATCAGCGGAGTGGCAACGAGTGCTGCCCCGGGGAATGCCGTCTTCGACAGGCCCACGATGAGGGCGGCAATCGATCCGAGGATCAGGTTGCCCAGGGTGAACACCGGCGCAGCCTACGTGAGCCCAGTCGCCCGGTTCAGGGTGGGCGACCATCCAGAGCCGCAGATTGTGGACACGTACAAGTGCGCGCTTGCGACCTGGCCCGCTACACTCCCTGCGTTCTTTGACAACCACAAGATCCCCGAAAGACGGAGATAGCAATGAGCAAGGCGAAGTTTGAGCGGACGAAGCCGCATGTGAATATTGGCACGATGGGTCACATTGATCATGGCAAGACCACATTGACGGCTGCGATCTCAAAAACTCTCGAGGGGAAAGGCTTGGCCAAGTACACGCCGTTTGATCAGATCGACAAGGCGCCGGAGGAGAAGGCGCGTGGGATCACGATCTCGATTGCGCATATCGAGTATGAGACGACGAATCGGC
>JANMQX010000043.1:0-1621 GCA_031370745.1 Ilumatobacteraceae bacterium
CTCACGCTCGCCCGCCAGGCCCGTGAACGTCCGGGCGGCGTCCCCGGGCTCTTCTCCACGGCGGACGTCGACGGCTGGTTCATCCACCCCGATGGTCGCATCGAGAGCTGCGTGTAACTCAGTTGCGCGGCACGTCGAGCCACGGCTTCGCCTTGTCGACCCGCACGTCACCCGGCAGACCGAGCACCCGCTCCCCGAGGATGTTGCGCATGACCTCGGACGTACCGCCCTCGATGGAGTTGGCGCGGCTGCGCAGGAACGAGCGCTGGAGCGTACCGGCGAACATTCCGACCTCGTCGGGACGTCGCATCGAGTAGTCGCCGTAAAGCATCGCGTCCGCACCCATGAGGTTCATGCCGAACTCGAGGATCTTCTGGTTGATTTCGGCGAAAGCCAGCTTCCCCGTGGAACCTTCAGGGCCCGGTGTGCCGACCTTGCGGTTGGAGGCGGCGCGGATGTTCGTGAGGCGGGCGGCCTCGGCTGCGCACCACAGCTTCATCATCTCGTCCTTGATGGCCGCGTCGTCGTGGCCGTACTGCTTGTAGAGCTTGACGATCTGCCCGATCGGACCGCTGCCGCGGGGCGCCACAGCACCGCCGATCGACACACGCTCGTTCATCAGGGTGGTAAGTGACACCCGCCAACCATCGCCGACCTCGCCCATGCGCTCGGAGTCGGGGATGCGCACGTCGGTGAAGTACACCTCGTTGAACTCGGCATCGCCGGTCATCTGGCGCAGCGGCCGGACCTCCACACCGGGGGCGTGCATGTCGACGACGAAGTAGGAGAGGCCTTTGTGCTTCTCGGCTTGTGGGTCGGTACGGGCCACGAGCATGCCCCAGCGCGACACGTGGGCGAGTGTCGTCCAGACCTTCTGGCCATTGACGATCCATTCGTCACCGTCACGTACCGCCCGGCTCGACAACCCGGCAACATCCGAGCCGGCGCCCGGCTCGCTGAAGAGCTGACACCAGATCTCCTCCCCGGTGAACATCGGCCGGAGGTAGCGCTTCTTCTGGTCGTCCGAGCCCCACGTGACAACCGTCGGCGCACCCATGCCGTGGCCGATCGGGTTCTTCATGGCCGAGAACGGACCGCCCGCGTCGCGGATGCGCTCATTGATGGTGCCCTGGTGTTTCGGGGTGAGACCGAGGCCGCCGAAGCCGACCGGGAAGTGCACCCACGCCAGCCCCTTGTCGTATTGGGCCCCGAGGAAGTCGCGGTCCGACGTCTTCGCGGGCGGGAACTCGGCCATCAGCTCGGCCGTCAGCGTGTCGACGAGCTGAACGTCGGAATCAATGGATGGTGCGGTGTCAACGCTCATTGGCGGCCTCCTCGTTGCAGGGCGGACCGGGGCTCCACCTTTTCTTGACCGCACGGTCTAGTTCTTTCGCGAACCGCGCGAGAAATCCGCCCGCCGAGCCCTCAGCTCGGCTCAGCCGAAGGTGAAGTTCGGCGGCCGCTTCTCGAGGAATGCCCGCATCGCCTCGGGGTGGTCAGCGGTCTGGCTGAGCATGATCTGCGTGCGGTTCTCGAGATCGATGCCGGCCTGCAGGCTGGGCGTCTCGAGTTGGCTCCACATCACTTCCTTGGTCATCCACACACCCATCGGGCTGTTGGC
>JANMQX010000053.1:0-2199 GCA_031370745.1 Ilumatobacteraceae bacterium
GGAGCGGATCAGCACGCCGGCCTCGGCTCCCTTGCCGGTGGCGACCATGATCGATAGAGGCGTGGCGATCCCCAACGCGCACGGGCAGGCGATGATCAACACTGCGACAGCCGCGACCAGCGCGAACTGGAACGCCGGTGACGGCCCGACATCGAACCACATCACGAAGGTGGCAATGGCGACGAACAGAACAGCAGGCACGAACCAGCGAGCCACCGAGTCGGCCAGCCGTTGTATGGGTGCCTTGGAAGTCTGTGCTTGGCGGACCAGCCGAACGATCTGAGCGAGCATCGTGTCGCGACCGACCTTGGTGGCGCGCATCCGGAACGCGCCGGTCTGGTTCAGGGTTGCGCCGATCACGACATCACCGGCCTCTTTGGTCACCGGCATCGACTCGCCGGTCACCATTGACTCGTCCACACTGGAGCGCCCGTCGAGGATCTCACCGTCGACTGGCACCTTCTCGCCAGGACGAACCAGGACGACATCGCCCGCCACGACGTCCTCCACGGGAATCTCCACAGTAGAACCGTCGCGCTCGACCCGGGCGGTCCGAGCCTGCAAGCCGATCAGGCGCCGGATCGCTTCGCCGGTGCCGGCCTTCGCCCGGGCTTCGAGGAGACGTCCGAGCAGGATCAGGGTGATGATCACCCCGACCGCCTCGAAGTAGACATCGCGCACATCCGCCGGCACGACACTGGGGGCAATGGTGACGACCGTGCTGTAACCGAACGCGGCGACCGTGCCAAGGGTGATCAGGCTGTTCATGTCGGCGGCCCGATGGGCCAGCGCCAGCCAGCCGGTGCGGTGGATCGGCCAACCCACCCAGCCCATCACCGGCGTGATCAGCGCGAGCTGCAGCCAGTGGTTCATCAACACCATCGGGATCCACCCGAACCCGAACACCTCGCGTCCCATCACCGCGAACAACACCGGGAACGTCAGCGCCGCGCCGACCAGCAGCTGCCGCGACAGGCCGACGACTTCGGCACGCCGCGCCGCCGCCTCGACATCCTCGCCTCCGTCCGCAGCGACCAACTCGTCGTCGTACTCAGTGTTGCCATTGTCGGACGCTGTGGTTGGTTCGCCATCGTATAACACGGTGCCATGGATCATGTTCATCCCACAGGCGAACCCATACGACCCGGGACGGGTCGGCGTGAACTCGACCGTCGTCTTTGCGAACGGGGCCAGGAAGCGACTCAATGACAGATCGGCGAACACCACCCGCGACGAGCAATCACCATCCTCTTGGCGATCGAACACGATCCGCAACGGCAACCCGGTCCGAGCGCGGATCACATCGGGTCTGTAGCCGCCGCGCACCACCACTGTGCGCCGCGATACCCCCTAGGGGTAGGGCCTTTGGACTCTATTCGCGGCGACGTCGCGGGTCGATACTGATTGCAGACCAACTCGAAAGAGAGAGACCCATCATGATGCACTCAAAGCGGATGTTCCCCTACCTGATCGGCGCGGCAGCCTTGGCGGCCGTGCTGATCGCCTTCGGCGCCCCGCTCGCGACAGTGCTGCCGTTCGCCATCTTCCTCGCCTGCCCGCTGATGATGTTCCTAATGATGCGCGGCATGGCCGGCACGACGGGCCGCGAAGACCACACCGGTCATGGCTGCGAACACGACTCGGCCCGCACGGCCGACTCGCCCACCAGCCCACCGCAACGACCAGTCTCGGTTGTCGGCCACCGCCGAGCCGCGACTGCTGTCGACGACCCGAGTTGAACAGGACAACCCAGATGCGCGGCTACACAATGAACCGAGACAACTACCTGCTGCGCCTGCGGCGCATCGAAGGCCAAGTACGGGGACTGCAACGCATGATCGAAGCCGATGAGTACTGCATCGACGTGCTCACCCAACTGTCCTCGGTCACCGCTGCTCTGCAGAGCGTCGCCATCGGCCTCGTCGATGAACACCTCCGCCACTGCGTGCTACAAGCTGCCGCCCACGGCGACGATGGAGAACGCGATGCCAAGCTCACCGAAGCCGTCCAGGCCATCTCCCGACTCGTGCGCAGCTGACCCCTCGGCCCAGTTGCACGAGACCCCGGCCCGACGGCCACCCAGATCACAACGGAACGACCAAGGAGATACATGATGAACAACGGAAACTGGAACGGCATGGACGGCGGAAACTGGTGGTGGATGTCGATCATGATGTTCGCCATCTTGGGAGGACTCAT
>JANMQX010000103.1:0-2382 GCA_031370745.1 Ilumatobacteraceae bacterium
CAGCCGAGCGCGACCGAGTCCGCTCCGACGAACTGATCGACTGACGATCACCATGAGTCGAACGCCGATCATCGATGCGCTCGTCCTGTGAACGCCTTCCAGCGGTCAGGCCTCGTCGGCTGCTGCGCTGGTGATTTTGTCGAGAAGCGTGCCGAGCGTCGCCCGCTCGTTGCGAATCGTGCCGCGTGAGGTGAAGTGCAAACTGGTCGGCCGGCCCACGCCAAGGCCGATCAGCGGCCCCACAGGCGTCGTGCGCGAATCATCCGTGCGGGTCCCTCAGGCTCGTTCTTTCAGGTTGAGTGGTCGCTGCTGTCTGGTGACGCTGCGAGCTCGAACCAGATCGCTTTGCCTTCGGGACCTTTGTCGTCGAGACCGAAGCGCAGCGCTGTGGACCCGACCAGCAGGAGTCCGCGGCCACCGACCATCGTTGGTTCGACTGATCGTGGAGGGTTTGCAACGAGATCGCGAAAAGCGTCCGTAACGGCCCGGCCGTCGTGAATCTCGATCCGTATCACCGACGGTCCGGTCTCTACGACGACCTCGAAGGAGGTGCCGGCGTGAAGGACCACGTTCGTCGCGAGCTCACTGGTGAGCAGCACCGCTATCTCTGTGGAGGAGCTTTGCCCCGCTGCCGCCAACTCATTGATGACGAAGCGACGTGCCGCCACGAGGCACGAGCGTTCGCCATCGAACGTCCTGGCGGTCACGGCTGTCTCCGCCCCTCGTGTGTTGGTCGGAGGCCACGGCGCTGCATCACCCTGGAGGAACCTTCCACTCGACACAGCATATGGCCGACGCAGCGTCGGCCGTTTCCTCGGTCGGGCGAGGGCAGAGATCGAGATTCGGTTGAGTGTGCGCCGGCGATGATGCGCTCGGTTACCGGTCGGGGAGGCCGGCGGCCCGATACCCCGAAGGCGGCGGTTCAAACCCTGAACCTTGGCGAGTTGATTGCGTCGAGGCGTCACGTAGCGTGTGAAGTCGTACCATCGCCCTCAGGCTCCAGATATCTATTGTTCGGCGGTGTCGATCCGTTCCATTGCTGCGATCCGGTCGAGGAGACGTGCTGGCTGCCCGGTTGGGCCTGTGATGGTGAGGGCTCGGCCTGCCTGTTCGAGGACAAGCCGGGACGCGACCAGGGAGCCGTAGCCGCCGCAGTCCATGAAGGTGACTCCGGCGAGGTCGATCACCATCGCGGGGTGGTTGCCCGCTGTGGATGCCGCAAGAATCTGGTTGCGGCTCGCCAGGTCGAGTTCGCCAGTGGCGTGGACAACACAACTCTCCCCCTCGGGGTAGACACTGAGGAGCAGGTCGCCGGCCAAGAGTGCAGAGACCTCGGCGACAGGATTCGCTGGAATGATGACGCTCACGTGGCACTCCTTCAAACAGAAGGCGCAGCCGGAGGTCCAGAGCGACGCAGGTCGGGTGTCAACCCGTCGGAGGAGACGGTACACCCCAACCGGGTCCGGGCGTTGGCGCGAAGCAAGCTGGGCCATGGGTGTCCGTGATGTGCGTCGATGTCTTCGCTCGCGTCCCACGTCGCGATCTCGACGAGTGCGCGCAGGGCGTGAGCGCGGCGTCCCCACGCGAGGCCGGTGCGGTCGATGGGCCGCCGTGTGTGCAGCTTGTAGCCCTCATGTGGCTCACCAAAGACGGGGTACAACTTGCCACCAAGGGCTACTCCGACGACATCGCGGTGCCCGGAGCGCCGTCGATCAAAGACCTTCATGGCGAGTACATCGACAAAGGCGGCCGATTCTTCGCCTGCCCCGTGTGTGTGAAGACTCACGGTCTCGAAGCAGCCGAATGACTGCACGGCGCTGAAGTCAAAGGCGCCCCGTCGCTGTACGAGTTCACGGCGGGTGGAGCCTTGATATTCAACTACTGATCGCCACCTGAAGCCGGCACCACGAATCAGTTCCTGACGACAGTTCAACAAAGGAATGGCCCCATCCATGACCAATCTCAATCCGGCACCGCACTTCGGGCTCGTACTGGACTGTGCTGATCCCGAACGCCTCGCCGAATTCTGGGCCGAGGCGCTGGGCTACGCCAACGTCGGTTCTGCCGGCGTCTACGTCGCGCGCTACCCCCGTGAAGGCAACGGCCCGAAGCTGCTGCTGCAACGAGTGACCGACCAAAGGCGACCAAGAATCGAATGCACCTCGACATCGAGGTTTCCGACATCGAGGTGGAAGCCGACCGACTGTCCGGCCTCAGCGCACAACGCGTCAGCGGCGACCCATGCAGCGAACACGGCAGCACCTGGATCCTGATGGCTGATCCTGAAGAGAACGAGTTCTGCGTCTGCGACAACGGCAGCCCAGCAGCGCAGTAATCGATCGAGCCAGGACGCTGAACAACTTGCTTGACCTTCAAGTCAAG
>JANMQX010000106.1:0-3951 GCA_031370745.1 Ilumatobacteraceae bacterium
GCATGTGCCTGTGAGTCGCCTACGATCACCAAGCGCGCTGGTCCAGCCGGCTGCTGGACCGGCGCCACACTCACCACTGTCGCCGCCGTCGCTGACGAGCCGGCGATCACGGTGGACGACGGCAGCTGAGCCTTCGACAAGTCGATCGCGACGTTTGCTCCGCCGGCAGCGCGATCGAACCGGTGGACACGCGCGTAGAACAACGCGAGCGACCCGACCAAGGCCACACCGACAACGCCGGTGGCGATCGTGCGCTTCGACCAATCGGCATCGCGCTGCCGGGCGAACCATTGTCGCAAACCACCTTTGCGAATCGGCGTTTCGATGTAGATGTACGAGAACTCCGAGACCACGATTGTCAACGACATTGCTGCGATGAACCTGGTCCACGATCCAACATACGCACCGCACAACACAGAGATCGGCCAGCTCCACAGGTACACCCCGTAGGAGCGTTTGCCAAGGCCGACCAACGCAGGCGAGGAGAAGAACTTGCGAGATGTGGCTGCCGCCGGATGTACGACCGCGCAGACCACGACCAGCGAAAGCATCGAGACCGCTGCGAGTTGCCACCGGTACAACGAGCGGTCGGTCAGGTGAGCAGCAGTAAACGCATAGACGAGCAGCGCTGTGGCCCCGAGCGCGGCGACGTTCAGGGTCGTGCCGGCCCGATTCAAGGGTTGCGTCTTGGGCTTCCATGGGCGCCACAGGAACGCGGCGCCGGCACCGAGCAACAGGCCGCTCGAACGAGTCAGCGTCGACAGGTACAAGACGTTGGTGCGGTTCGACGTCAACACGCTCGGCGTGGCCAGCCACCACGTGATCAGCATCACCACGACCGCGGCCGCCAGGATCGACCGCCCGATCTCGAGCGTGCGCCTACTGCGCCGCGTGATCATTACGAATGCAAGTGGCCACAGGAGGTACCACTGCTCCTCGACTGCGAGGCTCCACAGATGCCGCAGCGGCGAGAAGTTGCCGAAGTATTGGGCACCGCCGAAGATCTGTCCCCAGTTGGCAAAGTAGAAGATGCCTGGCAGGAGGTCACGGTGCAGGTCGGATTGCTGTTGGGCAGTACCGAACAGTGCAACCCAAGCACCGATCGCGATGAGCACGCTGAACAAGGCGGGCAACAATCGCCGAGCACGACGCAGCCAGAACTGCCGCAGGCGAACCCCGCCGCTGCCTTCGCGTTCCTCGAGCAACAACGACGTGATCAGATAGCCGGAGACGACGAAGAACACTTCGACGCCGAGGAAGCCGCCGTGCATCCATCCGAATCCGGCGTGGTAGAAGATGACCGCGACCACCGAGATGGCGCGCAAACCGTCGAGACCTGGCTGATAGCCCATTGGCTTCGGGTCGCGAGCGGTGGGCAGCGAGTCCGAACGCCAGCGGGCTTCGAAATCGGCGAGCCGATCGAGCGCGGGGTGTTCGAGAACGTCAGTCATCTACCCGACATTGTCGCAGCCCTCGAGGCCAACCACCGTCATTCGGCGATCGATGCCCCATGTCACAACGAGGGCCATGGCAACGACACACAACACGGAACCGGCGGCATATGGGCTCCAGATTCCGACACGATCGAAGATCGCGCCGGCGGCGGGTGGGCCGAGCACCCGACCGATGGCGTTGGCCGATTGTTGAAAGCCCAACGCTTCGCCGCGCCGCTCCGGTGGAGCGTGCTGCGTGACGAGCGACGTGATCGACGGTGAGGCAACTCCCTGACCGACGGCCAACAGCAACAACGCGACGATCAACACCGGCCATACCTTGGCGACCGCTGTGACCGCAAGTCCGACGATCAGCAGACCGATCCCTATTTCGAACAGCCGCTGCGTGCCGAACCGCTCGACCAACCGTCCATAGGCGCCACCCTGGATGGCCACCAACACCAATCCCACACCGAGGAAGACGGCCGCCGACGAGGCTTCGGTCAGGCCGAAGCGCCGATCGCCGAACAACGAGAACGTCGCCTCGAAGGCTGTGAAGGCGATGATCGTGATGAACCCGATGACAGCGAGATGGCGCAAGATCGGCGACGTCGGTGTCTTCAATCCGCTGTGACGAACGCGATCGCGACGAAGACGTGTCTCGGGAAGCCGAACCATTGCGGCAACTGCGTTGATCGAGGCGAGCACTCCGGCGACATAGAACGGCACATGCGGGCCACCAAGCGCAGCGAGCCCGCCGATGGCTGGACCGAGTACGAAGCCGACGCCGAACGCAGCACCGAGCATCCCGATCAGGCCGGGCCGATCCTCCTCGGGCGCGAGATCGGCGACGGCGGCCTGGGCGACCGACAGGCTCCCGCCCGACGCGCCATCGACGATTCGACCGGCGAACAGCAGCCACAACACGCCGGCAGCACCGGTGACGAAGCTGCCAGCAGCGGTTCCGATGAGGGAGATGACGATCACCGGCTTGCGCCCGATGCGATCCGACAGCCGACCGAGGAGTGGCGCGAACAGCAATTGGGCGAGTGAGTACGAGGCGAACAGCAGGCCGACCGTCAGACCGGATGCGCCGAACCTCTCCGCATACCTGCCGAGGATCGGCACGATGATGCCGAACCCGATGAGGTCGAGCGCCACTGTCGTCCAAATCGTCCAATACCCCTTCGGCACCGGTTTGCGCTCTCGCTTGGCCACGGCTCCCCGTTTTATCTGATCAACCGCACCTGGCTGCGCGGCTTGGAGAGCGTAAACGAAAATGGGTCTAGCCCCGCCACTACCGGGGGCGGATGGCGGGGCTAGATCGGTGGTCCGCGATGGCGGACCGAGTTCAGGACCAGCGGTTTCGCCAGTCAGGACGCCCAGTGAACTCTGGACGGGAATCGGCGCCGTGCCGCGGTGCGACCGCAGCTCCAACGAGTAGCGCTATGAGGACCAGACCTGCCACGATGAATCATCTCCTGGAATTGAACGTGTAGCTTAGTATCGTCCTATTCGATCAATAAGAGAAATAGATATAAATGCTGAAATCAATCTCTGAATACGATCTACCAATCGGGGTTGAGGTTCGCCACCTGATGGCGTTGGAAGCCGTTGCCCAGACCGGGTCGTTCTCGCAAGCGGCAACTCGGCTCGGCTATGCACAGAGCGCCATCTCGCAGCAGATCTCCACGCTCGAGAAATCCGTCGGCCATCGGCTGGTCGATCGCCCCGGCGGTCCGCGGTCCGTCTCGCTCACCGAGGCCGGCAAGGTGCTGCTCGATCACGCCGGTCACATCGTTGCCCGGCTCGCTGCGGCGAAGGCCGACCTCGATGCAATGGCTGCGGGCGACGCCGGCGTGCTGCGGGTCGGCACCTTTCAGTCGGCCAGCGCGCGGTTGCTGCCGCCCACACTCGCCATGTTCCGCACCAGCTGGCCCGACATCAATGTCGAGTTGCGCAACGAAGCTGTCATCACCAACGTCGAGGGTCTCGTCCGCAGCGGACAAGCCGACTTGGCGTTTGCCGATGTCGCCGCCCTGATCGACTCGCATGCGATGGTCGAGCTGATCCGCGATCCCGAGGTGCTGATCACCGCGCCCGACCATCCGTTGGCGCAATTCGACACGATCGACCTTGCCCAGCTCGAAGGTGTGCGGATGATCTCGATGCCGAGCGACGACGCGTGCGCGGTCCGCGCAGCGCGCGCCCTCGAGCGAGTTGGCGTCGAGCCCGACATCGTTTTCCGCAGCGACGACAACCTGACGACGCAGCGCCTCGTCGCGATCGGGCTCGGCGTCGCGATCGTTCCACTGCTCACAATCGAGCGATCGATCCCCGATGCTCGTGTCGCCATCCGAGGACTCAACGCGAACCTCGAACGACAGATCGGGATCATCTGGCACCGCGACCGATTGCAGTCACGCGCCGCCGAAGCCTTCATCGAGACCGCGATGCAGATCAGCAGCGACGTCGACATGCCAGTAGTGCCGTCGATGTCGTCGGCCGCCTGATCCGG
>JANMQX010000126.1:0-10812 GCA_031370745.1 Ilumatobacteraceae bacterium
GGATCGACCAGGATCTGTGCACCGGTGACGGCCTCTGTGAGGAGATCGCGCCCGACGTTTTCACCCTGCTCGACGACGGCCTTGCCTACGTCCGAGAAGGCGACAAGATCTTCGCGACCGCCAAGGGCAACCCGCAAGGCGCCGAAGGCATGGCCAGCTTCCCCGACAGCAAGCTCGAGAGTGTGATCGAGAGCGCCGAGGAATGCCCCGGCGAGTGCATCTTCATCGAGCCGTAGTTCGATCAAAGGTTTCGCTTCGAGAAAGGGCTCCGCAAGGTGCCCTTTCTTTGCGTCTCAGCCAAGATCCGGTGGCGAGTCTCAAGTTCTCCGGTTTCCGTCCGAGTTTTTGCAGCTGCCCCTCGCGCCGGCGTGCCATCCCCACGGGCTCGCCCACTTGAGTCTCGGCAACGGGCGTCCGACATCGCTCGGAGGTTGAGCGTGAGCGAACAGAGGCGCGGAGCGTCTATGTGGTCACACAGAAGCGAGGCCAGACCCGAACCCGTCAGCCGAGATCCAGTGGAGTGTCTCGAGGCACCCAGGCGCGCGCCAAACACTCCACAGGGTTCAGCCGAGGAATCGTCCGGTGGTCAAGAAGCCGGTGTGAGCGACCATGCGGTGATCCGGTCGCACCGCCTGACCTTCGACGTACCACCCACGGTGCAACACCTCCAACGACCTGGTGCCGCTCCATGCTTTCGAGGCCAACGCCGCCCGAAGCTGTGAGACCTGCAGGATCGACGGGGTGTAGGCGATGAGGATGCCTCCGGGACGCAGTGCCTCCATCGCATGCGGGACGACCTGCCATGGCTCGGGCAGATCCAGCACGACGCGGTCGATCTCGCGCTCGTCGATACCGTCGTAGCAGTCGCGCAACTCGACGTGATAGCGCTCCATTGCCCCTTCCCCGAGAAAGCTGCGCACGTTGGCCTTTGCGCGGTTGGCAAAGTCTTCGCGCAACTCGTAGCCGACGATCTCGGCACCCCAGCGCAGCATCGTCATGCTGAGCGCGCCGGACCCGACACCACTCTCCAGCACCCGGACTCCGGGCCCGATGTCGGCGAGCATGCACATTGGTGCAAGATCCTTCGGATAGATGACCTGCGCGCCGCGCGGCATCTCGACGACGAAATCCTCGAGCGTCGGCCGCAGCGCGGTGTACGGCGAGCCCTTCGTGCTCTTGACGACGATGCCTTCGAGTTGGCCGACGAGCTCGCTGTGCGCGAAGAACCCGTTGTGGCTGTGGAACTCGGCGCCCTCGGCCAAGGTGATCAGGTACCGGCGTTGCTTCAGGTCGAGCAGCAACACCTTCTCGCCATACGCGAAAGGCGTGTTCATCGCTTGCCTCTGCCCTTCTTCATCACCATTTCGACCGGCACGGGTGGGTGGGCAGAAGCTGCCTCGACCAGGTGGCAGAAAGCGCACACCTCACCGGTCGTCGGCGCTCCGCAGCTCGAGCACTCGCCCAGCTCAACACCTTCGGACACGGCCCGCCCGGCCAACAGCGGCGCCATGTTGTCGATGAAGTTGAAGTAGAACGCTGCCTTGCTGCCGGGTGACATCTCCTCGATCGAGTTGAGTGCAACCTTGTAAGCAAGATGCTTGTTGCCTGCTGCCATCGGGCATTCGTCGACGAGGTAGTCGATGCCGCGCACGACGCACCATGCGGCCGTCTCTCGCTCGGTGAGGCGCACCAACGGCTTGACCTTCTTCGGGAAGCCGGGGCGTGCCGGCAGCACTGGCAGTTGGCGGGCGAGGTACTCGACGTCCCAGTGCAACGTGTTGCCGAACAAAACAGCTGCTTCGTCGTCGAGGTTGTGGCCTGTGACCAAGACGGTGTAGCCACCGTCGAGCGCAGCTTTGTCGAAGATGTGCCGCTTACTCGTGCCGCACGCCGAGCACGGCACGCGCCGGGTGGCCTTTGCTGCGGTTGGAATGTCGTAGCCGTAGTCGTCGCGCAGCTTGACCTCGATCAGATTCAGACTACGTTCGAAAGCGAACGCCCGGGCGTGTTCGGCGGAGGTGTCGCTGTACTCCCCGATCCCCAGACCGACGTAGAGCCCATCGGCGTGGTAGCCGAGCTCGATCAGCAGATCCCAGACCGCCAGGCTGTCCTTGCCTCCCGATACCGCAACCAACACCCGATCGTCGCGAGCGATCATCTCGAATTGTTCGATGGCTTTCACTACCTGTCGGCGGCAGAGCTCCACGAAGTGCTCGGCACAGAAGTTGGCGTTGTGGCGCGGCAGATCGATGATCGCCGGACCACGGCATGTGCGGCACTTCGATCCGGCGGCCACCATCACGCACCTCCGGAGATCACCGGGCGGATCTCGACGAGGTCTTCGTCCGCAAGCTCGGCATCGCCGGGTACCAGAGTGCCGTTGCAGATCACCAGATGCGATTCACGGCTGAGCCCGAGCTTGGCAAGCAAGGCGTGGACCCGGCTGGGGCCGCTGACCTCGATCTCACGTTTCGGGTTGCGCAACAACACCTTCATGTATCGCGACGAAGCGCGCGGCGTTGCTCGCGCGTCTCCTGCGGGATCGCCTCGATGTAGAGCGCCTGGCCGGGTTTCAGCACCTCGGTGGCGACGACCTTCTCGGTTCGGCCGAGGGCTCGCTTCATCAACCGTGGACCCCATGCAAACACGCCAACCGCGAGCCAGCCGCGGCTGCCGCCAAACAGCCCTTTGTAGAGAGCGTTACGACGAAGTGCGGCAGTCGGCGAGAACGCCCGAGTGGAGCGGGCCATGTCTCACACCCTGCGGATCTCGACAAGCGTTGTCTTCTTCTTGCCACGTCGACTGCCGAGGAAGAAGAAGATCAGCAGCAGGGCGACACCACCCACGACTCCGACCGTGACCAGGGTGCTCTTCTTGTCGTCGACGCGTCCTTGGACATTTTCTTGAAGTTGACGAAATCGCGATTCGAGGTCGTCGCGCGTGATGCGTTGCTGCCCCATCATCAGCTCCCTTTCTGCAAGGTCTTCTTCTTCGTGATCCGCCACGCCGCGACACCCATCACGGCCAGGCTGGCAACAAAGGCGAACAGATACGGCAGCATGATCGTCCAGCTGCCGCGGAATGACTTGCCGAACTCGTTCTGCACCATTCGCAGCACGCCGAGAACCAAGAAGACGCAACCGGTTCCCAACAGAAAAGCGCCGGCCGCGCCTGCCGCCAGCCACCTGCCTGCTCCCTTGATCGGGCCGAGTGTCTCTTGGCGGGCGTAGTCCTTGACGAGGTCGATGACCTGGCTGATCGAGCCGGGATCGGCTTGCGAAACGGATTTGTCCTTGTCGGGCACGGCCATATGTGTAGCACGCCGAGGGGTCGATCCCCTACAGGTCAGCGAGCGATCAACCCAATCGGAAACGCAGCCCAGCCTCCACATCGCCGAGTAATCGATCGATCAGGTCGAGGCGAGCAAGGGGATCGGGCGCACACAACGCGGCGTACTGATCGACCGGGCCGAACGGACTGATGGCGGCGAGTACGAAGCTGTCCGCTGAGGGCTCGCCCGTCAGTTCGCCCTCTGGTACGTTCGATCGATCGCCCATCTCGACGGCGAGGCCGGCACAGCGCTTGGCACGGCCGACAATGGCTTCGAGACGCTCGTTCGGAACGTCGGCCTCACCGTCTGGCCACTCCTCGACGTCGGCGCGTGGATACGGATCATCGGGCAGCCAGTGCGTGACTCGGATCCGTCGGGTACCAACTGTCATCACGCCGAAGCGGCCGTCGTCGAGGGCGGCGACCTGCAGCATCCTGGCAACCACTCCGACGTCAGCTCTCGTGTCACCGCCGCCGACCTCACTGCCGCGATTGATCAGCACCACCCCGAACTCGTGATGCGTCGTGTCGAGACAATCGCGGACCAATTGTTGATACCGCGGTTCGAAGACGTGCAGCGGCAAGACGACGCCGGGCAACAGCACAGTGCCCAATGGGAACATCGACATGACAGTCATCGATCGGTCAGCGAGGCGCGAGCATCGCGGCGGATGGACCGGTGGGGTATGGGCCGAGTGCCTGACCGAGCTGATCCCACAGGGCTCTGTAGTTGTTGACGATGCATTGTCCGTTCTGCAGCAAAGCGAACTCGATCGCATCACTACCGCCTTCCGGCACGTATCCGCTCAGGGACTTGGCGCCGAGTTGACCAGGATTGCAATTGGGGTTCAGCGTGCCGGTCTTGCCGTGCAGCTTGCCGGCCAGCGGGCCAGTGGCAAAGACGTCGAAGAGCGTTCCGCCGGCCGCACCCGCCACGGGCATTCCCTGACCGACAGCGTCGGTCGCCGAACCGTGTTCGAGCACAGCGAGAATCGCCGCGCACGTCAGCCTGTTGGCGTCGGAGAGGCCAGATCCGTCGACCAGGCTGAGACCGGCTGTAGGCACGCCCCACGCAGCCAGCCGTTCCATCACCACCTGCAGCCCGGCGGTGCGGGTGCCTTGACCCTTGCTCTTGAACCCAATCTCCTTCAGCACCATCTCGGCGGTGTTGTTGTCGCTCGTCGTGAGCATCTCGGCGAGGATCGCCGGCAGCGGCTGCGACTGCACCTCGGCGATCGTGGCCGCGCCGACGGTGGCCGTTCCGGTCGACGCGTCGCCAACAGCTATGCCTCTGGCCTTCAACATGTCGCGCAGCACCGTTGCCGCGCCAAGGGCAGGATCCTTCGCGGAGACCTGAGGGCTCTGCCACGAGTCGTTGGCCAGCAGAGCGTCGATCGGACCTGCTTGAGTGATGTGATCGGCGCCAGCCCATGTCGGAGCGAAGAACTCGTCGTCGTAACGCGAGCCGTCTCCGATCAGTCCTCCCGTGATCTTCGTGACGCCGTGCTGCTGAATGGCGTCGGCCAGCGAGTCGAACGACGTCTCGTTGAACGGCGGCCACTTCGGGTTGTTGCCGTTCCACCATTCGCTCGCCAACACAGGATCGCCACCACCAACGAGGTACACGTCGCCTTGCACCACACCGTCGGCACCCAATGCCCCCACCACCTTCGTCGAGTAGGTGAAGCCCGGGCCCAGCACGTCGAGCGCGACCGCTGCAGTGAGGATCTTCAGATTGCTGGCAGGCGACAACGGAAGGGTTTCGTTCTTCTCGGCCACGGGCTGGCCGTTGATGGCCAGCGCGAAGCAGCGGTTGTCGTCGACCGAGGCAAGAAGTGGCTCCAGCGCTGCTTGCAGGGCACTGCGGTTGACCTGGCGCGACAGCACTCCTGGCGCTCGGCGCACAGAGAGCAACGGCGTCGTCATTGCGGCCGGCAACGTGGCCGGGTCGGGTGCAACCGGCTGCACGACCGGCGGTGGTCGGCGAGCATCAGCGAACCGCCACAACGCCCCGAGTCCGGCTGCAGGGATCGCAGCCAACAGGACAAGCACGGGAATGGGGCTGATTCGGCGCGATGTCATCAACTCAACCCCGCCCGTCGCCTGAAGTCGGCATACCGACAGAGGTGTTGCAACGCCGTGACGGCGCGGCTCCCGCTGGCGTAGCACAACCTGCCCGTGGCGCGAACAGCGGCCGGACCAGGATTGGTTGGGTCGGCAACAGCCAGTTCGGTGGCAGTGAGGATGGGCTTGTCGTATCGACGCGACAGTTCGTCGGCTGCCTCGGCAAAACGTTGGTCTTGGCGTTCGTGGTAGGCGACGATCCGACCAAGCCCATGTGCGGGATGGAACCCGCCTTCGCGCATCAGCCGCGCTTCGTTGCTCTGAATCCCGAGACCGAGATAGATCACCGCGTGCACGCCAGGGTGCGCGGCGATCATCTCCATCACCTCGGGAATCGTCTCACGAGTCTCGCCGCCGGCACAGTCGACCGGGTTGCTTCGGCTCCAACGTGCCGGCAGCTTGGTGTCGATCTCGGCGATCAAGTCGGCGGGTAACGCAATGAGGTTGAGCCCACCGGCGCGGGCGATGGCATCTGACGTGACGACGCCCCATCCGCCTGCGGTCGTCAACACCACGACGTTCGATCCCCTCGGCAGCGGCTGCGTGGCAAACGTAGCGGCTGCGTCGAAGGCCTCCTCGACGGTGACGGCGCGGGTGACACCTGCTTGTCGGCAGGCACCGTCGAACACCTTGTCGTCGGCGGCAAGTGCGCCAGTGTGGCTTGCCGCAGCCTTGGCACCCCCTTCTGTCGCACCTCCTTTCACTACTACGAGCGGCTTGCGCCTGGCGACCGATGCGAACGTGTCGAGCATGCGGCGGCCGTCGACGATCCCTTCCACGTAGGCGAGCGACACCTCCGTTTCAGGGTCGTCGGCATACCAGTCGAGATAGTCGGCTGGCGTCACCGCGGCGGCGTTTCCGGCCGACACGGCGCGGCTGATTCCGACTCCGGTTTGGCGGGCATAGTTCAAGAAACTGCTGACCAGGTTGCCGCTCTGACTCGTGACCGCGATCCGACCGCTTGGCGGATATGGGGCCACGATCTGGGCGCAGAGATGAGCAGGCGTGCTGACCAACCCCTGTCCGTTCGGGCCGGCCAGCAGGATGTCGAGTTCATCGGCCAGCGCGACGAGTCGCGCCTCGGCGATGCGCCCTGCCTCGCCGACCTCGCCGTAGCCGGCGCTGGTGAGGAACGCGGCCTTGACACCTTTGGCCGCGCAGCGGCGCAAAACCCCTTCATTGGCAGCCGCCGGGGTGCACACGAACACGAGATCGATGGCGTCGTCCGGCAACTCGGCGATGTCCGCGACGGTACGGATGCCGAGGACTTCTTCGCCGTCGAGGTTCGTGCCGAACACTTCCCCCTTGTAGCCGCTTGCGAGGATGTTGTGGAGGCTGACGAACCCGAACTTGCCCGGATGAGTGCTGGCACCCGCGACGAGAACGCCTTTCGGCTCGAACAGGGCCCTGAACTGCTCGTCTGTCGGCCTGCTTCGACGCGGGGCCGTGGCGGCTCGGCTGTCACCAAGTTCCACCAGGGCATCAACCGCAATCGGTGTGCCGTCGGCGCGGACGATCAACGGGTTGATGTCGACCGCGACCACGTCGTGACGGGCCATCGCCAATTCCGACAGACCCATCAAGACTTGGGTCAATTGCTTTCGATCGACGGCAGATTCGTTGCGAAACTCCCCGAGCAACTTCTGGGTCGACAGAGAGTCGATCATGTCCTGCGCGTCGATCTCGCTGAGTGGAGCCGGGCGGAACTGCACGTCGGCGATCGCCTCGGCGATGATCCCGCCGACGCCGAGCATGACGTTGGCCCCGAACTGCGGATCACGCACCACCCCGGCGATCAGTTCGCGATTGCCAGAGACCATGGGCGCGATCAACAGTGAAACGGCGCCATCCGCCGCGGTTGCCTTGGCCAGCAGTTCGGCTGCGGCACCACGCACGGCGTCGCCGTCGCCGAGTCGCAAGCGGACAAGGCCACGCTCGGTTTTGTGCGCGATCGCGGCACCACACAACTTGACGACTACGGGGTAGCCCAGTGCCTCGGCAGCCTCGACTGCAGCCGTCGCATCCGTGACCTCGCGCTCGTGCACGATCGGAACCCCATATGTCTGCAGCAGCGCCTTCGATTGCGCTTCCGACAGGGTCCCCGATTCACTCACTGGCTGCACGCTAGGCGACGCGGTGGCGTCGCCACTGGCTTGTCGTGTGACTTCTTCAGGGCACCAAGGCGGTGCGAAAGAAGGCCGTGACATGGTCACGACGACGCAACAATGCGTCCGGCGCGAGCGGATCCTCGTCGAGCAGGCCACCGAGGAACGGAGAGTCGGAGAAGTAGCTCAACAGAGCCCCATAACCGGTGAGCAACAGTTGCTCGGGGTCGTGCTGGCGGAACCCGCCGCCTTCCATCTCGTTGCGGAAGTAGTCGACGCTGCGGTCCCACATCGGACGCAGCACGGCGGCGAGATCGATACCGAGATGGGCTCCCCCGTCGAGCGCCTCGCGACGCATCAGCCGTACGTACTCGCGGTTGTCGGCAAAGAAGTCGAATCCGGCGCCGATCACCAATTCGACCTTCAGCCAACCGCTTTCAGGCGAGGCGATCGCCTCGGCAAGCCGGTCGAACCAGTCGCTCAGCAGCCGTTCGAACACCTCGTGGTAAAGCGCTTCCTTTGAAGGAAAATGGTGCAGCAGGCTCGGTCGACGGATGCCCACCCCGGCAGCGATGTCATTGAGCGACGTGCCGTCGTATCCGACCTCGGCGAAGCAGTGCAGCGCCTCGTTGATGATCAGGTCGCGCGTCGACAACACCTCACCAGCGTGTACGACCATGAGGTCAGTCTAACCGCCTCGCTCTGGCCTACCGACCAGTAGGTAGGTCTGATAAAGTGGCGAGATGTTGCGGGTCATCGCCTTGAGTCTGCTCGTCGGTTTCGGCGTCTCGTGCGTCGCGTTCGTGGCCTCGACGGTGTTCTTGCACCGCGGCCTGGCCCACAAGGCCGTCACCTTCAAACGCCCCGTCACCGAGACATTTCGGCTCCTCGTGTGGATCACAACAGGTATTCGCCCGCGTCAATGGGTCGCGGTGCACCGCAAGCACCACGCGTTCACCGACGTCGAGGGCGACCCCCACTCGCCGGTGCTGCTTGGCTGGTTCACAGTGCAACGCAGCAATGTCGCGTTGTACCGGCGCGAAGCCCGCAACGGCGAAACGCTGGGCCGTTACGCCCGCGACGTGCAGCCAACCCGCGCCGACCGGTGGTTCTACGATCACGCGCTCGTCGGGCTCGCTATCGGTGTCGCGACCCTGATCGTCGTGTTCGGACCATTGATCGGACTACTGGCCGCGTTCGTCCACGTCAACCTGTACCTCGGCGGCTCAGCAGCGGTCAACGCCGTCGCTCACCACTTCGGCCGGCGCCCGTATCCCAACCGCGCCGGAAACCTGCAATGGCTGGCATTGCTCACAGCCGGCGAAGGTCTGCACAACAATCATCACGCCGCGCCGACGTCGGCGCGGTTGTCGCACCGTTGGTTCGAGATCGACCCTGGCTGGTGGGTCATCCGCACATTGATGCTGTTTCGTCTTGCCAAAGTCCGCCTGACCGAACTGCACTTCGTCTCGGCCAAGCGGGTCGCGGCTTGAGCTCCAGTCGAACGTGTCAGTCGCCGTCGATCTTGTCGAGGATCTGGTGCGCCTTCTCGGCGACAGTGCCGACAACACCGTCCCTCGTGGCCAGCTTTGCAGCCTGATCGTCGACCTTTTGGGCGACTTTCTGTGCCTGTGCCTTGGTCTCAGCGCCCTTCTTGCCGCTGAGCATCCCCTTCACGTTGTCCATCAGTCCCATGACGATTCCTCCTGATATGCGCCCAACGACGCGACGAAGGTGTAACACACTTCGCCCGATCGGTCGGCACAGCCGATCTTGGCGACGACGTGGGTCGGCGAGACCTGCACCAACCGACGCGAGCCGTGGTGTACCCCATGGACCCGACGCTACCCTCGCCGATATGCAGATCGTGTCAGCCCTCTTCGTTGAAAACTTCGAGATGCGTCAAGCCCCAGGGCCATCGACACGCATCGATCTGACAGGGGCGATGTTCTCGATGGCTGCGCCCAACGAGGTACCCGTCACCTTGTCGCCGCATCTCGTTGCGTTGATCTACTGCACCGCCACCGAACCGGGCAGCGGTGTGTTCGAGGCAGTGTTCCGAAAAGGCATGTCGGAAGACGACGAGCAGATCGCCCGCAACGTCAGCCCATTCACGGTGGATCCCGGCAAGTTCACGTATCGGCTGGTGCGCGGCGAGCTGGAGTTCACCGAGTACGGCCAGATCTTCGCCCATTGCCGCATCGACAAGGGCCCGTGGCACCTTGTTCCCTTTACTCTCCTGCCCCCCGTGGCCTGACCCGGGATAAGGTCAGTTTCGTGTCAACGACTCTGACCAACGAACAACAAGCAGCGGCGATCTCTTTGATCCGCGGGTTCGCCATGGACGCGCCCCTGAAAGCCAAGAGTGGGCACCAAGGCACGGCCATGGCACTGGCTCCGCTGGCCCACGTGCTGTTCAGCAAGGTGATGCGGTTCGACCCCGCCAACCCGCACTGGCCCGACCGCGACCGGTTCATCTTGTCCAACGGTCATGCCTCGATCCTGCAGTACTCGATGCTCTACCTGTGCGGTTATGGCCTGGAGCTCGACGACATCAAGCAGTTTCGCCAATGGGGTTCGCTGACCCCTGGCCACCCCGAAGCAGAGCTGACGATTGGCGTCGAGGTGACCACCGGCCCCCTTGGTCAGGGGTTTGGCAACGCAGTCGGCATGGCCATTGCAGAGCGGCGCCTGCGCACCCAGTTCGGTGACGACGTCATCAACCACCACACCTTCGTGATCGCCGGCGACGGCTGTTTCGAGGAAGGCATCAGCCACGAGGCTGCGTCGCTGGCCGGTCACCAGCGTCTTGGCAACCTGATCTGCATCTACGACGACAACCACATCACCATCGACGGCAACACGTCGCTCAGCTACAGCGACGACGTCGGCATGCGTTTCGAAGCCTACGGATGGAACGTCGTGCACCTTGGCGAGATGGCAGACGATTGCGATGCGTTGGAGGCTGCCCTCAACAACGCCAAAGCGGTGACCGACAAGCCGTCACTGCTGATACTCCGAAGTCACATAGCCGCGCCGAGCCCCGACTGGACTGATCATCATGAGGCGCACGGCAATCCGTTCACGGCAGAGGACGTCACCCGCACCAAGGAGGTGATGGGGATCCCCGACGAATCGTTCTGGGCACCACCTGAACTGGTCTCGGCGTACCGCACGCTTGCCGCCGAGCGAGGCAAGGCGGAGTTCGATGAATGGTCGAAGCGCAAGCACGCGTCCACACTCGACAATGCGG
>JANMQX010000127.1:0-4894 GCA_031370745.1 Ilumatobacteraceae bacterium
GTAGTGATCGCCGCCCTCTCGGTGCCGACATTGGCGACGCATTGGGCCCTCGGGCACATCAACTGGGACATTGCTGCAGCCTTCGCCCTCGGCTCCATTCCCGGAGCGGCGATCGGGTCGCGCCTGGCGCAACGCCTGCCCGCCGAATCGATGAAACGCGGCTTCGGAACCCTGCTCATCGTCTTTGCCGCCTACTTCGTTGGCCGCCAGATCTTGGACCCGTGACGACAGGAACCGTCGTGTCATCGCGTCTCGCGTTAGGAGAGCCTGAGCCATGCTTGGAAGCCGCCGACGAGATCGGTTGCCCGGTGCAGCCCGACGTCGCGAAGCAACGCGGCGGCAAGGCTGGATTGGTAGCCCTCGTTGCAAACGATCACGATGCGAGTGTCATAGTCGACCAGGTCGGCGATGTGGTGCTCGCAGGCCGGGTCGAGTCGCCATTCCAGCACGTTGCGGTCGATGACGATCGCTCCTGGGAGCTCGCCATCTCGAGCGCGTTGTTCGATGGGGCGGATGTCAACGATCAGAGCGCCGGCGTTGCCTTCGGCTTCGAGTTCTTCTGGTTCGACTCGGTCGAGGCGAGTACGAGCGGCCGCGAGGATCTCTTCGATCGAGCGCATGTCGCGGCCCGGAGTGTTCATCGCGGATGTGTCTCGTACATTCGTACCGCGACCAATGCGCCGGAGATGGCGGTGAGCGCGGCGACGGCGTAGATCGCTGCCGGGATCGAAATCAGGTCGGCGAGAATTCCGGCGAGGAGTGCACCAATGGCGAAGCCGCCGTCGCGCCACAGTCGGTAGATCCCGACGGATCGGGCTCGCCATGTCGGGTGGGCGACGTCGCCGATCGCCGCGAGCAGCGTCGGGTACACCATCGCGGTGCCGGCGCCGAGCACCATCGCACCGATCGCCCATGCGGCGAAGCTGCCGGTCGCGGCGATCCAGGCGATGGCGACGGCTTGGGTGAGCATGCCGCCGACGATCAGCGGTTTGCGGCCGATGCGATCGGAGAGGCCGCCGGTGTACAGCTGGCCAAGGCCCCACACAGCGGGGTAGAGCGCGGCGAGCACACCGATCCGTCCGATCGACATCCCGGTGTTGGCGAAGAAGATCGGGAACAGGCCCCAGGCGAGGCCGTCGTTCAAATTGTTGACCAGGCCGGCTTGCGAGCACGACGACAGTGCCTTGTCGGTGAACGAGGTGAGTCGGAAGATCTCGCCGGTCGTCAACGTGGCGTGGTGGGTGTCGTTGGTGGTGATGTGGTTGGCGGCTTCGTAGCGGGCATGGCCGCGGGTCTCGCGCACGAAGAACACCGACAGGCCGAGGCCGAGGCCGGCGTAGGCGATGCCGAGGAAGAACGGCTCCGGTCGCAGGCCGGCATGTTGGGCGATGTAGCCGGTGGCCAGTGCGGTGATGGCGACGGCACCGTAGCCGGCTGCTTCGTTCATCCCCATTGCGAAGCCTCGTCGTGCGGGGCCGACGAGGTCGATCTTCATGATCACCGTGGTCGACCAGGTGAGCCCTTGGTTGACGCCGAGCAGGACGTTGGCGAACACCACCCAACCCCAACTCGGTGCCCAGATCAGCAACAGCGGGATCGGTATGGCGATGATCCACCCGGCGACGAGGACGGGTTTGCGGCCGTAGCGGTCGGAGAGCGTGCCGGCAAAGAAGTTGGTCGCCGCTTTGACGGCACCGAAGGCGACGATGAACGTAAGCGTTGCGGTGAACGCAGTGAGCCCGAACTCCTGCTTGGCCAGCAGTGGGAGCACGGTGCGTTCCTGGCCGATCATGCCACCGACGAGCGCGTTGACACCGACGAGCAGAGAGAACTGGGCGATGTTTTCGTGCAGCCCGAGCCTCGGCAGCGACTCGGTGTTCTCCGCAGGGGCCGTGGGTGCGCTCATTGCCCGGCCTCCAGCGGCGTTCGTGTCGCTGTCGACCATGTGTCGGGTCCGCCGCCGAGGACGAACAGATCGCGGTGACCCTTCGCGGCGAGAAGGCTGGCTGCGGTCATGCCGCGTTCGCCGTGGCCGCACATGATTGTCAGCGGCCCGGTGGGCAGGTCGGCGGTGGCGATTACGCCGAGTTCGATGTTGGTTGCTCCAGGCACGTGCCCGGTCGCGTATTCGTTGGCTTGGCGGACGTCGACCACCCGCCCTGCGATGTCGTTCGGGCCAATGAGCGGGATCGTGGCGACAGGCCGCCCCGACGCAGTCCAGGCGTCGATACCGCCGGCTAGCTCGCCGCGTAAACCTTCGTGGCCGACGTCGAGGCAATGCCGTACCAGCTCGTCGCGGTCCTGAGACCCATCGAGGATGAACGCGATGGGTCGTCCCGGTTCGACCAACCAGCCGAGCCAGCTGGCGAACACCGGACGCAACGTGTTCGACATCGAGCCAGCCACATGACCCGCGGCGAACGCCGCGGCCGAGCGAACATCGACGACTACGCCACCGCTCGCGACGTGGCGCTCGACCTGATCCGGATCAAGTTGTGCGAGGAGCGGAACGGTGTCGTAGTGGCGGGGTCCGAGCCTGTTGAGTTCCGGGAGGCGAGCGAAGTACGTGGGGAAGGTGCCGAACCCGCCGAGCAACTGCGCCACGAAGTGATCCTCGTCGGTGATCGCGAACAACGCGTTCGCTGAGCGTTCATCCCCGAGCGTGGTGGTTCGCTGTGACGATCCCGGCGCGGAGCAGAACGAACCAGCACCATGCGTCGGGTACACACGCAAGCCGCTGGCGAAGTCATCGAAGCGCCGAAGGGACCGGAACATGTCGTGGGCCAATGGCTCGGCGAGTTCTGGGCCGCACAGGTCCGTGCGCCCGACCGCGCCGACCATCAGCGACCCGCCGGAGAACAACGCGACCGGGTCACCGGAGTGCTGGAGAACGTAGGCGTGGTGATCGGGCGTGTGACCGGGTGTGGCCACCGCGAGCATGCGCATCCCGCCGCCGAGCTCAATCGACGCACCATCGACGAGCGCACGGTGTGGTGTCTCGAGACGCGACGCGGCCGGCGCGACGAACGTGGCGTCAACGCGCGCGGCGAGCCCCGGGCTGCCGGTCACATAGTCGGCGTGGGAGTGGGTGTCGAACGTCCATGCGATCCGCGCCCCGAGGTGCGCAGCGAGCGCCTCGTGAACGGTTGGGAACCGGGGCGGGTCGATCAGCGCGATCGTGCCGTCGCCGAGGTCGATGAGATACGACGAATGCCCGAGACCCTCATCGACGAAGTCGTAGATCCGCATCCGTCGCCCCCTCACCATCCGGATCGATTCAAATGACCGCTTGAATATAGCCCTTGCCAGACTAGTATTCAAGTAGTAGCTTGAATATCGCTACTTGGGAGGTCTGCGTGGGAGATAGGGCAGCGAAAGACGCTTTGTTCGACGCGTTCGCCGAGGTGGCCAAGGCGTTGGCCAGTGGCCGGCGAGCCGAGATCGTCGACGTGCTCGCCCAGGGCGAACGGTCCGTCGAACAAATCGCAGCCGAGATCGACCAGAGTGTTGCCAACACCTCCCATCACCTGCGGGCGATGGCCAGAGCCGGTGTGCTGCGCACTCGTCGAGAAGGCACTCGCATCGTCTACATGC
Source organism: Ilumatobacteraceae bacterium (assembly GCA_031370745.1). GTDB lineage: Bacteria > Actinomycetota > Acidimicrobiia > Acidimicrobiales > Ilumatobacteraceae > JAENVT01. Next base: position 3,595 of record JANMQX010000127.1, read on the forward strand.
TGGCCAGTGAGCGCATCGGGGACATGTGGGCAGCGATGCGCGACGTCGCAGCCGAACACGTTGCCGGCATCAACGAACTCGCCGACGCCTACGTCGGAGACCGCTCCGCACTCGAACCGGTGAGCCGGCGCGAACTCGAAGCCCGCCTCAAGGCCGGAGACATCGTCGTGCTCGACGTCCGCCCTGCCGCCGAATACGAAGCTGGCCACATCCCCGGCGCCCGGTCCGTCCCCGTCGGCGAACTGCGCCGTCTGCGGTCGCTGGCCAAAGACACCGAGATCGTCGCCTACTGCCGCGGCCCGTACTGCGTCTACGCCGACGAGGCCGTACGCCAACTGCGCCGACGCGGGTTCGCCGCCAAACGCCTCGAAGACGGATACCCCGAATGGAAACGAGCCGGCCTGCCCATCGCGGTCGGAGCGGGAGGATGACCATGCCACACGAAATTCTCGTCGATGTCGACACCCTGCGCACTCAGGTGCGAGACAAGTACCGCGATGTAGCCCTCGACCCGCACGGCGCTCACCACTTCCACACTGGCAGGCCGCTCGCTGCCCGCCTCGGCTACGACCAGGCCACCGTCGATTCGCTGCCGGATCGGGCAGTCGAGTCCTTCGCCGGTGTCGGCAACCCGTTCTCACTGCGCCGCATCGAACCCGGTGAGCGTGTCGTCGACGTCGGCTCTGGCGCCGGTTTCGATTCGTTCATCGCTGCCACCCAAACCGGTCGGACGGGTTCTGTCGTCGGGATCGACATGACCGCGGAGATGCTCACCAAATCACGAGCCACCGCCGACGAACTCGACTTCGCCAATGTCGAATTTCGTGAGGGGCTCGCCGAAGCCATGCCCGTCGAGACCGGCTGGGCCGATGTCGTCATCTCCAACGGCGTGATCAACCTGTGCGCCGACAAGCAAGCCGTGTTCGCCGAGATCCACCGGGTGCTGCGCCCCGGCGGAGTGCTGCAATTCGCCGACATCGCCAACGGCCGACCCGTACCGATCGAGGCGATGCGCGATGTCGATCTGTGGACCGGTTGAATTGCCGGAGGGCTGCCCCGTGCGGGCTGGCAACAAATGCTCCAGGACTCAGGTTTCCCACAGGTCAACATTGGACCACCCGTCGACACCTTCGGCGGCGCGACCGGCGAAGCCAAAGCACGTTCGTTCGAGGTCTACGGCTACGCCTTCCTGGCCCGCCGGGCCTGACATACGCTGGGCCGGCCGCCGGCAATGGACCGAACTAGCACGACGAATCCCAACCGCGAAAGGAACTACAAATGGCTGCAGATGACAAAGTGG
>JANMQX010000169.1:0-15403 GCA_031370745.1 Ilumatobacteraceae bacterium
AACCACCGGCTACGCACTCGACAAGCTGCAGCTCAGCGGGCAGTTCTTCGTCAACCCCGGCGAGCAGGTCTACGAGGGAATGGTTGTCGGAGAATGCGCTCGCGACGACGAGATGGTCGTCAACGCAGTGCGCCCGAAAGAGAAGAACAACATCCGCACTCATAGCCACGACGATGCCGTCAAGCTTCCCACCCCGAAGATCCATACGTTGGAAACGGCGATCGAGTGGATCGTCGAGGACGAGTTGGTCGAAGTCACTCCCAAGGCGATCCGTATCCGCAAGCGCTTCTTGCCATTGGAGGAGCGTCGCAAGGCAAACAAGAAGGTCAGCGCGTAAACCAGTTCGCACACCGAGTCACACTGCCGTTTGGCCGAATCGGGCAGCCCCAAAACCGTACGTAGCGTTCTGGGGCTGCCCAGTTCGAGCGAATGTTGCCGATCCGAGTTCCTAGGGATTGAATCCGGAACATGACCAACGTCAGTCGCTCGATGGCGGCCGCAGATGGTCAGCGACACAAGGAGTCGCTTCGAAGCCGAGACCTGAGCGGCATCCGTAGTCGGGGGAGCACCCCTCTTGTGTATGCACGGAACTTGCTCGAACTCCGTGAACTGATTGCCTCCGTCGGCGCACCTTCATGGGCGAGCGGATCCACCGCAGCGGCCCTGCATGGATTCGATGGTTTCGCTCTCGAGCGGCCATTCCACGTCGTGGTTCCCCGTGACAGATCCGTGAATCGAATCGGTCATGTGATTCATCGCAGTCGCGATATCAATCGTCTTGACGTGAGCCACGTCGATGACGTCCCGACTCTGTCCGCTACCCGAACAATCATCGACATTGCCGGAACCGAGACCAGGGAGCGGCTGGCGACCGCGATCGACAGCGCGTTGAGGGACCGTCTGACCACTGAGGACTTCCTGCACCGGCGAATCGTCGCTTTGCGCGAGCGGGGCCGTAGCGGACTGGCGACGCTCATCTCTGTCCTCGAAGGCAACGAGATCACCAGAGGTGGACACTCGTGGCTCGAGCGACGATTCCTAGCGCTACTCAGTGAGGCCGGACTGCCCCGGCCACAAACCCAAGCCATTGTGGGTGAGCGCCGACTGCGTCTGATTCGAGTCGACTGTAGATTTCCCGGAACCAACGTCGTCGTGGAACTGCTTGGTTACCGCTTCCACCGCACGGTGATGGAGATGCAGAACGACGCCGAGCGTATGAATCGGATGATCCTCGATGGCCTCTATCCCTTGCAATTCACCTACACCGACGTCGCCAGCGAGTCGCCGATCATGATGTCGTCCATCCAACAGGGCGTTGTCCTGAGCCTCGGCCGAACTGGGCAGCCCCAAAACCCTACGTAGCGTTCTGGGGCTGCCCAGAACGCTCGAGACCGTCGGGGACGCGAGTGGAACGTTCGCGGTTACCGGCGGATTGCGGGGTGGGGGAGCGGGATCCACTTCGGGCGTTGGAGCTGGGCGACCATTTGGTCGTACGCGCGCTGGCCGACCATCTCGATGATCTCATCGCGAAGGTACTCATACGCGGGTACGCCGCCCACGAAGGCGTCGTCGCTCTCGGTGCACCACCAGTGGAAGTCGTTGCCGCCCTCGCCCCAGTCGCGCCGCTTCCACTCGCGCAGGGTCGAGGTGACATAGCCGTTGTCGTCGGTGTGATGCTCGAGCCGCAGCGGTAGCTGCCAACACACATCCGGCTTCCAATCGATGTAGCGCTCGCCGGCCTCCAGCGCAGCGATGTGCAACGCGCAGCCGGCACCGCCCGCGAAGTCGGGCTGGTTGTGGAAGATGCATGCACCCTTGACGACGCGTGTCTTGGTCGCCCCATCCTCCATCTCGAGGACACCCTTGTTGTGGCCCTTCTTGTAATTCTGCCAATGGCGGGGCTCGAGGCGCGTCAATGCGTTGAGCACAGTCTGCACGTCGTCGTCGTCGATGAAGTGCGCACCATGACTGCAACAGCCCTGGGCGAGCGCCGTAGCGTCGTGGTCGAGCACGCCTTTGCAGCCGGCCCCGTAGATGCAACTCCAGTTCGACCGCAGAAAAGTCGCGTCGAACACCCACGTACGCCGATCGTTGTCGTCTTCGAAGCTGATCCATTCGTGCAGATCCAGCGGCTGGCCGTGTGACCGGTCGGGCGACTGGGCGATGGACTCGTCGGAATGCTTGGGCACGCGCTGAAACTACCTCGGTAGGCTGGCGACTCCATGGCTACACCACCACAGAATGCCGATCAGCTGCGCGCGACGTTCCTCGAATTCTTCGCCGAACGCGCCCACACGGTGGTGCCGTCAGCACGTCTGATCCCTCACGACCCGTCGGTACTCTTCACCGTCGCGGGCATGGTGCCGTTCAAGCCGTACTTCGTCGGCGACGAGGCCCCGCCGTACAAGCGCGCGGTCAGCAGCCAGAAATGCGCTCGCGCCGGTGGCAAGCACAACGACCTCGACGACGTCGGACGCACGAAGCGGCACCTGGTCTTCTTCGAGATGCTCGGCAACTTCAGCTTCGGCGACTACTTCAAGCGCGAGATCATTCCATGGAGTTGGGAGATGACCACCGAGACGTTCGGTCTCGATGGCGACAAGCTGTGGATCACTGTCCATGAGAGCGACGACGAGGCCGAGGAGATCTGGCACGAACAGGTCGGTGTGCCGATGGATCGGATTCAGCGGCTCGGCGACAAGGACAACTTCTGGCAGATGGGCGACACCGGGCCATGCGGACCGTGCAGCGAAATCCACATCGATCGTGGCCCCGCGTTCGGTCCGGAGGGTGGCCCATTGGGCGACCCTGCCGGTGACCGTTTCATGGAGTTCTGGAACCTCGTCTTCATGCAGTACAACCAGGCACCCGACGGCAGCCGTTCGCTCCTTCCGAAGCCATCGATCGACACCGGTCTCGGGCTGGAGCGAATGCTGTGCCTGCTGCAGGGCGTGGACGCCGTGTGGGAGACCGACCTGATGATGCCGCTCATCGACCAGGCGTGCAGCCTGACCGGCAAGACATACACACCGGGTGACTATGAAGATCGCGACGCGTTCGCCATGCGGGTGCTGGCCGAGCATGCTCGAAGCAGCACGATGCTGGTCAGCGATGGCGTGTTCCCCTCGAACGAAGGCCGCGGCTATGTGTTGCGACGCATCATCCGTCGCGCCGTGCGATATGCGTATCTGCTGGGCACCGAGAAGTTGGTCATGCCCAGCCTCGTCGAGACGGCCGTCGACCTGATGGGCAATGCCTACCCCGACGTGTCGAAGAACCGCGACTTCATCGTCGGGGTGCTCACCCGAGAAGAGGAGCGCTTCCGTCAGACGCTGAAGAACGGATTGTCGATTCTCGAAGACGAGTTGAACGTCGATCGGCCCCAACTGCCCGGCTCGACCGCGTTTCTCCTGCACGACACCTACGGGTTCCCTCTGGAGCTCACCGAGGAGATCGCCGGCGAGCGCAACATCGCGGTCGACACGGCCGGTTTCGATACCGAGATGAAAGCTCAACGAACGCGGGCGAAGGCGGCGCGCAAGGGCAACGCGACCGACGACGACCGCCTCGACGCATACCGCGAGATCGTCGAGCAGTTCGGGATCACCGAGTTCCTCGGGTACACCGACGAATCGACCGAGTCCCGTCTTCTGGCGGTCGTGCCGAACCACGATGGCACCGTCGAACTGTTCCTCGATCGCACCCCGTTCTACGCAGAGAGCGGTGGTCAGGTCGGCGACACCGGCACGATCCGCAGTGCTGATGGCAGCGAGGCCGAGGTGATCGACACGACCTTCGCTCTCCCGGGGCTGCGTCGTCATACGGCGCGAATCGTCAGCGGCGGCCTCGTCGCGGGCACGCCCGTTTCGGCGGCGATCGACGTTGCCCGTCGCGCCGCGATCCGGCGCAACCACACAGGTACCCATGTGCTGCACTACGCGCTGCGCAAGGTGCTTGGCGAGCATGTGAAGCAGGCAGGCTCGCTCGTGGCTCCTGATCGGCTCCGGTTCGACTTCAGCCACTACGACGCCGTCACCGACGCCCAGATCGGCGAGATCGAGAGGATCGCCAACAGCGAGACGCTCGCCAACGCGCCGGCACGGGTGTTCGAAACAACGAAGGACGAAGCCACCGCACTCGGCGCGATCGCCTTCTTCGGCGACAAGTATGGAGACATCGTTCGGGTTCTTGAGATCGGCAACTCGATCGAGCTGTGCGGTGGCACGCATGTGCGCGCCGCCGGTGACATCGGCCTCATCAAGATCATCAGCGAGTCGTCGATCGGCTCCAACCTTCGTCGCATCGAAGCGGTCACCGGCGAGAACTCGGTGCACTTGTTGCAGCGCGATGAGAAGTTGGTGGCCGAGGCTGCTCGCCTCGTCGGCTCGACAACTGACGAGCTGGTCGGCGGCGTCCAACGGCGGCTCGACGAGATCAAGTCGCTGCACGACGAGATCAAGGCCCTGCGCGGACAACTCGCCACCGGCCGCGCCGCCGAGATGGCCGGTGCCGGCGTCGACGGCGTCGTCGTCAGCCGCGTCGACGGCATCAGCCCAGGCGACCTACGAGATCTTGCACTCGCCGTGCGTCAGCAGCCCCAGATCCACACCGTCGTGCTCGGGGGTGTCACGGATACCGGTGGCGTCTCGCTGGTCGCCGCCGTGACCGCCGAGTCGGGCAGGGTTGCCGGTGACCTCATCAAGGACGCCGCAAAGGCCGTCGGTGGCGGTGGCGGTGGCAAGGGTGACATCGCGACCGCCGGCGGTAAGAACCCCGAGGGTCTCGACGAGGCACTGCGAATTGCTGCGGAGGCAGCCGGGCGGTGAACAGAGCCGCAATGCGCGCCCTCGGCCTCGATTTGGGGTCGAAGCGCGTCGGTGTCGCCATCGGCGACCGCACCGGCACGATTGCCTCGCCGCTGGTGGTGCTGCACCGAAGCGGAAGCGTGAAGCGCGACCACGAGGCGATCACCAAGCTGGTGATCGACGAAGAAGCAGACATCGTTGTCGTCGGTCTGCCCCTCAACATGAACGGTTCGAGCGGTCCCGCTGCGCAGGCTGCCATCGGCGAAGCTGCGGCGCTGGCTACCGTGGTGGGCGTGCCGGTGGTGACCTTCGACGAACGACGTACGACGGTGACCGCTGATCAGGCGATGATGGAAGCAAACATGCGGGCCCAGGCGCGCCGACGCATCGTCGACAAGATTGCTGCCGCAGTGATGTTGCAGAACTGGCTCGACGCGGGTGGACCACGACAATGAACAAGCGCGGCAGCGCTCTCGACGTCCTCGACTGGCAGCACGATCCGTGGGATGATCCCGACGTCGCCGATGCGCTGGTTATCGAACGCCAGCGCCGGTCGCACCGTTCGATCAAGTACCTCGTTTACTTTGCCGGGATCATCGCGATCGCTGCCTTGCTCGCCGCCGGCTGCGTCGGGATCTGGTACCTGCGCCAGGTCAACCCGTCAGGCGACCCGGGTGCAGTCGAGGTGTTCAAGGTCCTTCCGACCGACACCGTCGATTCCATTTCCCAGCGGCTGCAGGGTCGCGGGCTCATCACCAACGCCAGGGTGTTCCGCTACTACGTCGATCACAACGGCGGGCTCGTGCTGACCCCCGGCGACTACGAGCTGCGACCTCGAGATCACATCGGCAACGTGATGCGCGTGTTGCGCACGCCGCCGTCACTCACGTACACCAACGTCACCTTTCCCGAGGGATTCACTCTGGAGAAGATGAGCCAGCGGCTCTCCCAGAAGTTGCCGCGCACCGATTCGACGGCGTTCATGACCGCTGTCACCGATGGCTCGATCCGCTCGCCGCTGCAACCCGAAGGTGCCACATCGCTCGAAGGTCTGCTGTTCCCCGACACGTATCGCATCTCGGCGGACGAGACACCCAGTCACATTGCCCAGCGGATGATCGACAACATGAATCTCGTCGTCCGCCAAGAAGGCGTCGAGGTCAAGGCCTATCAACTCGGGTTCAGTTCGTACCAGGCGATCACCATCGCGTCGATGATCGAACGCGAGGCCAAGGTGGATGAGGATCGTCCCAAGATCGCCAGGGTCATCATCAATCGGCTCAAGCTCGGCATGCCGTTGCAGATCGACGCCACGTTGCTGTACGGACAGCCTCAGGGAACGTCGGTCTCCGACGTCATCAACCTCGACACGCCGTACAACACCTACCTGCACACCGGACTGCCGCTGACCCCTATCGCCAACCCGGGCCGGGCGTCGATCCAGGCGGCGGTCAACCCGGCTCCGGATCCCTCCCAGGGCGACCCGATATGCGTCGCGCTTGCGGATCCGACCGACTGCCACTATCTGTACTACGTCGTCGGCGACGAGGAGGGCCGGCACGTGTTCGCGGCAACCCTCGAGCAGCACAACATCAATGTGCAGCACGCCCGCGATCTCGGGTTGCTGGGGTGATCTCGGCCAACACGCGTGTCGCCGCGGTCATCGGAAGCCCGGTGCGCCACAGCTTGTCGCCGGCGTTGCACAACGCCGGCTTTGCGGCAACCGCCGTCGACTGGGTCTACACCGCGTTCGAGGTCGAAGCCGGCGGCGCCCGTGCGGCACTCGACGCAATGCGCATCTTCGGCCTCGGTGGCTTGTCGGTGACGATGCCGCACAAGGAGGATGCCGCCGAACTCGTCGACGAGCTCGATGCTGCGGCCGCCGCGTTGCACAGCGTCAACACGGTGGTGCCGATCGGCGATGGGCGACTCAAGGGATACAGCACCGATGGTGCCGGGTTCATGGCCTCGCTCGCCGCGCACAGTGTCGATGTCGAAGGTAAGCGTGTCTGTGTGCTCGGCGCCGGCGGCGCGGCGAGGGCGATCGTGGATGCCCTCGGTCGTGCGGGTGCAATCGCGATCACGGTTGTCAACCGGTCACCCGAGCGTGCGGCGGTGGCCGCAGCATTGGCTGAGGGCGTCGGCGCGGTGGGCGAACCGGATGCAATCGCCGACTGCGACATCTTGGTCAACGCGACATCGATCGGCATGGGCTCCGACGAACTGCCATGCGACCCCCAGCTGTTGCACGCCGGCCAGGTGGTCGCCGACATCGTCTACCACCCGCGGGGCACGGCGTTGTTGTCCGTGGCTCGCGACCGGGGCGCGCGCACCGTCGAGGGACTCGGAATGCTCGTTCACCAAGCCGTCGTGCAGCAACAGCTGTGGACGGGGTGCAGCCCCGATCCGGCGGTGATGTGGGCGGCGGCAGAGCGGGAGTTGGCATACCGAGGCCAGTAGCCTTGGCGTGATGCTTCGATACCTCACCGCCGGCGAATCGCACGGTCAGGCGTTGGTCGTGATCGTCGAAGGGCTGCCGGCCGGCCTGTCGATCACGGTCGAGGAGATCCAGGTGGAAATGGCCCGGCGGCGGCTCGGCTTCGGGCGCGGCCCGCGACAGAAGTTCGAGCAGGATGGGCTGACGCTCCTCGGGGGAGTGCGCCATGGTCGCACCCTCGGCTCGCCGGTCGCCATCGAGATCAAGAACAGCGAGTGGTTCCGCAGTGACAAGTGGCACGAGGAGATGTCCCCGGCACCCGGAGTCACCAAGGATCCCTTGACCCAGGTTCGGCCGGGCCACGCTGATCTTGTCGGCATGCAGAAGTACGGGTTCACCGATGCACGTGACGTGCTCGAGCGCGCCAGCGCGCGCGAAACTGCGGCACGGGTCGCGGCCGGAGCCGTCGTCAAGAAGCTGCTCGGCGAGCTCGGCGTGTCGATCCTGTCGCACGTGATCCAGATGGGCAGCGTCCGTTCGAAGGCGATCGAGCGACCCACGCCGGACGACCTGGCAAGGGTCGACGAATCGCCTGTTCGGTGCTTCGATGCCGCAGCCGAGGCGGCCATGATCGACGAGGTCAAGGCCGCGGCAAAAGACGGCGACTCGTTGGGCGGTGTGGTCGAGGTTCTCGGATACGGAATACCGATCGGGCTCGGCAGCCACGTGCACTGGGATCGCAAGATCGACGCCGCGTTGGCGCAAGCGGTCATGAGCATCCAAGCCGTGAAGGGTGTCGAGATAGGCGACGGCTTCGAGGGCGCCGGTCGCCGCGGTAGCGCCGCCCACGATGCGATCACATGGGACGAACAGACGAGCGAGTACCGACGCGAGACCGCGTTAGCGGGCGGCACCGAAGGTGGCATGACGACCGGCGAGCTGCTCGTGGTGCGGGCCGCGATGAAACCCTTGGCCACCCTCAACCAGCCGACGCTCAAGACCGTCGACGTGGTCACCAAGGAGTCCACCGTCAGCTTCAAGGAGCGCACCGATGTCACGGCCGTTCCCGCGATGGGTGTTGTTGCCGAAACCATGGTGGCACTTGTCGTCGCGGCCGAGGCGCAACGCAAGTTCGGCGGCGATTCGTTGGCCGAGTTCGTGCGCAACGCCGAAGCGTTCCGCAGCTCGCTCGGTTAGCCGTCGTGGGCGTTGCAGCCGATCAACATCTGGTCCTCGTCGGCCTCATGGGATCCGGGAAGACCACTGTGGCGCGCATCGCCGCCGACCGCCTCGGTCGGCGGGTGATCGATAGTGACGCGGTGATCGAGAAGGCAACTGGGCGCACGGTGCGCGAGATCTTTGCCGACGACGGCGAGGACGCGTTTCGCGCCTTCGAGACCATGGCGTTGCTCGATGCGCTGGCCACCCCGGAGCCGTCGGTCATTGCCGCCGCGGGGGGTGTGGTGCTGCGCGACGAGAACCGTGCGGCGCTGAAGCAGGCCAACGCCAAAGTCGTGTGGCTCTGCGCGACTCCCGAGGTCCTCGTGGAGCGTGTGATGTCGGGCGGCCACCGTCCGCTGCTCGACGACGATCCTGCAGGTACGTTGCAACGCATGTACGACACGCGTCAGTCGCTGTACAGAGAGGTGGCCGACGCCATTGTTCTGGTCGATCACCGCAGCCCCAGCGAGGTTGCCGAGGCGGTCCTGCGATGATCACCGTCGAAGTGCCCCTTGGTGATCGCAGCTACGACGTGTTGATCGGTCACGGCGCGCGACACGAGCTGGCCGGGTTGGTGCCATCGACCGCAAAACGGGCGGCGATCGTGACGCAACAAGGGATCCCGATCAACGTCAATCCCGGCGTGCCCACCGAAGTGTTCGACATCGGTGACGGCGAGGCTCACAAGTCGCTGGCCACCATCGAAGAGCTGTGCCGTGGCTTTGCTCGGTTCGGGCTGACGCGCAACGACGTCGTCATCGGCGTCGGTGGTGGGATGGTCACCGACGTTGCCGGGTTTGCGGCTGCGTCGTGGCACCGTGGCGTGGCTGTTGTTCACGTTTCGACGACGTTGGTCGGAATGGTCGATGCGGCGATTGGCGGAAAGACCGGGGTGAACATCGCCCCCATCGACGGCATTGGCGGCAAGAACCTGATCGGCGCCTTCTGGCAGCCGTCGGGGGTTGTGTGCGATCTCGACGCCTTGGCCACGTTGTCGCCGCGCGAGATGCGCTGCGGTCGCGGCGAGATGGCCAAGTATCACTTCTTGACCGGCGACGATCTGCTGGCGATGGACGAGGCGGAGCGCATCGCCCGATGTGTGGAGATCAAGGCTGCCATCGTGTCGAGCGACGAACGAGAAGGCGGTCACCGAGCGCTTCTGAACTACGGGCACACGTTGGCTCACGCGCTGGAGATCGAAACGGACTACGCGATCGCTCATGGTGAAGCCGTCGCGGTCGGGTTGGTCTACGCGGCCCACTTGGCCCGTCGATTGGGGCGAATCGACGATCGTCGTGTCGAACAACATTACGCGGTCCTCGGCAGCTACGAACTGAACAGCGCGCTTCCCGAGGGTGTCGAGGCACAGCGGTTGATCGAGTTGATGGCGCACGACAAGAAGGCGCTCGGCGATGGGCTGACCTTCGTCCTCGACGGACCCGGAGGCATCGAGGTTGTGAACGACGTACCCGTGCGCGATGCCACCGACGCGTTCCTCGACATGACCATGCAATGACGACGCCCTCGCTGAAGACCAGGCGACTGCTGATGCGCGAGTGGCGCGACGCCGACCGTGTGCCGTACGCGGAGATGAATGGCGATCCCGAGGTCATGCGCCATTTTCCATCGTGCCTCACCACGCAGCAGAGCGACGAGATGATCGCGCGAATGGCCGCCGCCTGGCGTGATCGCGGGTTTGGTCTGTGGGCCGTCGAACGCTGCGACAGCGACGAGTTGATCGGCTTCGTCGGTCTCTCGCTGCCCAGCTGGCACGCCGATTTCACGCCGTGCGTCGAGGTGGGTTGGCGGCTTGGTACGCAGCATTGGGGGCACGGGTTCGCACCCGAGGCTGCGACCGCGGCCCTGGAATGGGGTTTCGCGCACGTGGACCTGCCCGGAGATCAGATTGTCAGCTTCACGACAGAGAGCAATCTCAACTCGCAGCGGGTGATGCAAAAGATCGGCATGATCCGTGATGTCGGTGGTGACTTCGACCATCCGCTGCTGCCCGATTGGGTTGATCGTCGCCACGTTCTCTACAGAATCGATCGCGAGCAACACGTCAATCACGTGGCACGATAGAGCCGTGGCGCTGATCACCCTTCTGCATGGTCCGAACCTCAACCTGCTCGGTCAGCGCGAGCCGCACATCTATGGCACTGCAACGCTCGACGACTATGTCGCGTTCACGACGAAAGCCGCTGCCGAATTCGGTCATGAGGTGCACGCCTTTCAGACGAACCACGAGGGTCAGTTGGTCGACGCCATCCACGAGGCCCGAGGAACATCGGCTGCCATCATCATCAACCCCGGAGCCTTCACTCACTATGCATGGAGCATCCACGATGCGCTGGCTGCGTTCAGTGGCCCGATCGTCGAGGTCCATATCTCAAATCCCAATGCCCGCGAACCGTGGCGTCACACCAGCGTCATTGCGCCCGTCTCGACCGGTTCGATCATGGGGTTCGGTATGCACGGCTACAAACTGGCAGTCGAAGCGGTCGCTGCGAAGCTGAGCTCGGCGTGATGCCGCCGTTGGAAATCGCGGGGCGTTGTCAGCGTGTCCGCGAGCGGTTCGATCAGGCCGAGGCGTTGCTGATCGGTGACCTCACCAACATCCGCTGGCTGACAGGCTTCACCGGCTCCAACGGATGGGTCGTACTGACCCCGCACGAACTCGTCCTCATCACCGACGGCCGGTACGGCGACCAGGCCACTGCGCAACTCGCACAGGCTGGGGTCGAGGGTCGTGTGATCGTCGGCCTGTCGGGCCAGGCGATGCTGGATGCACTTGCCGACGAGGTTGCGACCTACGCCTCGATTGGCTTCGAGTCGGCGCATGTGACATTCGAGCAGTTCCAGCGGTTTCAGGGCCTGCTGAAGGCGACCCTCGTGCCGGTCGGTGGTGTGGTCGAGGCCGCCAGGCGGCACAAAGATGCAGGCGAGATCGCCAGGATGGCCGAGGCGTGCCAGATCGCCGACGCAGCGTTGTCGGAGGTGGTGTCGACCGGGCTCGAGGGTCGCACCGAGGCACAAGTCCGCAACCAGCTCGAGATCAGGATGCGCGAGCTCGGCGCAGAGGGCCCGAGCTACGAAACGATCGTTGCGACCGGGCCGGTCAACGCGGCGCGTCCGCATCATCGTCCAACCGATACGGCGATCGAGGCGGGTCACACGGTGATCATCGACGTCGGGGCCCTCAACGACGGCTATCACAGTGACATGACTCGAACTTTTTTCGTTGGTCAGCCAACGTCGCAACAGCTCGAACTGTACGAAATCGTGCTGGCTGCGCAGGTCGCAGGCGTCGCCGCGGTCGCGACCGGTCTCAGCACGGCCGAGCTCGACGCGGTCTGCCGCGATGCGATTGTGAGCACCGGCTTCGGCGAGTGGTTCAGTCATGGCACGGGTCATGGTGTTGGTCTGTTGATCCACGAAGACCCGTTCATCAACCGCACCGGCGACCTGAAATTGCAGGTCGGGGACGTAGTGACCGTGGAGCCTGGGGTCTATCGTGAGGGTTTCGGCGGTATCCGTGTCGAAGACCTCGTGGTCGTGACCGAGAACGGGTGCCGCGTACTGACTGCATCGCCGAAGGATTCACCGTGCCCGCCATCACCACCAACGACCTGAAGAACGGAATCACCCTGGAGCTCGATAACGGGCTGTTCCAGGTGGTCGAGTTCCAGCACGTCAAGCCAGGCAAGGGGGGCGCGTTCGTGCGCACCAAGCTGCGCAACGTCAAGAACGGCAACGTGTTCGACCGCACATTCAACGCCGGCGTGCGCGTCGAGCAGGCCCTGCTCGACAAGAAGGACATGCAGTTCCTCTATCGCGACGGCGACGAGTACGTGTTCATGGACACCGAGAACTACGACCAGATCCACGTTGCTCCTGTCGCCCTCGGCGATGCGGCCAACTACATGGTCGAGCAGTCGATAGCGATCATCGCCTTCTATCAGAGCGAGATCGTGTCGGTCGAGATACCGGCCTCGGTGGAGCTGACGATCACCGAGACCGAGCCCGGCATGCAAGGCGACCGCGTGTCCGGCGCCCGTAAGCCGGCCACACTCGAGACCGGTCTCACCGTGCAGGTTCCGCTCTTCATCAACCCGGGTGATCGCGTCAGGGTCGATACACGCAGCGGCGACTACATCACCAGGGTCTGAGGTGACACGGCGCAGGGTCCGCGCGGTCGACGACGAGCGTTCAGACTCACGCGAGCGGGCGATGATGTTGCTGTACGAGGCCGACTCGAAGGGCATCTCCGCGAGCGATGTACTGGCCGCGCAGATCTCCGACACCGACGCGCTGACAACGTTGCTCGTCGAAGGCGTCGAGCAACACCAGAGCCAACTCGACGCGGCGATCACGGAACATTCCAGGGGCTGGACGTTGGCAAGGATGCCGACCATCGATCGCACCGTCCTCCGTATCGCTGGATTCGAACTGCTCGGCCGGTCTGATGTACCGGTCGCCGTCGTGCTCAACGAGGCGGTGGAGTTGGCGAAACGGTTCTCGACCGACGACTCCGGTCGCTTCGTCAACGGAGTGCTGTCGGCGCTGGTCCCCGTGTTGCGGCCGAGTGCCTGACATCGGGACAAGTTCGACACCTATCATCGCGACGTGATCACCGAGGAAGAAGTCGGCGTCCCGCCAGATTTCAACGCCGACGAGACCGGTGAGATCATGTTCACACGGATCGAGCGGTGGGTCGAGCGAATCCAGGCGATCCACCCTGCGGCGTGGTTCACAGCTGCCGGTGCAGTGCTGTTTGCCCTCGTGTTCGGCAAGCTCGGTGTTCAGAATCACGCCAACTTCGGCACGTGGTCGTACGACATGGGCATCTACGACCAGGGCTTCTGGCTGGTCTCGCGGGGTGGGCAGAGCTTCATGACCGTTCGCGGTATGGAGTTCTGGGGGCACCATCTCAACTTGATCGTCCTCGCCTACGTGCCGTTCTACTGGTTCGGTGCCGGCCCATCGTTTCTCTACATCTCCCAGGCAGTCGGATTGGCTGCTGCCGCATTTCCGATCTATCTCATAGCTCGCGATCGCTTCACCAAGCCGTGGCTGGGCCTGCTGTTCGCCGTGGTATATCTGATGTACGCGCCGATCCAGTGGATCGCCTGGGCCAACTTCCATCCGGAATCGTTGGTGATCGCTCCGCTGCTCTACGCATGGTGGTTCGCCACGCATCGCCGATGGCGGGGCATGTTCGTCGCCTTGCTGGTCGCCCTGTCGATCCGCGAGGACACGGCACTCGTGTTGATGATGCTCGCTCTGATCCTGGCGTTCATGTATCGGCCCGGCAAGGGCGATCATCGCGATCGAATGATGGCGCTGTGGACGTTCGTATTGGGGTTCGGCTGGTATGTCGTTGCGACCAGGTTCGTGATCCCACATTTCAACCACGGCAAGCAGCCGTTCTACATCCAGTACTTCTACAGCAACTACGGCAAGAATGTGCCGGCGATCGTCGAGACGATGGTCCGGCATCCGAGCAGGGTGGTCCGCGATGCGACTCAACCCGACCGACTGCAGTTCTACCGCGACCTGGTGCTGCCGTTGGGCGGCCTACCACTTTTCGCGCCGCTTGCCTTGCTGATGGCACTTCCGCAGGTGCTGGCGAGTGTGATCGGGCTCAGTCCCTACGCGCGCAGCATCCACTATCAGTACACATCCATGATGATTGCTCCGTTGCTGATCGCGACCATCGAGGGGGCTCGGGTGCTGTGGCGGTTCAAGATCATGCATTTCATCCTTCCGATCTGGTTGCTCGCCTGCGCTTACACGACCAACGTCGACCGCTCGCCCTCGCCCTTCGGCCATTGGTATCAGGTGTGGGCGCTACCCGACCCGCGCCACGACGCCATGCGCGCCGCGCTGAAACTGGTGCCCGACAATGTCTCGGTTGCGGCGACGTACACGCTGTTGCCACATCTCTCGCACCGCGCCCGGATCTACGACTGGCCCAATCCGTGGGTGCCCACGTACTGGGGCAACGACGACGGCTACCGGCTTGCTGATCCGTCGACCATCGACTACATCGTCCTTGACCAGTGGCAAGTCGGCGAAGCGCAGCAGGCGCTGGTTGCCGGACTGATCGCCCCAGGCGGTCCCTACCAGGTCCTGTTCAATGTCGACGACGTGCTGGTCGCCAAACGCAAATCTGTTGGCTAGCGGCGGCGCGCAATTGCCAAAAGGTTCTTGCCGAACGGCGGGTTGGGCACGACGCGTTGCATCAGTTTGCTGACCGGCACGACCATTCGGTCGAAGACCCCCGATGACATCGGGCTGAGGGATTGACGGTCGAGAACGCGATACATCAGCCAGTAGGGCACGACACCGGCGACCTCGATGTAGCGCAGTTCGACGATCTCGAAGCCGGCGCCGGCGATGACGTGGCGCAGCCGGGCCTTGTCGTACCGACGGTGGTGCCCCGATTTGTAGTCGAGGCTGCCGTACAACCGTGACATGGCTGGCACGAACACACCCAGCGAGCCACCGGGAGCGACGAGCTCGAAGGCGGTGCGCATCTCGGCAGCATCGTCGAGGATGTGTTCGAGCACGTTGACGTACACGATGGAATCGAATTGGTGCGGCCGCGTTGCGGCCAGTTCCTGCGACGTGAGTTGCAGGGGCGCGACGTTGCGCAGCGCTTTGGTCGTCGCTTTCAACTCGCCGAACAGGTTCTCGGCGGGCTCGATTGCGGTGATCTCGCTGGCGGGCTTGCGTTCGGACATCTTCGTGGCAATGGTGCCGATGCCCGCGCCGACCTCGAGGATGCGATGGCCGAGATGTGGATTCAACTCATCGGCGATCCATCCGAAGAAGCGGTTCGCCTGGGCGAGGTTCTCCAACTCCTCAGCCGCACCGAACTGCGAGTTCGAGGAGGCCCGTTGGGCCTGCAGGCGCGGCGAGCGCGCCGCCCAGGTGG
>JANMQX010000192.1:0-3246 GCA_031370745.1 Ilumatobacteraceae bacterium
GGCGAAGCCACCGTTGCCGACACAGCACAACGAGCGCTCGATGTCGCCGAGCGATTGGTGCAGGTGCGGGGGTTCAACGCAGTGAGTTATGCCGACGTGGCTGCCGAACTGGGCGTGACCAAGGCTGCCCTGCACTACCACTTCGCCAGCAAGGCCGAACTCGGCGAGGCCCTGATCCACCGGTACGCGACCCGCTTCGGGGCGGCTCTCGAAGAGATCGACAAGCAACCGGGCGACGCATCATCGAAGATCACGGCGTATGCAGCCATCTACCGCGATGTGATGCGCCAGCGACGGATGTGCCTGTGCGGCATGCTGGCGGCCGAGTACCAGACATTGCCGGCGGCGATGCAGCAGGCAGTGGTCAGGTTCTTCGACCTCAACGAGACATGGCTCGAGGGTGTCCTCGACGAAGGCCATCAATCCGGCACGCTGCGCCACCATGGCTCGGCACGCAACGCTGCACAGGTCGTGATCGGCACCCTCGAAGGAGCCATGCTCGTCGCCAGGTTGCACGACGATCCCACACGCCTCGAAGCTGCAGCCGACCAGTTGCTCGCCGACCTCAGCTAGCAGTCCCCTAGCCTGCGAGGGCCTTGAGCCACGGTTGGCTGGATCTCGAAGGGCTGGCACCCGTGGGGACGAAGTTGCGCGTTGCCTGGGCGATCGCCGACGCACGCTGCAGGTACCCCTTGTTGGTGCAATGAATCCGATCGTTGGCGAGCCATTGCGGATTGTTCTCAGCGAGCGATGCCCAGTCGAAGACGAACATCTCGTCAGGGCGTTCCTGGGCCACGGTTGCGAGTGCCGAGTTCCAGCTGTCCTGATGCGGCAGAGCCTTCGGCAGATAGACGTTGACCCACATGATGGTGTGGCCACTGCCGATCTTGTCGATCATCAGCCCGATCACTTCTGCGTGCTTGGCTTTGGCATAGATGCCGGCGTCATTGGTGCCGAGGGCCACCACCCAGAGGTCGGAGTCTCCCGATTTCGACCGGATCGCGTCGACCGACGTCAAGCCGGTGTGCCGGTCCTTCTTCAATTTCGTCCGTATCCCACGGCTGTTGTAAGCGTCGATCGCACAATGTCCCCAGCCCGCATAGAAGAACGCGTCACTCTGGTAAGGCATCGTGCCAATGGTCAGCGAATCGCCGACCACCGATACCCGGGTAGCGGATGCCCGCAATAACGATCCGCGTTCCGACGATGCACTGACCTGGGCGGCTCCCAACAACTCGAGCGCCGCGACCGAACCGAACGCAGCCAGCAGCCCGGTTGTGAGCACCTGTCGACGAGACGACAGTGGAGGCAACGACGAAGAGTGCATGCGTGCGAATTCAGCATCTGCCGTCCGAGACGACCCGCAGAATCCAGTGAAATTTCTTGTTGGGGAACCCAAATTCTAGTTCAGGGATCGGCGCGGCTACCCGCGGTATGTTCGATTTGGAGCCATTGAGCCCGGTTCGCGACACCTGGTTGACTTTCCGACTCCCTCGGCTCACGATGATCCACTCAGTTGACATTCCACGCCGGCGCGAGCGCCGTGCCGACGTTCGAGCCCAGGAGGTTGACCATGGGGTTCAAGCGAACGTTGATATTGACAGCGGCAGTTGTCGCCCTCCTTTCGGGAGGCACCACTTCTGCAGCGAGTGCCCATGAGGGCCACCGGACTCCTGTTGTCAGCGAGCTGACAACTTTCGCCGCCACGAATTGCCAAGGCGGGTGCGGTTCAGGCAGCACCGTAGGGCCCGATCGGGCGTTGTACGTGACTGACGGCAAGGCAGGCAATGTCTATCGAATTGATCCGAAGACGGGTGCGATGACGACGTTCGCAAGCGGCCTGCCGCCTTCGATCCCCGCTGTTGGCATTGGGGGGGCGATGGACGTCGCTTTCATCGGCGACACGGCGTACGTCTTGGTGACGCTCGTCGGCCCCTTCTTCGGCCAGGCCGGCGTGATCGACGGCATCTACCGAATCGAACACGACGGCACTGGAACGCCCATCGCGGACATCGGGGCGTGGGCCACGGCACATCGACCGGTGCCCGACTTCTTCATCGCGAGTGGGGTGCAGTACGCCATGCAGCCATACCGCAACGGCTTTTTGGTCACCGACGGGCATCACAATCGAGTCCTGCGCGTCAAGCTCAACGGTGACGTCAGCGAGGTGGTTGCCTTCGGCGACATCGTGCCGACCGGACTCGCGCTCTCGGGAAACAGGGTCTACATGGCGGAGGCTGGACCGGTCCCCCACCTGCCAGCGAACGGGAAGATCGTCACATTCAAAGTGAAGTCGCCCAGTCCGAAAGAGGTTGCCTCGGGCGCCAGCCTGCTCGTCGACGTCGAGTTCCGTGACCATGACCTGTACGCCCTTTCGCAGGGCTTTTGGAACCTGGATCCAACAAATCCTGCGAACGAAGGCAAGCCGGCATCACCCAACACCGGAACGTTGGAGAAGGTCAACGAGGACAGCAGCTTCACGACCATCGTAGGTGGCCTGGATCGCCCAACCTCGCTGGAGTTCATCGACAATACGGCGTTCGTCGTCACCCTGACCGGCAAGGTCATGAGGATCGACAACATCTCCGGCAACGACGACGACGAAGGCGACTGAGTCTGTCCTCACGGGCTGATCGTGACTGGGCGAGTGGGCGTGCCCAAAGCCACGGGGCCCTGGCGTGGCCCGTCGCTGCATTGGACCATCGCGACCACAGCTGATAATCGGATGTGCCGCCGGGCCCCAGGGTGGCGGCACCATCAACCGTGACGCAGCGTGGGCGAGGGGGGACTTGAACCCCCACAACCTTTCGATTACTAGCACCTGAAGCTAGCGCGTCTGCCATTTCGCCACTCGCCCGAGTAGAGGCCATAACGCTAGCAATCGTCACCCTCGCCCCCAACACCGATTCCTCGGGCTCGGATCGAGAACACCGGGTTCCTCTTTCGCGCCCGAGGGGGCCGCACGGGCGCGAAAGAGGAACGGGCGGTTCGGGGATCGCGCCCGGTGGTCACCGTGAGTCACCCGTTGTTACCGGGCGGGCGGGGTCAGCGCAGGTGATGCTGGCCTGGGCGAACGCGAAGATAGGGTCAAGACCACTACTCTTTCGCCAAGTTATGGGATTGCAATCGTTCGAGCGGTCGCTAGAGCGTATGGTCGAGGGCGTGTTCTCACGTGGTTCTCATTCCAGCATTCGTCCGGTCGAGCTCGGCCGGCGGCTCTTGCGCGAGATGGACGACAATCGCAGC
>JANMQX010000249.1:0-9959 GCA_031370745.1 Ilumatobacteraceae bacterium
GCCAGCCATCAAGAGCCACCGCCATGATCGGCGTGTAAGCCCCGGCGATTGCCAGGAAGATCGCCGAATGATCGAGACGGCGCATGACCGAACGGCCGCGATCCTGCCAGCGCAGACAGTGGTACAACGACGAAACACCGAACATCGTCAGCGTTCCGGCGACGTAGACGACGAGCCACACCCGCTCGCTGGCCGAGGCACGGGCTACCGAGGCCATGATGATGCCGAGGACGGCGACGACCGTGAATGCGAGCACGTGCGACCATCCGCGCAGCAGTGGCTTGATCACCACAGAATCCACGGCAGCGACGGTATCCACGCCGAGCCCGATACGTTCGTGGTTTCCGCATGTTCCACGGCAAGGTTCCCCGGCAGAATGTCTGACCCATGAGCACCAGCGACAACCGCACCGGCGACAGCCCCAACGGCGTCGGGTTCGACATCGTCCGTGATCTGGTGCGAGCCGACCTCGAGGCCGGCACCTTTGGTGGCCGCGTACAGACTCGCTTCCCACCCGAGCCCAACGGCTACCTGCACATCGGACACGCCAAGGCGATCGTCGTCGATTTTGGAATCGCAGAGGAGTTCGGCGGAGTGTGCAACCTCCGCTACGACGACACCAATCCCGACACGGAAGACATCGAGTTCGCCGGATCAATCATCGATGATCTCACCTGGTTGGGGTTCCCACCGGGCAAGCCCTTGTACGCGTCCGACTACTTCGAGCAGCTCTACGTGTGGGCCGAACATCTCGTGTCGAATGGCTTCGCCTACGTCGACGACCAGGATGGCGAGACCATCTCGGCACAGCGTGGCGGATACGGCAAACCCGGGGTCGAGAGCCCGTATCGCGATCGGCCGGCCGACGACAACCTCAACCTGCTGAGGCGGATGCGGGGCGGCGAATTCGCCGACGGCTCGCGCGTTCTCCGCGCCAAGATCGACATGCAGCACGAGAACATGCAGCTGCGGGATCCGGTGATGTATCGAATCCGCCGCGGCCATCATTGGCGCACGGGCGAGGAGTGGGTGATCTACCCGACGTACGATTGGGCGCACGGCCAGAGTGACGCGATCGAGGGCGTGACCCACTCGCTGTGCACTCTCGAGTTCGACAGCCATCGGGCGTTGTACGACTGGTATCTCGAACATCTCCCGCTGCCCGGCGACCAACCCCGCCAGACCGAGTTCGCCCGGCTCGAACTCACCCACACGATCACTTCGAAACGTCGTCTGGCCAAATTGGTCGCCGATGGCATGGTCGATGGTTGGGACGACCCGCGAATGCCGACCCTGCGAGGCGTGCGTCGCCGGGGCTATCCGGCCGAGGCAATTCGCACGTTCTGCAACTTCATCGGTGTAGCCCGAACCAACAGCCGGCACTCCATCGAACTGTTGGAGTCGTTCATCCGTCGCCAGCTCAACGAGACGTCGTTGCGCCGCATGGCCGTCCTGCGGCCATTGAAGTTGGTCATCACCAACTGGCCCGACGACGAAGCCGGCAACCCGGTCGTCGAATACCACGAGGTTGCCAACAATCCCGAGAATGCGCACGACGGCTCGCGTCAAGTGCCGTTCTCGAAAGTGTTGTACATCGAACAAGACGACTTCATGCAAGACGCTCCTCCCAAGTACTTCCGTCTCACGCCCGGTCGCGAGGTGCGGTTGCGATCCGCATACCTCGTGACATGCACCGGCTGCGTGAAAGACGACGACGGCAACGTCATCGAGGTGCACTGCACCTACGATCCAGCCACGTCGGGCGGAAACGCCCCAGACGGCCGCAAGGTGAAATCGACGATGCACTGGGTGTCGGCCGACCACGCCGTTGACGCAACCGTGGCCTTGTACGAGCGGCTGTTCTCGACAGAAGTACCCGGCGAGGCCACCGGCGAGCCGTTCGACGACCTCAACCCCCGCTCACGCGAACTGCTGACCGCGTGCAAGGTCGAGCCGGTGTTGGCCGACACTCCACCCGGCTCGGTCGTGCAGTTCGAGAGACTGGGCTATTTCGCCCACGATCAGCAGACCCCTCTGCTGTTCCACCGCACGGTCGGACTGCGCGACGAGTGGGCCAACATCCAAAAGCGCAACTAGGCGTCGACAAGACTGCACGCATGGCACGAGGTCGACTCCGGGTGTACCTCGGTGCTGCGCCAGGCGTCGGCAAGACCCACGCCATGCTCGAAGCCGATCCTGGTCGACCGCGCTACTTCATCACCGAGCCGGGCATCGGATACAGATTCGAGCCGTCTTGACGCCCGAACTCCGGCACCCACTGCGGCTGCACGGCGGCCGTGGGTCATGCTCGATCCTTGCTTATATGTAGATATCGTTATATAGTATCTCATGCCGCTGCCTCTACCAGCTCTGATGAATGTGCTCTGGGCACTCGACGAGGAGACACGGCTGCGTGTTGCTGCACTCCTGCAGCACGGTGAATTGACCGTCTCGGACCTCACCGACATCTTGGGCATGTCGCAGCCGCGCGTGTCGCGACATCTCAATCTGCTGGCCGAGGCCGGCGTGGTCGACAAGCACCGCGAAGGCACATGGGCATTCTTCGACCTGGTCACGACCGGGCCGATCGGTCAACTGGTGCACGGCGTGCTGGCGCTGACCGACGCCAGCGACAGTGTGT
Source organism: Ilumatobacteraceae bacterium (assembly GCA_031370745.1). Taxonomy (GTDB): domain Bacteria; phylum Actinomycetota; class Acidimicrobiia; order Acidimicrobiales; family Ilumatobacteraceae; genus JAENVT01. Next base: position 2,642 of record JANMQX010000249.1, read on the forward strand.
TGGCAGCCGATCTCGATCGGCTGACGATTGTTCGAAGTCGCCGTGCTGCGGCCGCTCAGGAGTACTTCGCTGGGATCGCCCCGAGGTGGGATCAGGAGCGTTCTCTGCACGCATCGGACGCAGTCGTCGAGCAGGCAATTCTCGAGACCATCGGCACGGCCACATACACGTCGGTTCTCGATGTCGGTACTGGAACCGGACGCATGCTGCAACTGCTCGCCAACGATGCAACGCGTGCCGTCGGCTTCGACAGCAGCCATTCGATGCTCGCCGTGGCACGCGCCAACCTGGAACGCGCTGAGATCCGCGGCGTCGACCTGCGCCAAGGCGACATCTACACTCCCCCGCTCGCCAACGATTCGTTCGACCTGATCGTGATCCATCAGGTACTTCATTTCCTCGACGACCCGGCCCGAGCCATACGGGAGATCAGCCGTCTCCTGACACCGGGTGGCCGCCTGCTCGTGGTCGACTTTGCGCCGCACGGGCTCGAGTTTCTCCGATCCGATCACGCTCATCTGCGTCTCGGCTTCCGCGCCGACAGCGTCGAGACCTGGCTCGAACAATCAGGGCTCGACGTGGCGCCGGTGCGCACCATCGACCCGCCCACCGATCGCATTGAAATGCCCGACGGCGAGCGCCTGACCGTGTCGCTGTGGCTCGGCCGCGACCGACGGAACGCCGATGTCTCGGCGGCCTCACGCGACCAGGCAAGTCGATGACGCTGTCGATCTCGTTCGAAGTCTTCCCGCCGAAGTCCGCCGACGCGCTCACAGGCCTGCGGGCGACCGTGGCTCGATTGAGCGAGGTGGAGCCGGCATTCGTCTCGGTGACATATGGCGCCGGCGGCTCGGACCGCGAACGTTCCTTTGCGGCCATCGATGTTGTCCGCTCAGCGGGCTTCGAGGTCGCCGGGCACATCACATGTGTCGGCCAGACACGCGCAGAGATCGACGTCGTCATCGAACGCTACGCGGCCCTCGGCGTCGCTCGCATCGTTGCCCTGCGCGGCGATCCGCCGGCCGGTGCGGGCGCGCCGTACCAGCCGCATCCCGATGGCTACCAGCGCACCGCCGACCTCGTGCACAGTGTCAAGCAGCGTGGTGGATTCAGCGTTGCCGTGTCGGCTTATCCGGAACGTCACCCGCAGTCACCCTCCGACGACCACGACTTGAACGTGCTTGCCGAAAAGTGCTCCGCCGGCGCCGACAAAGCAGTGACGCAGATGTTCTTCGACAACAGTCACTATTTCCGGTTCCGGGATCGCGCGCAGTCGCGCGGCATCGACATCCCGATCGTGCCGGGCATCTTTCCCATCCACTCGTTTCCCGCGGTGGCCAGGTTCGCCGAGAGATGCGGCGCATCGATGCCGGCACGGATCGCCGAACGGTTCGCCGGCCACGATGCCGATCCCGAGACGTCACACAAGATCGCCACTGAACTCGCCACCGAGCAGATTGCCGAGCTCGCCGCAAACGGCGTCGGCCACGTGCACATCTACACCCTCAATCGCGCCGACCTCGCCGTGGCAGTGTGCGATCAGCTCGCTTCGTCGACGACAGTGCGCGCATGACCACGCCGACCTCTCCGGGGGCCGCTTCGCTGCGAGCCGCAGCAACCGAACGGATCCTGGTGCTCGACGGCGCCACCGGCACGGAGTTCCAGGCACTGGAGACTACGGAAATGGATCTGCGCGGCAAGCGGTTCGCCGATCATCCGTCGTCGCTGGCCGGCAACCACGATCTGTTGGTGTTGACCCGGCCCGATTCGGTCATCGAACTGCACCTGTCGTACCTCATGGCCGGCGCCGACATCATCAGCACCAACACATTCTCCAGCACGACCGTCGCCCAGCGTGAATATGGCCTCGACGACCCAGACCTGATTGCCGAACTGAATCGCACCGGCGCACTCTTGGCCCGGCACGCGGCCGATGACGCACAGCGGCGTGATGGTCGCAGCCGCTGGGTGGCCGGCGCGGTCGGACCAACCAATGTCACGCTGTCGATGTCGCCGCGCGTCGAGGACCCCGGCTACCGAACGATGACGTTCCGCGACGTCGCCGAGTCGTATCGCCAGCAGATCGCCGGTTTGGTGGACGGGGGCGTCGATGTGCTGCTGATCGAGACCATCTTCGACACTCTCAACGCCAAAGCGGCGATATGGGCTGCGCGACGACACGCTGCCGCGACAGGCATCACGACGCCGCTGATGATCTCCGGCACGATCACCGATCGTTCGGGGCGTACGTTGTCGGGTCAGACAACCGCTGCCTTCTGGCAATCGATCCGGCATGCCGATCCTTTCTCCGTTGGCCTCAACTGCGCGCTCGGCGGCGCCGAGATGCGGCCGTACATCCACGAGTTGGCAGCAGTCGCCGACACGCTGACCTGCGCCTACCCGAACGCCGGACTGCCGAACGCCCTCGGCTGCTACGACGAGACACCTGACCAGACCGCGGCGATTCTCGGCGAGTTCGCCGTCGCCGGCTTCGTCAACATCGTGGGCGGCTGTTGCGGCACCACCCCCGCCCACATCTCGGCTATCGCCGACGCCGTCGCCGGCAAGCCGCCGCGCATTCCCGTAGAGCGTCGCCGCACGCTGCAGCTGTCGGGCCTGGAGCCGTTCACGCTGACCGACGACATCCCATTCGTCAACGTCGGCGAACGAACCAACGTCACTGGCTCGGCGAAGTTCCGTCGCCTGATCACCAACGGCGACTTCGCCGAGGCGCTGCACGTTGCCCGCGATCAGGTGGAGAACGGTGCGCAGATCATCGACGTCAACATGGACGAAGGACTGCTCGACTCGAAACAGGCGATGATCACCTTCCTCAACTTGATCGCCGGCGAGCCCGACATAGCCCGTGTGCCAGTGATGCTCGACTCATCGAAGTTCGCCGTGATCGAAGCCGGGCTCGAGTGCGTGCAGGGCAAGGCCGTCGTCAACTCGATCTCGATGAAGGAGGGCGTCGAGCAGTTCTTGAGCCACGCGCGTGTGTGCCGCGACCATGGCGCGGCCGTGATCGTCATGGCGTTCGACGAAGACGGTCAGGCCGACACAGCAGCGCGCAAGGTCGAGATCTGCTCACGTGCTTTCGAGCTGTTGACCACGGAGCTCGACTTCCCGCCTGAAGACATCATCTTCGATCCCAACATCTTCGCGGTTGCAACTGGTATCGCCGAACACGATCGCTACGGGCTCGACTTCATCGAAGCCACCACAGAACTCCGTCGCCGCTTTCCCACGTCCAACGTGTCGGGAGGTGTGTCGAACTTGTCATTCGCGTTCCGTGGTAACGATCAGGTCCGTGAGGCGATGCACTCCGTGTTCCTCTACCACGCCATCGCCAAGGGCATGCGACTTGGCATCGTCAACGCCGGACAACTCGCCGTGTACGAACAGATCGACCGCCAGTTACGCGATCTGTGCGAGGACGTCGTGCTGGCGCGGCGATCCGACGCCGCAGAAAACCTTCTCGTGGCTGCAACGCGCTACCAGGACGGCAAGTCGGATCAGGGTGAACGGGCGGGGCAGGAGTGGCGCGACTGGGACATCGACAAGCGGCTCGAACACGCACTCGTCAACGGCATCACCGAGTTCATCGAGGAAGATGTCGAGGAGTCCCGAGTGCGGCTGCAGTCGCCAGTTTCGGTGATCGAAGGGCCACTGATGGACGGGATGAACCTCGTCGGCGACCTGTTCGGTTCTGGCCGGATGTTTCTCCCCCAAGTCGTCAAGTCGGCGCGGGTGATGAAGCAAGCCGTTGCCTACCTCACACCGTTCCTGGAGGCCGATCGAGCTGCGCTCGTTGCCGCCGGCGGCCAAGTCACGTCAAGCTCCAATGGCACTGCGGTGCTGGCCACGGTGAAAGGCGACGTGCACGACATCGGCAAGAACATCGTCGGCGTCGTGCTCGGCTGCGCCAACTACGAGATCATCGATCTCGGCGTCATGGTGCCGGCACAGAAGATCCTCGACACTGCCCGCGAACACAGTGCTCAGATCATCGGGCTCTCCGGGCTCATCACTCCGTCACTCGACGAAATGGTGCACGTTGCCAGCGAGATGCAGCGCCAAGAGTTCACCATCCCACTGCTCATCGGTGGTGCGACGACGAGCCGGATTCACACCGCGCTGCGGGTGACCCCGGCGTACGCGAATGGCGCTGTCGTGCATGTTGCCGATGCCAGCCGTGCGGTCGGGGTGATCTCGAAGCTTCTCAACGATGACCAACGCGGCGACTATCTCGCTGATCTCGACGTCGAGTACAAACGTGTGATCGAGGCGCACGAGCGTGCCGAGGTCGAACGCAATCGCATCTCGATCGAAGATGCCAGAGCAAACGCCGGATCGTTCACGTTCGACGAGGCAACCGTGATGGCGCCCACTTTCACAGGAGTCCGAACCTTCGACGAGATCGACCTCGCCGATCTGGTGCCATACATCGACTGGACACCGTTCTTCCACACGTGGGGACTGCGCGGGCGGTATCCGGCCATCCTCTCCGACGCCGAGTTCGGCGAGGCCGCACGCCCACTGTTCGACGACGCCCAACGAATGCTCGAGCAGATCGTGAGCGGTGGCTGGTTCGTGCCAAAAGCCGTCGTCGGATTCTGGTCGGCGCACAGCGATGGTGACGACATCGTTCTGCCAGAGCAGGGTCGGCGGCTACATGGCTTGCGACAACAACTGAAGCGCCGCGACGGCAAACCGAACGTGTCGATCAGCGACTACATCGCGCCAGCCGGTGCCGGGGTGACCGATCACATCGGTGCCTTCGCGTTGACCGCGGGACCTGAAGAGGTCGCCATCGCCGATCGATACGCGGCGGCCGGAGACGACTACTCGTCGATCCTCGTGAAGTCGCTCGCCGATCGCTTCGCCGAGGCGCTCGCCGAGCATATGCACGCAGTGGTCCGGCGATCGCTCTGGGGTTACGCGCCCGACGAGCCCTTCACGCCGGCGGAACTGCTCGGCGAACCATATCGAGGCATCCGCCCGGCGCCGGGCTATCCGGCTCAACCCGACCACTCCGAGAAGGCCACCATCTTCGAACTGCTCGACGCCGAGGCGCGCATCGGGCTGGGTCTCACCGAGAGCTACTCGATGTGGCCCGGGTCGTCGGTGTCGGGCCTGTACCTCGCCCATCCGGATTCCAGCTACTTTGCAGTTGGCAGAGTTCAGCGCGACCAGGTCGAGAGCTACGCCGACCGCAAAGGTGTGACTGTGGAACGAGTCGAATCTCTACTCGGCAGCACCCTGGCATACACCCCGCCGGGCTGACCGGCACACCGAGAGGCGTTGTGGGCCCGAGGACCTGGGCGTGTTACCGAAGACGAAAGTGGGTATCCACTACACCGTGCCTGCGCTTGAAACGTCGCCGAATCCTCCCAGCGGTGAGCCACAGCCGAGGGTGCTGGGCGGAAGGTATTCGCTGATGAAGCGCATCGCAATTGGTGGCATGGGTGAGGTGTGGGCGGCGACCGACACGGTTCTCGGGCGCCAGGTAGCAGTGAAGATCCTGCGCGATGTTCTCGTTGACTCACCCGTGTTTCTCGAGCGGTTCCGGGCCGAGGCACGACATACGGCTGCCCTCGCCCACCCAGGAATCGCCGGTGTCTTCGACTATGGAGAGGACGGGGAAGATGACCAGCGCATCGCCTACCTCGTCATGGAACTCGTTCCTGGCCAGCCACTTTCGACGGTGATGGCGCAGCGAGGGACGCTGCCCGTCAACATGGCGCTCTCGCTGCTCGCCCAAGCGGCCGAAGCGCTTCACGCTGCCCATCTGAAAGGAGTGGTGCACCGCGACGTGAAGCCGGGCAACCTCCTCCTGCTCGACGACGGAACGATCAAGGTCACCGACTTCGGCATCGCCCGCGCCGCCAGTTCCGCAGCGCTCACCGAGGTCGGACAGGTCATCGGCACAGCGAGGTACATCGCTCCTGAACAGGCGAGCGGCGGCGAGGCCACTGCAGCAAGCGATGTCTACTCGCTTGGCGTCATCGGCTACGAGATGCTCGCCGGGCATCCTCCGTTCGCTGCTGACAACGTTGCCGCGTTGGCGATGGCTCATGTTCACCAACCGCCGCCGCCGCTGCCGGCGAGCGTCCCCGAAGCCGTGCACGCGGTCATCGCCGGAGCCCTCTCGAAGGACCCGGGTGATCGCCCCAGAGATGCACGCGAGTTCGCCGAGCAACTTCGCAGACTGCAATTGACCACTACGCCGGCCCCAGGCACAGTGGCGGCCGCGGGCACCGATCTTGGCGAACCGACCCTTCTTGCGAATGCCCGCGATCAGCACCCCAGCACTGTGGTGATGAGTTCCGACGACAGACCGCAAACCGCGATCATGCCTTCAGGTCGGATCGTCGGGCCCACGCCCGACTTCGGTCTGACCGAAGAGGCGCACGCCTCACGCCGCCAGCGTCGCCGGATTGGGCTCGCTGCGCTCGCCGCAGTGTTGGCACTTCTTGTCATCGTCATGTTCCATGGGGCGGACGCCTCCCAGCCGCTCGATCTCACCCCGACGACCGTTGCACCGATCGTCGCCGGGACCGTCGATCCAAATGTCCTTGTAGGTCTCTCGACGCAGGATGCGTCCGACCGCTTGTCGAAAGCCGGGTTCGTCGTTGCAGTCAAACCAGTCGACGCCGCCGGCGTTCCAGCAGGCACTGTGACGGGTGTCGATCCCACCGGCCAGGTCCCGACTGGCGCAACGGTCACCCTGAATGTCAGCAATGGTGCAGTGGCGACCACCTCGCCCCAGGTGATCACGAGCCCCAGCACGCCCAAGAAGAAGGCTCACGGAAAGCCCAAAGGCTGAACCCGCTCGATGTCAGCCAGGATCGATCTGTACTGGCCAATCCAGCGCGAATAGAGCGTCAAGAAGTCAGCGAAGAGTGATGGTGCTCGAGGTCACAAACATTCGCGCCGAAGCCACCCGACTGTCCACGCTTGGCGCCCGACCTGTCAGCGAAACCCCTGCAGCGAGCACGTGCGAGAGATGTGATCGATCAGGTTGTAGCGGTCAGGGGAGATCGTGGCGAAGGCGAGGCAGGCTGGAGGCGAGGATCTCGTCGACGGTGTTCGGTTCGGCCGATTGGACTCCGGCGCGTGCGTATGGTGGGTCGTAGAAAAGGAACTCGTCGAAGCCGGCGTCGCTCCACGTCGCGACAAGATCCTCGAATTGTGCGGGCGACGTCCACGAGGTGCGTTCAACGAGGCCGAGCAGCACAGAGCAGCGGATTTCGGCAGGATCGCGTCCGATCGCTGCGCATTCCTCTTGCAGTCGGTTTCGGCTCTCGATGGCGGC
>JANMQX010000297.1:0-4113 GCA_031370745.1 Ilumatobacteraceae bacterium
ACGTAGGTCGCCGCCTTGACGACGCCGCCGTAGCCGAGGTTGGTCACTGCGATCTCGTCGCCGGTGTCGAACGGGAACGAACGCAGCACGGCGTTGGCGCCGGTGGTGATGTTGTCGACGAACATCAGATCCTCGCCTGCCACACCCACGAACTCGGCTACCGCTGCGGCCGCCACACGCATGCGCGATGGGTGGTTCATCGTGCCGTGTTCGTCGGCCAGTTCGCGGAGCATGAACCGCGCCGGCTGGCGTTCGATCTCGTCGGTGATCGCCCGCTGATGAGCCAGCACCCGGCGGGGCGTCGCTCCAACGGTGCCGTGGTTCAGGTAGGTGACGTCGGGATCGAGGAGCCATTCATGGCGCATCGCCCGACCAAATGTGGGCATCGGCGAAGAGTATCCGTGGTCGGCGCGCATGAGTCGGTAGTTACGGCTGTTCGGCCGGTGCTGCGACTACCAGCTAGAGCGTCAGACCGGGTGGCAGCGTCGCATCCAACTTGGCACGGGTGCTGTGCATCGTGGCCAGGTCGCGCACCCATTCGTAGTAGATCCCCTTGACCGACGTGATGACGACGCCGGCTGCGCGGACGCGGGCGATGCCGTAGTCGTGATGCGGCGGGGGCGAAGCGGTGGCGTCGTCGATGACGGCGACGCGATAGCCGAGGTCCATCAGACCGATGGCCGAGTGGGCAACGCACACGTCGGTCTCCATCCCAACGAGCACGAACTCGCCACGACCGGTCCGCTGCACGTCGTCGACGATCGACGGCTGGCTGGCCAAGCCGAAGACCATCTTGTCGTGCACGGTCGATCCGTCCGGCAGATTGTCGACCAAGTCAGCGATGAGCGGACCGTCGTTCGATACGTCTTCGGCGGTGGCGACGATCGGAATGCCCAGCGCCCTGGCAAGACGCATGAGCCAGACGATTCGAGTCACCAGCGGCTCGCGCTGTTCGACCGGCAACTTGTCGAGGAAGTACTGCTGCACATCGATCACGACCAGGCAGCTGTTGGCGCGGTCGAACAGCTGGTGGGTCTGAGTCATGCCGAGATGACTCTAGTGAGATCGACTTGCGCACGGGCCGCTGACCGCTTGCAGAAGCGTGTCTCCGTGCGGTCGGGCGATCTCGGCGCTCCCAGCACTCCCAGCACTCGGTGCGCGCCAAGTGCTGGCCCGGGCAAACTCACGTGTCACGGTTGGCTAGCGGGCGCCAACGGCACATCCCACGTCACTGTGGTGCCGCCTTCTGCTTGACCAGCTATCGAGAAGGTGCCACCGAGAGCCTGGGCTCGAACGAGCATATTGTCGATGCCGCTCGAGCGTTGGCCCGTTCGACGGTGATAGCCGACTCCATCATCGCTGACCCGCAGCGTGAGACGACCCGAGATTGCGGTGACCTTGACCTCGACAGCCGAAGCATGAGCGTGCCGGGCGACGTTCGACAGCGCCTCACGCAGACACAGCAGTAGGTGCCCTCGCACCCGTTCGTCGACCGCGCTGTCGATCGGTCCGTCGATGTCGAGCAGAGCCCTGAAGCCCAGGGCTTTCGCAGCGTCATCGCACACCGCCACGATGTCGCTACGCACGCTCTGCTGGGCGGAGCCTATTTGGTGGAGCTCGAAGATGGTCGAGCGGACTTGGCGGATGGAAATGTCGATTTCATCCACCGAGCGCATGATCCGCTCGATCGCCATGGGCTCCTTCGTGAGCTGCGCGGCAGCCTGCAAGGACAGGCCCGTGGCGAACAGTCGTTGGATCACGTCGTCATGCAGATCTCGGGCAATTCGCTCGCGCTCGTCGAGCAACCCTGCGGTTCGTGCCACCTCGTGGAGACGGGCGTTCTCGATCGCCAGGCCGGCTGCGGCGGCGAGGCCGACCGCGAGCTCTTGATCCACATCGGTGAACACCTGATCGTTGGCCTTGTCGGTCATGTACAAGTTGCCGTAGACGACGCCGCGCAGCCGGATCGGCACGCCGAGAAATGACTTCATCGGCGGATGGCCCGGTGGGAATCCGAAACTGTCCGGGTGTGCCTGCAGGTCGGGGAGGCGCAGCGGCTTGGGTTCCAGAATCAACAGACCGAGAATGCCGTGCCCTTCGGGCCTCGCCCCGATCCGCTCCGTCTCCTCCTCGTCGAGCCCGACAGTGACGAATTCCGACAGGCGCGACCCGGTTTCATCGAGCACACCCAATGCCGCGTAGTTCGCGTCGACCAGATCGGCAGCTGTTTCGGTGATTCGCCGCAACGCGTCGGCGAGAGTTTGTTCTGACCCGATCGCCATCACGGCGTCGAGCAGACGGAGCAACTGTCTCGCGCCGGCGAACTCGAATCGATTTGGCACTCCACTGAGGTTACGGCGCAGCAACGCTAGGTTGTGACAGTGACGATCCGGGTGTTCCTCCTCGATGACCACGAAGTGGTGCGCCGCGGAGTGCGAGAGCTGCTCGAGGGTGCCGACGATCTGGAGGTGGTTGGCGAGGCGGGTACAGCCAAGGAAGCCAGGCAGCGGATACCGGCGACGAAGCCCGATGTCGCGATTCTCGACGTGAGGCTGCCCGACGGAACAGGCATCGAGGTGTGCCGTGACATCCGTTCGCAGATACCCAGCCTCAAGTGCTTGATGCTGACGTCGTTCAATGACGACGAGGCCTTGTTCGACGCAATCTTGGCGGGTGCCGCCGGATACGTGTTGAAAGAAGTGCGTGGCTCAGATCTCATCGAAAGTGTCCGCCGAGTCGCTTCCGGCCAATCGCTGCTCGACCCGATCGTCACGGCACGTGTCATCGAGCGGCTCCGTAACCCGCCACACGACACGCTGACCGACTCGTTGTCACCACAGGAATCAACAATCCTCAGCCACCTCGCCGACGGGCTCACCAACCGCCAGATCGCCGAGCAGATGTTCCTCGCCGAGAAGACCGTCAAGAACTACGTCTCCAACCTACTGAGCAAGCTCGGAATGGATCATCGGACGCAGGCAGCCGTCTACGCTGCACGGCTCGCCGAACGCCGAACCCACAAACCCGGCGACTAGCGATCGAGCGCTGGGTCTGTCGCGATCCGTACACGCGGGTGGATCACGGCAACCGGACAGTGGGCTTCTTCGAGGACGAAGCGGGCCACTGATCCGAACAACATGGTCCTGAAGCCGCTGGACCCTCGCGATCCGACGGCAATGAGATCCACACCCACGCTCGCCGCCGCAAGCGCCGCCGCGGGTTGGCCGTCGACCAGTTCGCTGCTCACGGCGCGACCCATCCTTGACGCGCAGCGATCGACTGCTTGGTCGAGAATTCGCTGCGCCTCGCCACGATCGCGATCGATGTCGCGTAGGGATTGGCCAGATCGTTGCCAGGCGTGGATGACGACCAGCTCTGCCCCGTGGCGTTCCGCCTCGTCGGCAGCCCAGTCCAACGCAGTTGCAGCTGCGTTGGAATCGTCGATGCCCACGGCAATCCGGCGAAGCGGTTGTCGTAGGTGCCCACGAAGTGCAACGACTGGACACGACCTTCGCCGCAGCGCGACGCCGGATGCGGAGCAGAGCAGCCGGCGCGTGCCGGCTCCCAAATGCGATCGGCCGACGAGCAGAAGGTCGGCGCTGGCAGCGCCGTCGACAAGTGCGTCCTGCATGTCGAGGCCGATGGCAACCTCGTCGATCGACAGCAGCGGGTGGCGTTGGCGCGTTGCCGCGATCGCCTCTGTGAGACGTTGACCCTGGCGTGCTGTGCAGGTCGCGGCCGAACACGACGCCGCGGAACAGGTCACGATCTGCAACACCGCACCTCGCGTGGTTGCTTCTTGGGCTGCCCACTCGACCATTGAGGCGGCGGTTGATGTGGCGTCGAGTCCGAGCACGACCAGTGGTTGCGATGGGGCATCGCCTGGCTCGGGCGCGTCCGTGATCGTCGTCACCGTCTCCACCACACTCATGGGTTCCAGGTTGCGCCCGCAGCCCCCGTCAGGGGCAGGGCACAAAGTCACACGAGCGTGTGCCTGCGTCCTCTAACCCGTTCGCAGCATGTTTCGTACCGTGAAGGTCAGAAATCTCAGATCAACACGGAGGAAGAAAATCATGAGCACAGTCCTAGAACAACCCCGACAAGTCAGGCCCG
>JANMQX010000307.1:0-6115 GCA_031370745.1 Ilumatobacteraceae bacterium
TCGATTTCATGGGTGCGACCTTGACGATGCTGCACAAGCGGCCGGCAATGAGCGACGACGGAGACAATCCCGCCAGGCTCGGTTGGGGCGTGCCCGTGCCTGAGTTCGCACCCGACTTCGAGAAGCGCTTCGGTGTGCAACTGGTGGAGTTGTACGGATCGACCGACGCGGGCGTCGCGATGTACCACCCGGTCGACGAGCCTCGACGGCAAGGCTCGTGCGGCCGCCCGATCGCGCAATACGACGTCCGCCTGTTCGATGAATTTGGCGCAGAAGTGGGCATCGAGCACGTCGGCGAGATTGTCATTCGCCCCAACGAACCGTCACTGATGTCGGACTGCTACTACGGAATGCCTGCGGCTTCGTTGGCCTCGCGACGCGACTTGTGGTTCCACACCGGCGACCTCGCCCGCCGCGATGCCGACGGCTTCTTCTACTTCGTCGGCCGCCGGACCGACAGCATCCGCCGCAGGGGCGAGAACATCTCGGCGTTCGAAGTCGAGGAAGTCATCAAGCTCCATCCGAGCGTGCTCGACGCTGCGGCATTCGGCGTGCCCAGCGAGCTCACCGAGGACGATGTGATGGTCGCCGTCGTCGTCCGGTCGGGCCACACCTTCGATGCGGCGGAGTTGATCACGTTCTGCGCGCACCGGATGGGTCGGCACATGGTGCCGCGCTACGTCGATGTAGTCGACACGTTGCCACGCACACCGACCGAGAAAGTCGAGAAGTCGCTCCTACGCGAACGCGGCATCACGCCGACCACGTGGGACCGAGCTGCAACTGTTCAGGGTTTTGGTTGGCCGATGGCTCGTCCGGATTGAGCGGGCTTCGGCAACAGGTCGTGCAGCGCGGCAATCTCGCCAAGCTTCGCCTGTATCTCGGCCGAAGCAGGCGACGACTTCCCGGCCACAGCGTCGACGTGCAGCATCATGTGCTCGGCCGTCGCCACGACCGAGTCGTCGTCGTGCTGCACAACGGTGAAGATGTGCAACCGTTTGGCGTCGTGCGACAAGAGCTGAACCGTGACGCGGAGGTGATCGCCGGCGTGGCTCTGGGCGACGAAGTTGAGGTGGCTCTCGACGGTGTAGTACGAGCGGCCCGATTGTAGATACGACTCGTCCACGCCGATCAGGCGCATGAATCGATCACCGGCCTCGCTCGTGATCTGCATGTAGCGGCTGTCGTTGGTGTGGCCGTTGTAGTCAACCCAATCCGTCGGGACCACCCGTTCGTGGATCTGGATCGGAACGGACAGCTCGACATCGGGGGAAACGACGGTGCCCCGATCGAACAGCGCCTGCTCGAAGGCGGCGAGTGTCTTGCCTGCGCCGAAGCCCCGATTGCGCAGACCGTGCATCACCTCGACCAGGCAGTCATCGCGCAGCGCCTCCAGCTCGCGGATCGACAGACCCGGTGTCTGCAGATCCACTTGGGCATCGCTCTGCGCGCAGATCCTGTCGAGCAGCTCGTCGGTGAGGTCGGGGACGTCCATCAACTTGGTCCACGGCCATTTCAGCGCAGGCCCGAACTGGGCCATGAAATGGCGCATTCCAGCCTCGCCGCCGGCGATGCGGTAAATCAGGAACGTCCCCATGAAGCTCCACCGCAGCCCGGGGCCGAAGCGCATCGCGTCGTCGATCTCGGCGGCCGTGGCCACGCCATCGTTCACCAACCAGAGGGCCTCACGCCATAGCGCTTCCATCAATCGGTCGGCCACGAAGCCGTCGATCTCTTTGGACAGGATCAGCGGATGCATTCCGACGCTGCGATACAGGTCGGCTGCTCGCTGCCTGGTGGTCTCCGAGGTCTGGAAGCCCCCACACACCTCGACGAGCGGCATCAGGTAGACGGGGTTGAACGGGTGGCCGACCACCAATCGTTCGGGGTGCACCATGTCGCGTTGCATCTCGGTGGGCAACAGACCCGATGTCGATGAGGCGAACACCACGTCGGGGCCGGCGACGCGGCTGGCGGCGGCGAACAGCTGCTGCTTCAGGTCGAGCCGCTCTGGGGCGCTCTCCTGCACGAAGGAGGCACCCTCCACGGCTTCCTCGACGGCGGTGACGATCCGCAACGTGCCCTCCGCCGGCCATTGGGCCCTTGTCAGCTTGGCATTGGCTCGTCGGGCGTTGGCCAACACCTCGCCGACCTTGCGTGGCGCCTGAGGATCGGGATCGAACATCACCACGTCGTGACCGTTCAAAAGAAAACGGGCAGCCCAGCCACCCCCGATGACACCACCGCCCAGCAGGCCGATGTGAGCAGTCGTCATCTAGGCACCGGTGACGTCGGTCGGCGGCCGCGCCGCCGGACCGGTGTAGATCGCCGACGGCCTGATCAGACGCCCGGTGCGCTTCTGTTCGAGGATGTGGGCACTCCACCCCGCGGTGCGGGCGCACGCGAACATCGCCGTGAACATGTGCGCCGGTACCTCGGCGTAGTCCAGTACGACCGCCGACCAGAACTCGACGTTGGTGGCCAGCACGCGATCGGGATAACGAGCCTTCAGCTCGGCGAGTGCCGCCTGCTCGAGCGCATCGGCCACCTCCACCCGTGGCGACTTCAGCTCTTTCGCCGTGCGACGCAGGACGCGCGCGCGCGGGTCTTCGGCGCGGTACACACGGTGGCCAAAACCCATCAGGCGGTCACCTCTGTCCATCGCCCGCTTCACCCAGCGTTCGGCGTCGCCCTCCTTGTCGACCTCGTCGAGCATCTGCAGCACGCGCGCCGGTGCGCCACCATGCAGGGGTCCCGACAACGCCCCAACGGCACCCGACAGGGCCGCGGCGACGTCGGCGCCGGTGGAGGCGATGACTCGGGCGGTGAAGGTCGAGGCGTTCATGCCGTGTTCGGCCGCCGACACCCAGTACGCGTCGACCGCCTTCACGTGGTCGGGGTCAGGATCGCCTCGCCACCGGCGCATGAATCGCTCGGTGATGGTCGCCGCGCCGTCGATGTGCTTCTGCGGCACCATCGCCAAACCGAGTCCGCGAGCTGACTGGGCCACGAACGACAAGGCCATGACCGACGCGCGAGCGAGGTCGTCGCGAACCTGGGCGTCGTCGATGTCGAGCAACTGATCGAGTCCCCAGAACGGGGCCAGCATCGCCAACGCGCTCTGCACGTCGACACGGATGTCGCCGGAATGGACGGGGATGGGGAACGGTTCGGCAGGCGGAAGTCCGGGGTCGAACGATCCGTCGACCAGCAGGCCCCAGACGCGGCCGTAGTCATAGAAGCCGACGAGCTCTTCGATGTCGACACCTCGGTAACGCAGCGCGCCGCCCTCGCGGTCGGGTTCGGCGATCTGGGTCTCGAAGGCGATGACACCCTCCAACCCGTGCTGCACTACTTGCTCGCCCATGGGCGTACCCCGATTCTGTCTGCGTGTGATCAGGTGTGCTTGACGAGCTTCAGCTTGTCACGCACTTCCTGAGGGCCGAGAATCCGTACGTTCATGCTCTCCAGCAACTGCTTGGCACGGGCGACGAGCTCGGCGTTGGTCGCCTTGTGTCCCGGCCCGAGATAGAGGTTGTCCTCCAGGCCGACACGGACATTGCCGCCGGCGAGCGCAGCCATGGCAACGAACGGTATTTGCATTCGGCCGATCGAGAAGCCGGAGAACACGCAATCATTGGGCAGGTTGTTGACCAGCGCCATGAAGGTGTTGGGATCGTCGGGCGCGCCGTAGGCGATTCCCATGCAAAGTTGGATCATCACCGGGTCGTCGAGCAGGCCGTCGCGAATGAGCTCTTTGACCTGCACCAAGTGGCCGGTATCGAACACCTCCAGCTCCGGGCGCACACCGAGCGCCTGCACGTGGCGGGCCATCGAGCGCAGCACGCTGGGGGTGTTGACCATGATGTAGTCGCCCCCAGATGCGAAGTTCATCGTGCCGCAATCGAGGGTGCAGATCTCGGGCAGCAGCGTGCGAACGTGGTCCAGCCGCTCCGTGGCGCCCGCCATATCGGTCCCATCCGGGTTGATCGGAAGCACCTGCTCGTCGCCGCCCAACACGAGGTCACCACCCATGCCGGCGGTCAGGTTGATGACGACATCGACATCCGCGGCGCGCACGCGCTGGACGACCTCTGAGTACAGCTCGGTGGCGCGGGCACCCTTTCCGGTCTGGGGATCGCGAACGTGGATGTGGACGACAGCCGCGCCTGCCTTGGCCGCATCGATTGCCGATGTGGCGATCTGCTCGGGGGTCACCGGCACGTGCGGGCTCTTGCCGACGGTGTCGCCGGCGCCCGTGATCGCACAGGTGATGAAGACTTCCCAGTTCATGGCTAACCCCTATTGTCTGAAATCTGTTGTCTGAACGAACGGTCAGCAAACTGTAGCCCGAAGAAATGAGGAGCAATGGAAGAACTCGACGGACTGAGAGCGCTGGTCACCGGCGGTGGGTCGGGAATCGGTGCAGCCATCGCTGCGAGACTTCGGCAGGGAGGAGCCAAGGTCCTCGTCGTCGACGTCGACCCGGCGACTTCTCCTGACGTTGTCGCCGATGTCGCGGATACTGCGGCGGTCGACGACCTGTTCTCGCAGGTTGTTCGGACGCTCGGTGGACTCGACGTGCTGGTCAACAACGTCGGCGTTGCCGGGCCAACGGCGGCTGTCGAGGAGATGGATCCGATGGCTTTCGATGACTGCGTGCGCGTCAACCTGGGTTCGATGTTCCGGTGTACCCACAAGGCTGTGCCGCTGCTTCGCGATCTGCCCGGCTCGATCGTCAACATCTCGTCGTCGGCCGGGATCTTCGGCTATCCGTTGCGTTCGCCTTACGCTGCGGCCAAGTGGGCCGTCATCGGGTTGACCAAGACCTGGGCGATGGAGCTCGGCTCGTCGGGTGTTCGGGTGAATGCCATTTGTCCAGGGTCGGTCGGGGGACCGCGTATGGACGGAGTCATCGAACGCGAAGCGGTTGCTCTGGGAGTCCTGCCCGCGGCGGTGAGGTCGGCATACGAAAGCCAGGTTTCGATGGGCTCGTTCGTCGACGCCGGCGATGTTGCCGAGGCGGTGGCGTTTCTGTCGTCGCCCGCCGCCAGATTCATCTCTGGGCAGGTGCTCGGCGTCGACGGCCACACCGAGACGTTGCGCACCAAGATCTAGGTATCGGGGTCCTCCACACATCAGCTGTCGACGCTGAGTTGAAGTTCGCGTCGCACAGTCGCGTTATAGTCGCCCCTAACTCGGCGTCGCACATCGGGGCGCACACGATCACAAGGGGGAAATGAAGATGGCGTTCGATCCTGTGCAGGGCTTGATACCTGGGAGGTTCAACCGACGACAGTTGATTCTCGGAAGTGGAACGGCGGTGGCCATCGCCGCAGCGCTCGCCGCATGCGGCAGCGATTCGAAGAGCACTGCACCGGCCGCAAGCAATGCTCCGTCGGCCACGGATGCCGCCACGACAGCGACCGATGCAGCAACGACGGCGACTGACGCAGCAACGGCCACGACCGCCGCGGCTGCCGCCGCTGCCGGCAAGCCGGGCGGAATCCTGCGAGTCGGCACGCTCGGCGGAGCCAATGACATCATTGATGGCCAGCACATCGTCGCCAAGGCCGACATCGTGCGGCAGGTCACCGGGTGGGAGCCGCTGATGAGCTTCAGCCCCGACTTCGTTCCCGAGTACACCAATGGCATCGCCAAGGACGTCACGGCGAAGGCCGCGGATGACTTCGTCATCACGTTGAAGGACGGCATCAAGTTCAACAACGGCAACCCCGTCACTGCCGACGACGTGGTGTATTCGTTCACCCGCATGCTCGATAAGGACAAGGCGCTGTACGGCGGCTCGGTGCTTCGTAGCGTCCTCGACGTGACGGGCATCAGCAAGGTCGACGACCACACCGTGGAGCTGAAGCTGAAGCAAGGCGTGTCGAACTTCAAAGAAGCGCTGTGCGCGTACGTCTGCGCCATTGTGCCCACGGGCTACGAGCGCTTCGACGGTGACGCCACAAAGCAGATCGGCACAGGGCCGTACATGCTCAAGGAGTTCGAGGTCGGCAAGCAGTCCATTCACGTCAAGAACCCCCACTACTGGGACACCGGCAAGCCCTACTTCGACGAGGTCCACATCATCGACTTCGCCGACGCCGATGCG
>JANMQX010000318.1:0-6467 GCA_031370745.1 Ilumatobacteraceae bacterium
GCCCTTCGCCGGGTGCACCTGCACGACATACCTTCATCTGCCCCGGCCAGTCGGTTCGGTGACGTCCAACTTCGTCGCGAGCAGGGAATCGTTCTGAAGGCTGGGCGCGAACTGAGCTTGACCAAGACCGAGTTCCGCCTGCTGTGCGAGTTCGCCGACCATGTCGGCATGGTGCTGTCGCGCGACCAGCTGCTCGAGCGGGTCTGGGGCTACGAGTACCTGGGTGACAGCCGACTCGTCGACGCCCATGTTCGCCGGTTGCGCGTCAAGATCGAGGACCAACCCGACGAGCCGAAGCTGATCGTCACCGCACGCGGCATCGGCTACCGCCTCTTGCCCTAATCCCCGGAAGGATCCGTTCGGGCAGGATCGTCACCACACCACGTCGGCTGGCGCTTCTCGATGAAGGCAGCCATTCCCTCGCGACCCTCCGCACTCGTGAACAACGATTCCGACAAGGCCTGCAACTCCGCAGTCGTGTGCGTGCCGCGCAACAGCGTCTTGGTCATGGCGACCGCATGGGGACCGCCGAGCATGGTGTTCCGGCACAGTTCTGCGGTGGTCGCGCCGACGTCGTCGGTGACGTGAGTGACCAGCCCCATATCGAGTGCCCTGACTGCATCGAAGACCTCGCCGGTGAGGTACGGCGCGGCCAGCTTCGACCAACCGCAGCGCTGCAGAATTGGCCAGGTGATGATCGCTGGTGCGACCCCGATCCGCACCTCGGTGAAGGCAAACGTGATCGACGAATTCACGACCACAAGGTCGCATGCGGCCATCAGCCCGATTCCGCCGGCGCGCACCGGTCCGTCGACTGCCGCGATCACCGGCGCCGACGTCGTCGCGAGCCGTTCCATGGCGTGCACGAACGACGTGGAGTCGACGCGACCCGTCGACCGCTCCTTCAGATCGGCCCCAGCACAGAACACCGGCGCGGTGTGCGTGAGCACGATCACACGAGGGTGCTCGGTGTCGGCGACGTCCAACGCGTCGTGGAGATCGGCGAGCAGTTGATGCGACAGAGCGTTGCGGTTGGCCGGTGAGTCGAGCGTGATGGTGGCGACTCCATCGGCCACCACGACGTTGACGAGTTGCCCCACGACGGGGACTGTAACCCGCCTAGCCGACGATCTCCCGAAGAAACGCCTCGACGTCGGCGCGCACCCGAGTGCGCCTCATCGGTGGGAGCGCGCTGACGATCTGCCATCGATAGTTGGCCTTGCCGAGTCGCGGGTCGAACACCGCCACGACGCCGCGATCGGTCGCGTTACGTATCAGCCGGCCAGTTGCCTGGGCAAGCAGGATTGCGGCTCGAGGCAGGTCGATCTCGCTGAAGGCAGCTGCGCCGAGCAGATCGCGACGGGCCGCCAGCAAAGGGTCATCCGGCCGTGGGAACGGGATGCGATCGATCGTGACCAACGACAGGGTGCGTCCTGGTATGTCGACGCCTTGGAAGAAGCCCGCCGTGGCGAACAGGCACGCTGACTCATCCTCGGTGAACGCTTTGACAAGCGCAGTCTTTGGAAGGTCGCGCTGGGTGAGGATTGGCACGTCGACGACTGCTTTCACCGCCGCCGCCGCGGCATCCATCGCCTTCCAACTCGTGAACAGTGCAAGAGTTCGACCGCCTGCAGCGGTGATCAACGCGGCCAACTCGTCGTGCGCGGCAGCGGCGTATTGGGGTGATCTGGGATCGGGCAGGTGCAACGCGCAGTACAACAGCGCGTTGGTGGCGTAGTCGAACGGGCTGCCGACATCGAGTTGCGTGTACGACCCGTCTGTCACCCCGACTCGGTGGGCGAGGGTTGTCGGCAACGTCGCGCTGGTGAGGATGGCCGTGCGCTTCGTCCAGATCCCAGAGTTGAGTACCGGACCGACGTCGAGCGGAGCGATCTCCAGGCGGGCGTGATCCGGGCTACCTGAGACGAACGCCACGTAACCCTCGTGGGGGCCGAGGGCGATGTCGATCTGCTCTTGCACCCGGGTTGCGACCTGTTGGGCGCGCAGCTTGCGCTGCTGTGCCTCCGGCACGTCGGTATTGATCGCCCGGAGCGCAGCCTGTGCTCTGTCGATCCGATTGCGACTGTCGATCAGGACATCTTGGATAGCGTCGGGAAATGGCGTGCTCAATCGCTGGCCGGCGAACGGTCGAAGCGTTTCGCGTAGCGCCGGTGCAGCCTCGGCCAGACCGCCGACGATCGCCGGATCATCGATCACTCTGCGCACCACCGCGGCGAGGTTGGTCAATCGGCCGGGACCGATCTGCACGCCGACCGTATCGCTCATGATGTCTTCGAGTTGGTGAGCCTCGTCGATCACGACGACGTCATGTTCGGGCAGCAACACGTTGCCGCTGGCAACATTGAGGCCATAGAGATGAAGATTGACCACGACAACATCGGCGACCTGTGCTCGAGCGCGGGCCAACTCGGCAAAGCACACGGCACCCATCGGACATTTGGTGCCACCCGGGCATTCGTCGCTGCCAACGCTGACGGCCTGCCATGAACGGTCAGCGGGCGACCATGCCAGGTCAGCTTGGTCGCCGGTCTTTGTGGTGCCTGACCATTCCGATAGTCGTTTGATCTCAACCTTGGTTGTCGCGGCAAAGTCTTCGATCTCGAGCTGACCTTGGCCCGCCGCCGATTGCAGTTCGCGAACCCGCTGCATGCAGATGTAGTTGCTGCGGCCCTTGAGGATCGCCCAATCGAACGGCTGGCCGAGATGGGCCTCGAGGAACGGAAGATCCTTGCTTGCCAGCTGGTCCTGCAATGCCTTTGTCGCCGTGGCGACCACGACTCGCTTGCCCGCGAGGATGGCCGGCACCAGATATCCCATCGTCTTGCCGGTCCCAGTGCCGGCTTGCACGATCAGGTGTTTGCTGCCGGCTATCGCCGCGCTCACGGCTACCGCCATTGTTTGCTGTCCCGGCCGCTCCTCTGCGGCGGGTAAGGCCGCGATGACCTTGGCCAAGCCGTCGAGTGGCGTCATCGGCGAGCGACGGCGATGGCGGCATCGATCTCGGCTGCGCCGAAATCGGGCCAGGTCTGCTCGGTGAAGAACACGGGTGCACCCGCGGACTGCCACAGCATGAAGTTGGAGATGCGACGCTCGCCTGAAGTTCGCACCACCACATCGACGGGGGGGAGCTCCGGCAAGTACATCTTGGCATCGATGTCGGCGGCAGTCACACGCGGTCGGCCGTCTGTGCTGGCGACGTTGGCGGCATGGACGATCTCTGCTCGGCTGCCGTAGTCGAATGCGACGGTCAAAACCATCCCGGTGTTTGCCGCTGTATCGGCAATGGCCTTGGCAATCGCCTTTTGGACATACCGCGGTGTGCGCGCCTCCTGGCTGGTGAAGGGGCGCCCGATCCACTGCACCCGCACGTTGAGATCGTTGAGCTCGGCGATCCTGCCGAAGAGCTTCTTGTGCAATCCGAGGATGTGGCGGACCTCGACTCGCGGCCTGACCCAGTTCTCGGTCGAGAACCCGAACACGGTCAGCCAGCCGATGTCGCGCTTCACAGCAAGGCGCACGACGGCGGCAAGGTTCTCCTCACCTTCGGTGTGCCCGGCCGTGCGCGGCAGGCTCCGTCGCCTGGCCCAGCGGCCGTTCCCATCCATGATGCAAGCGACGTGCAGAGGTCGTTCGGCATCGGATCGCACAGAAGATGAACCATAGCCAGCACAGCTTCCACGTGGCTCTCACTTCGTGGCCAGGCGTGGGATGATGAGGCTGCATGAACCGCTCCGCCGAGCAGTCCGTCGAGTTGCGACACATCGTGATCGTCGGCGGCACGTTGGGTGAGTGGAACGCGCTCGGCGATGTTGCCTGGCGCGACCGCATCCTGGAGTTCGGCAAGGTTGCCGAACAGGCCGGCGCGTCCTGGTTGACCATCCGCCCGCTCGATCGTGTCGCCCCACCGCATGGCGGCATGCCGGCGTCGGTGACGCGGGTCGGAAAGTGCACCGGCGTGGTCGACCCGCAGACCGATGGGCGACAACGAGTCGTCGAAGCAGTCAACGTGTTACGCCGAGATGGCCGCGCGATCACCGATGTTAGCCTGTCGGAAGTCGTCAACGCCCCGGCAACGTGCGAGCCTGATCTGGCGATCGTCATCGGTCCCGACACCGACCTGCCGTCGACGTTGGTGTGGGAGTTGGCTTACTGCGAACTTGTCTACCTCGATGTGCCATGGGCGAATCTGCGAGGCGGCGATCTGGAGGGTGCGGTCACCGAATTCGCCGGTAGGCACCGACGATTCGGAGGGCTCGATTAGTGGGTTCTCCCGTCTATCGCGACTCCGCAGTCGTGCTACGCACCTACAAGCTTGCTGAAGCTGACCGCATTGTGGTGTTGATGACGGAACATCACGGCAAGGTCCGCGCGGTTGCGAAGGGCGTTCGCAAGACGATGTCGAAATTCGGTGCCAGGCTCGAGCCGATGAGTCATGTGCAACTCCTGCTGGCCCACGGTCGCACCGACCTCGACATCGTCAGCCAGGCGGAGTCGATCGAAACGCTTGCGCCAATGGTGGCGGATCTCGACCACATGACCAACGGGATCGCGATGCTTGAGGCGGTTGATCAGCTCGCACTCGAACGCGAGCCGGCCCCGCACCTGTACCGCATGCTCGTTGGCGCACTGCGAACCGTGGCGCGACGATCCGGCCCGCTGGTGGTGCCGGCGTTCTACTGGAAGCTGTTGGCTGCGGAGGGCATCACTCCCTTGCTCGAGGAGTGTGCCCGCTGCGGCGAGGCTGGGCCGCTGGTCGCGTTCGACATGAACCATGGCGGAGCGCTGTGCCGAAACTGCCGAAGCGGTGCGCCGATGAGCGAACAAGCCCTGGAGTTGATGCGAATGGTCCTTGGCGGACGGATGAACGACGCCTTGTTGGTGCCGCAGTCCGCAGCGACGCACGAGATGGCCGCCCACGCCACACGTGCTATGGAGCATCACATCGAGCGTCGCCTGCGAACTGTGGCCATGTTCGAACGACTGGAAACCTGACCGTTCCATGATGTTGCCGATCATCGGGTCGCCGAGGTCGGGGATTGCGGCAACGGCTACGGGAACAAGGTGATCCCGCAGCTGGTCAGGTCACCATATTCGTGTTGGATGTCGGGATCATCCGGAACCGTGATGTTCTCGACGGGGTGCAGGTTCACGGTCGTGAAGTTGTGCCCGAACGGTTGCAACGTGACAGCCCAGTCACCGCCCGGGTTCTGCTCGGCGGTCGTGAGGCTGTGGTTGATCGAACCGGCTGCGCCATCGCATTGCAGGCCCTGATAGATCGGCTCGGCGGAGATCCTGAACGTGAACAACGTGTCGTCGGTGGTGTTGTTGTGCCACACACGGATGCAGTACTGCGGTGTGAGCGTCAAGAACGCGCCGACTGCAGTGCCGGCCTTGGTTGGCCCGATTGCCAGCACTGCGACAGGCGGGGGCACGGCGGCACCGAGGGCGTGGTCGAAGTCCATGAATTGGATCGAGACGGTGTCGGCGTTGCCGATCGGCACCTCGACGTCACTGGTGCCTCCCGTTGCCAGGGTGGCGTGCACATGCGGCACCCCACTCAGCGAGTATGAGGTGACCACGTCGTTGAGCGTGTCGCCGTCGATGTCGCCATTGATCGCCACCAGATTCGTTGCACCAGACGGAATCGTCGTGCCCGTTGGGCAGACCGTCGACACCGGGACGGTCACCGGAGCAGTCGTCGGAGCAGCGCTCGTTGGAGCAGGTGCGGTGGTCGGGGAGAGCGTTGTCGGCACGGTGGCCGTCGTGGTGGTCCCGACCGGCGTCGTGACAACTGGGGTTGTTGCAGTCGAGGCCGCCGACGAGGCGACACTGGAACCAGTCGAGCTGCCACTGTCGTCACAACTCACCATTGCTAACACCATTGCGACGGTGCAAGCCGCTGCCAACGGTCGTCCAGCAAGCATCTGTATCCCCCTCCGAACTCAACGCTTTCTACGAAATCCTTGCAGGTTGGCGAACTCGTTCGCGAGAGCCTCGACGGCCCTCGTAGCCTTACCCAGGTATGCCTGCGACCGAACTCGATCAAGTTGTCAATCTGTGCAAGAGGCGCGGCTTTGTGTTCCCGTCGGCCGAGATCTATGGCGGCTTTCGGAGCACCTACGACTACGGGCCTCTCGGCGCATTGTTGTTGCGAAACATCCGCGAGGCGTGGATCCGCTCGACCGTGCAGTTGCGCGACGACGTGGTGCTGATCGACGCGGCCATCCTTGGGCCGCCGCAGGTGTGGGAGGCCAGCGGTCACCTCGCCAACTTCACCGATCCGCTGGTCGACTGCACCAACTGCAAGAACCGGTTTCGCCTCGACAAACTCGACGACCCCAACACCTGTCCGAGCTGCGGCAAGCATGGCACGTTCACCGAGCCGCGCCAGTTCAACCTGATGTTCAAGACGCACGCCGGTCCGATCGAAGATGCTGGGGCAGTGG
>JANMQX010000278.1:0-36211 GCA_031370745.1 Ilumatobacteraceae bacterium
CTCGCGTATGGCATCATCGATGATGTGATTTCGTCTCGTGACGCCGTCGACCGCACCGGTCCGATTCGCTGATCCGCACGAATCGACCTATTGGGCGAGCAAGGAGACTGAACCGTGGCGAAATTCGGCGACACCGGTGAACTGCTGCAGTGCTCGTTCTGCGGGAAATCACAGAAGCAGGTCAAGCGGCTGATTGCGGGGCCCGGCGTCTACATCTGCGACGAGTGCATCGACCTCTGCAACGAAATCATCGAAGAGGAGCTCACCGATTCGAGTGAGATCCGGTTCGAAGAACTGCCCACCCCCCGCGAGATTCGCACGTTCCTCGACGACTATGTCGTCGGCCAGGATGAGGCGAAGAAGATCCTGTCGGTTGCGGTCTACAACCACTACCGCCGTATTCAATATCAACAGGGCGCGAGCGTCGGTCGTCGCGACGAGGTCGAACTTGCCAAGAGCAACATCATGCTCCTCGGGCCGACTGGTTGCGGCAAGACCCATCTCGCTCAAACGCTGGCCCGTCTGCTCAACGTGCCCTTCGCCGTTGCCGACGCCACCGCGCTGACCGAGGCCGGCTACGTCGGCGAAGATGTCGAGAACATTCTGCTGAAACTCATCCAAGCTGCCGACTTCGATGTCAAGAAGGCCGAGACAGGCATCATCTACATCGACGAGATCGACAAGATCGCCCGCAAGAGCGAGAACCCGTCGATCACCCGCGATGTCAGCGGCGAGGGCGTGCAGCAGGCGCTGTTGAAGATCCTCGAGGGCACTGTCGCATCGGTGCCGCCCCAAGGCGGGCGAAAGCATCCTCACCAAGAGTTCATTCAGATCGATACGACCAACATCTTGTTCATCTGTGGTGGCGCGTTCGCTGGCCTCGAGCAGATCATCGAGCACCGCATCGGCCACAAAGGCGTCGGGTTCAACGGCACGGTGCGCAGCAAGGCCGACAAGGATGCGGGCGAATTGTTCACCAAGGTGCTTCCCGAAGATCTGCTGAAATTCGGTTTGATCCCCGAGTTCGTCGGCCGCTTGCCGATGATCGGCGCGGTGCGCAGTCTCGATCGTGACGCGTTGATCAAAATCCTCACCGAACCGAAGAACTCGTTGGTGAAGCAGTACCGCAAAGTTTTCGACTTCGAAGATGTGGAGCTCGATTTCACTCGCGAAGCCCTCGAAGCAATCGCCGATCTGGCGTTGTTGCGTGGCACTGGCGCCCGCGGACTGCGGGCCATCCTCGAAGAGGTGTTGCTCAACACGATGTACGAGTTGCCTGGTCGCAGCGATGTCGGCACCGTCATGATCGAAATCGACACCGTGCAGAAGAGGACGAACCCCACCCTCGTCCCACGCGAGCCGAAGGCCAAGCGGCCTCGCCGCGAGGCCAGCTGAGCGGACAGTGAGGCGCAGCACTGTGCTGCCTAGAAACGTGCTACCCCGACGATGACTTACTCCGACGCGCTGGCGTACCTCGACGCCCACGCCAGCTACGAAAAGACCGGGCGGATCGAGTCGCCGACGATCGATCGCATCCAGACGATCGTTGCGGCGATGGGTGATCCGCAGTTTGCATACCCGGTGATCCACGTCACCGGCACCAACGGCAAGGGCTCGACGTCGCAGATGATCACCCGTCTGCTCATGGCCCATGGCCTCAGTGTCGGGACGTACACCAGTCCTCATCTTGAGCGGGTCAACGAACGAATGAGCCGCGATGGCGAATACATCAGCGATGACGATTTCGCCGAGCAGATCGCCGCGGTCGCCGATCTCGAGATGCTCACCGGGGTGCGTCCGTCGTACTTCGAGACCACGACTGCCGCTGCCTTGCGCTGGTTCGCCGATCTCGCCGTCGACGTTGCCGTGGTGGAGGTCGGTGTGCTCGGCCGATGGGATGCGACGAACGTTGTCGACGCGCAGGTCGCCGTCATCACCAACATCGGCATGGACCACAACGAGTTCGCCGGGCCGACGAAAGGACACGTTGCTGCCGAGAAGGCAGGCGTCATCAAAGTGGGCAGCATCGTGGTGGTCGGCGAGACCGACCCCGAACTGCTGCCGTACTTCACCGATGCCGGCGGCGAGAGCGTGTTGGTACGCGGCGAACAATTCGATGTGCTCGAGAACCAGTTGGCGCTCGGTGGGCGCATGCTTGACCTGCGGACTCCGACAACGATCTACACCGACGTGTTCGTGCCACTCCACGGACGACACCAGGGGGACAATGCGATCGTCGCGCTGACCGCTGTCGAGGCATTCTTCGGCAACCCGATTGCCGACGACATCGCTCGTGAAGGGTTCGCCAACGTGCGCATGGCGGGTCGTTTCGAAGTGCTCGGCCACCAGCCGTTGGTGATCGTCGATGGTGCCCACAACCCACCCGGCGCCGACTCGTGTGCGCAGGTCTTCTTCGACGACTTCGATCCCGCCGGCAGCAAGATCCTCGTTGCGGGGATCTTGCGTGGACGCGATGCACGAGAGATGCTGTCGGCGTTTCGCGCCGACGAGTTCGACGCCGTGTACACCTGTACCGCGCCGACTCCCCGTGGCATGCCCTCGGCCGAACTTGCCGCGGCGGCTCGCGCCTTGGGTTGTGATGCGGTGATCGAATGCAACACGGTCGAGGAAGCATGTGATCGCGCCATCCGCTCGGCCCAGCACGACGACGCCGTCTTGGTCACGGGCTCCCTGTACGTGGTCGGGTCGGCCAGACCGCACCTCCGCAAGATCGTCTGACACAGCGGACTCAACGCGCCCACGGCCGATGACAGGCGTAACGCTGCCGGTAGCGTCATCCGCCATGTCTGATCGCACCCTTGTCCTGTTGAAGCCCGACACCGTCGAACGTGGCCTTGTCGGCGAAGTGCTGCAGCGCTTCGAGGCCAAGGGCCTCACGATCGTCGCACTCGACCTGCGCTCCCTTGACGCCGAAACGTTGGCTCGCCACTACGAAGAGCATGTCGGCAAGGGCTTCTACGCCGATCTCGTGGCGTTCATGAGCCGTGGTCCCGTCGTCGCCGTTGTTCTCGAAGGCCCTGAGGACACCTGGGAAGTGGTGCGCACGACCATGGGCGCGACGAATCCGCGCAAGGCGTCACCCGGCACGATTCGCGGTGACCTCGGCATCTTGTTCACCGAGAACCTGGTGCATGGCAGCGATTCATTGGCGTCGGCCGAGCGCGAGATTGGCATTTTCTTCCCGAATCTGTAACAAACTGGCGCTCCGCTACACTTGGCGAACCTGCGCCGTTCAAGGCGCAGATTGAGTTCGTGCACGGTCGGTCCGGCGGTGCGGAGGTAGTGATGGCCAGGAACAACCCACTCGCGATCGGTCGTGATCTCGCCATCGATTTGGGCACGGCCAACACCCTGATCTACTCGCGTGGGCAAGGCATCGTCTTGAACGAACCGTCGGTTGTGGCGATCGACATCAGCGACGGTCGACCCGTCGCCGTGGGGCTCGAGGCCAAGCGAATGATGGGCCGCACACCTGGCCGCATCAAGACCATCCGCCCTCTGAAAGACGGAGTCATCGCCGACTTCGAAGTCTTCGAGAAGATGCTGCGCTTCTTCATCCAGAAGGTCCACGCCAGTCGGTGGAGCAAGCCGCGTATGGTCATCTGCGTTCCGTCGGGAATCACCGGTGTCGAACAACGCGCCGTGCAAGACGCCGCTGAATACGCCGGGGCGCGCAAGCCGGTGCACATCATCGAAGAGCCGATGGCAGCCGCAATCGGCGCCGACATGCCGGTCCACGAACCGAGCGGCAACATGATCGTCGACATCGGCGGCGGCACTACCGAAGTCGCAGTGATCTCGCTCGGCGGAATCGTCACGGCGCAGTCCGTGCGCGTTGCTGGCGATGAACTCGACGACGCGATCATGCAGTACGTCAAGAAGGAGTTCTCACTGGCCATCGGCGACCGAACTGCGGAGGAGATCAAGATCCACATGGGCTCGGCATGGCCACTCGACGAGGAGTTGACCGCCGACATCCGCGGTCGCGACCTCATCAGCGGCCTGCCGCGCACGGTGCCGTTGACCACCGAGCAGGTCCGTGAAGCCCTGGCCGAGCCCTTGTCGGCGATAGTGGATGCGGTGAAGACCACGCTCGACAAGACGCCACCGGAACTGGCGGCCGACATCATGGAGCAAGGCATCATGGTCACCGGCGGAGGGGCATTGCTTGCCGGGATCAACCGGCGCCTCAATCACGAGACCGGCATGCCGATCAAGATCGCCCACGACCCGCTGTACAGCGTCGTGATCGGCTCCGGGCGCGCACTCGAGAACATCGACGCGATGCGCGGGTTGATGTCGCTCGGCGGCGACGACTAGACGCCACAGGCCGCCCGTGTTCTCGTCGTTGAGCCGCCGTCGCGTCGTTGTGCTGCTCATTTTGACGTCGTTGCTGTTGATCACCCTCGATCGGCGCGCCAACAACGTCGTCATCGACAAGGCCCGGCAAGCGTTCTCGGTGATCATCCGTCCCTTCGACATTGCGGCGAACGCGGTGTCGAAGCCTGTCGCCAACGCCTGGTACGGCATCACCCACTACTCCGATGTGAAGACCGAGAACCTGGCGTTGCACGACCAGATCGAGCATCAGAAGGGCGCCGAGATCGAGGCCAAGACAGCGATCAACATTGCCAACGACCTGTTGAAGTTGAACCGCTTGACCTCAGCGCGAAACATCAAGGGAGTCGCCGCGCAGGTGATTGGTGATGCCCCGAGCAATTTCCAGAACACGATCGAGATCACCGTGGGCAGCCGCGACGGTGTTGCTGTTGGAATGCCAGTCACCGACGGTGCGGGGTTGATCGGCAAGGTCACCAAAGTGAATCCCGACAGCGCCTTTGTGATGCTGATCACCGATCCGCAATTTGCCGTGCAGGCGCAAGTGCTCAGCCGTGTTGACGAAGCCGACGCCTCGTCGACCACGTCGTCGACAACGCCGAACACCGCTCCCAGCGGTCGCTCGCTCGCCTCCACAACCTCGACGAGCACAACGACGACGACAACGACGACGACGCCGACCACAACGACGGTCCCCGGCGCGGGCACGCCACCGGGCATTACAACGACGTCGAGCACATCAACGACCTCGACAACATTGCCAAGTTTCAAGGTCCGGCGCGAGACGGGCGACATCACCGGGCAGGGCGCCGATCGTCCGTTGCTGTTCAGCCTCATCGACGACACTGCGCTGACCAGCGTGAAGATCGGCGACATCGTCGAGACCGCTGGTGGTACGAAGAGCCTCGCACCGCAAAGCATTCCCATCGGCACCATCACGGCTGTAACGCGGCGGTTGGGCAGCCGGTCGCCCATCGTCGAGGTCGAGCCCAATGCCAGCCTCAACCAACTCAACTTTGTCAGCGTCGTGCTGTTCGTCCCCAACCAGGCCGCGATTTGATTCGTGCGCTCACTGCCGTTTGCCCTCTTCACCAGACTGATTCCCATTGCCCTCGTGGTGTTGGGCATTCAACGCACCGTGTGCGCGACATACCGCGTGGATGGAGTCGCGATCCAGGTTGTTCTGGCATTGGCCGCCGGAGCCGGAGCTGGAGCAGGCTCCGAGCGAGGCGCGTTCGCCGGGTTCGCCCTGGGCATGATGTACGACTTGGGAGTGGGGACGCCCCTTGGGCTGACGGCCTTGGCATACGGTCTGGCAGGCCTGACGTCGGGATACGTCCTGAGCATCACCCCGGACCCGCAGTGGTGGCTTGCTGCGATCTTCGTGGCGATCGGCTCCGCCGTCGGCGAAGCAGCCATCCCTGTCGTCAAGTTCCTGACCGGTCAGGAAGGCTGGTTGACAAATCGACTGATCTTGGTGCTCCCAATCGTTGCGGGCGCAGCGACACTGCTGAGCCCGCTGTTCGTGCCACTCGGTCGGTGGTGTGCTGGTGCAAAGCGGCGCACGTGGCGGGCGATCCCGGAATGAGCAGCGCCGTTCAGGCCAGGCCCCACATCGAAGGGCTGCGCCCCGCGCCACCCGCGCGCAGACCACAATGGTGCCATGGCGATCGATAAGCGCACCACTCGCTTAGGGATGCTGGCCTTGGTGTCGACGTTGTTGATCGGTGGACTCGGCACACGACTGTGGTTCCTACAAGGTGTCGAGGCCGCGTCGTTCCAATCGAGGGTATCGGCAGCAAAGATCCGCGAAGTGCTCGTCCCACCCGAGCGAGGTCGCATCTTCGATGCCAAGGGCCGGATCATGGCCGACAATCAACGCATCCTCACGGTCGCCATCGACTGGAACGTGATCAAGAACCGCAAGACGCGAGAGGCGCTGTTCAACCGGCTCTCCGGGCCGTTGAAAGTACCGGTCATCGATCTGCAGCGTCGATTCGAGCCGTGCTTCGGGGAACCGGCCATTCCGAAATGCACAAAGGGACAACGGTTCAGCTCGTTGTTGCCCCTGCCCTTGAAAGAGGATGTCGACGAAGACGCGGTGACGTATCTGAAAGAGCGCAGCGAGGACTTTCCCGGCATCCAGATCGTCGAGCAATGGAAACGCGTCTACCCATATTCGCCGCTGGCGAGCCACGTCGTGGGCTACCTCGGTCCCATCACCAAGGAGACGGCCAAGCAGTACAAGGCCAAGAACTACAACACCAACGAGCTCGTCGGCGCGTTTGGTGTCGAACTGTCGATGGAAGACACGCTGCACGGTTCATGGGGTAAGCAGGTGTTCGAAGTCGACGCGGCCGGTGGGATCGTCCGCGAGTTGCTCGATCAGCACGTCGACCCGATCGCCGGGCGCGACATCCAGCTGACGATCGATCTCGATGTGCAGCAGTACGCAGAACAGGCGCTGGAGACCAAGCTGTTGCAACGCCGCAGCCTGCCCACCGATCTGACGCTTCAAGACGTTGCCGCTCACAACCCGGTCGATCCGAAGAGCCCGACCGGGCAGCGGGTCTATTCCACCTCCAAGGAGTTCGGTGCCCAGGAATGGATTCAGTACAAGGCACCAGCGGGCGCCGTCGTCGTCGAGAACAACTCCAACGGCGAGATCCTGGCGATGGCCAGCTATCCGAGGTTCGACAACCGGTGGATGGGAAACATCGATGGCAACAAGTTCGACCAACTCTTCGGAACCAAGATCGATCCGGCCACGGGCAAGGCTGACCCCGACAAATCTGTCTTGGTCAACCGCGCTGTGCAGGGTCGATACAACCTCGGCTCCTCGTTCAAGCCGTTCGTTGCCTGGTCGGCGATGCACAGCGGCGTGGTCGGGCCCAACGAGCAGTATCTCGACCAAGGCAGCTACACCCTCGAGTCGATACCGAAGGATGTTTGCGCCAGCGGTGTGCGTTGCGTGTTCAAGAACGCCAGCAACGTTCGCACCAATCTGGCGTCTGCCTACGGGCCGGTGACTGTCGCCGATGCACTCGCCGTCAGCAGCGACGCCTTCTTCTACCGACTGGGCGAGAAGTTCTGGGAGATGGACGAGCACAATGCGTCCGTTGATCCGACGCTGAAAGGCAAGTCGACGTTGAAGGATGACCTCGAGCGATTCGGTTTCGGAAAGAGGACGGGGGTTCAACTGCCCTTCGAGTGGCCCGGTCGCATTCCCGACGACGCCGTCAAGAAACAACTCGTCGACCAGCACGTGCTCGGCAAGAACGAGGCGCCGCGTCTGCTCGTCGGCGACAACGTGCAGGTTGCGATCGGCCAAGGTCTGATGGCGGCGACACCGCTGCAGTTGGCGAACGCCTACGCAACGATTGCCAACGGAGGATTCTTGTTTCAGCCGACGGTCGTGAAGAACATTCTCGAACCGTTGGTGCCCGACCTCAGCCCGGGGATCGCCGACCTCTCGCAGGCAGTGGTTTTCCAGTCGTTCGAGTCGCCGAAGTATCACGACCAGTTGGAGATGCCGCCAGAGGTTCTCGATCCCATCAAGAATGGTCTGGCTCGAGTGACGAACGCATTCCGCGTCCCCAATCCGGGCGTCACCTTTCCGGCGGGGCGCTACCACGCAACGACGGGCGAGCTCCTTTTCCAGAGCTACCCGATGAAGGTGCTGCCGATTGCCGGCAAGACCGGCACGGCGCAGGGCGCCGGTAGCTATCCGTGGAACGACTCGTCGGCGTTCGCCGCCTTCAGCCTGGATGGAACCCAGCCGTATACCGTCGTGGCCTATCTTGAAAAGAGTGGGTTTGGGTCGAAGGCCGCGGCCCCGGTCGTGAAGTGCATATTCACCGCCCTTGGCGACCCGACCCTCATGCCACCCGTCTTACCCAGCGACCCCCTCGATCTCACCTCATTATCGCCGGCGCCGCCAACACAGCTCGCCGACAGCTCGTGCATGCCCGCCGCTACCGACGCCACACGGGACTGATCCATGGCCCTCAGCATGCTGTCGCGCAAGCCGGACTCCGGCCTGGGCAACATCAAGGCCAGTCCCGGCTCGCCGAGCCGCAACATCGACTGGATCCTGCTGCTCGCCCAGGGTGCGCTGGCGATCATCGGCTTGTTCACCATCTACTCGGCCTCGTACAGCAAGTTTTCCAACCCCTACCTCTTCGTCACTCGGCAGGAGATCTTCCTGATCGGTGCGGTGATCTCGATGATCGTCGTGATGTCTTTCGACTACGACCGGTGGCGTGAACGTGCGCGGTTCCTGTATGGCACGACGATCATGTTGCTGGTGCTGGTCATCATGGTCGGCGCGATCAGTGGCGGGGCCCGGCTCAGCTTCGACCTCGGGCCGCTGAAGGTTCAACCGGCGGAGTTCGCCAAGTTCACGGCGTTGTTGGCCCTCGCCGCATTCCTGTCAGAGGATCGCACCGACACGTTGAACTACGCCCGGTTCGTCAAAGGTTTGATCCTGGTCGGCGTGCCGACCGCACTGATCATCGTCCAGCCCGACCTCGGAACCGCATCTGTGCTGATCGCAATGATGATGGGTGTGTTGCTGATTGCCGGAGCCAAGGCGAAGTACATCCTGCTGATCACGTTCTTGTCGGCCGCCACGGTGGGGGCCGCGGTGCTCAGCGGCGTCGTCAACGACTACCAGATCAAACGGATCACCGTCTTCTTCCATCAGAACTCGAGCGATCCGAAGCTTCGCGACCTGGTGTTCCAAGGCCGCAACTCGCTGCGGGCCATTGCCATCGGGGGCATCAACGGCAAAGGCTGGCTGCAGGGCCAGATCACCAACACCAAGGACATTCCGGTGCAGTGGGCTGACTTCCCGTTCTCGGCAATCGGTGAACAGTTCGGCCTGATCGGCTGCGGCGTCGTCATCGGCCTGTTCGGCATCCTGCTCCTGCGAATATGGCGCATCGCCGGGCTGTCGCGCGACATGCTGGGCACCTATCTCTGCGCTGGCGTGTTCAGCATGGTGCTGTGGCAGATGTTCCAGAACATTGCCATGAGCATCGGTTTGATGCCCATCACCGGCCTGCCGCTGCCGTTCATTTCATACGGCGGGTCGAGCATCGTGACCTTTTTCGCCTTGATGGGCCTGGTCCAGAGTGTCCACATGCGTCGCTATCGCTGAAGTACCTGGGCCATCCGGGTTTGCGCTCCTGTGCCGGTCGACAAGCCTCCCCTGGTAGAGGGGCTTGCGTCGGATAGACTCGTGGCCGACATGAGTCCTTTTTTGGCCGATTTCGCAGCACGGCCACACATGCGCGTGCGGAGAGCCGCAAACTTGAACACGTCGGAGCTCGCTGGAGCCGTCGTGAAACGCGCCCACACCAATACTTGGATCGAACGCGATGCCAGCCGACCCGGAGACATCTCCGTCGGCCGTCGCGGCGCTGGCCCACGCGGCCGGCGCATGAGAAGGGAATGCCCGAATGACCGACGACCAACACGATCAGCTTCCGCTGGCCGCTTCCGCTGCAAAGGCGCAGGTGGACGAGACAGCCAGCTACCACAGCTCAGAGATCGATTCACCCACTGACGGAACCGAAACGATCGGCGAACCCACGGTTCGAAGCGCAGCTCAGAAACGCCGACGCGGTTCCCGCGGCGGTCGCAATCGCAAAAAGCCCGCCGGCGTGGGCAGTGCAGTGCTCGATGGAGACTCCGATGACGAGTTCGAGGGCTCGGATGGTGACGAGACCGACGAGGTCGACGAGGTCGACGAGGTCGACGAGCCCATCGAGACAAAGCGGCTCCCGACCGTGATTGCGCATACGGAGTCGCAACTCAACGGTGACGACCCGGAACTACCGAAGCGGATGACCGAGGGTCGTCCCTCGATCGCCGCGGCGGAGCGGGCCCTCGTCCGTAAGCCGCAGATCGGCGATACCAGGCCGGCTCCGCCAGGCCAGGTTGCTCCAGCGCCAGCCGCCAAGAAGGTTCAACAGCGCGTCGAACGCACTCGGCCCGAACGGCCAAAGACGGACAAGCCGAAGGTCGAACGAAAGTCGCAGCCGGCGGCGGAGGTCTCGACCGACGATCAGGAGATCGAAGACGCGGCCAAGAAGAAGCGTCGCCGCGGGGTCAAGGGGCCAAAGTCGGCCGGTGGCTCGGCGGAGGTCGATCTCGATGCCGACACGATCGAACGACGACGGGGACGCGAGCGCAACGGTCGACCGATCGGCCGTTACCTCATGGCGGTGCAAGTACGACCGTCGCTGACCCAGGTAGCGGTGCTCGAAGGCCGCAATCTGATCGAGCACTACGTCAGCCGCCCGGCCGACGATGTCAGCCAGATCCACGGCAACATCTATCTCGGCAAGGTCCAGAACGTGTTGCCAGGCATGGAGGCCGCGTTCGTCGACATCGGCACCCCGAAGAACGCCGTGCTCTACCGAGGTGATGTGCAGTACGACCCGGAGGACATCGTCGAGAAGTCCGGCCAGATGCGCATCGAGCAGATGCTGCGACCCAAGCAGTTGGTGCTGTGCCAGGTCACCAAGAACCCCATTAGTGCCAAAGGCGCGCGACTGACACAGGAAGTGTCGCTGCCGGGCCGATTCGTGGTGCTGATCCCCAACTCCAAGACGTACGGAATCTCCAAACGCCTGCCCGACGACGTCCGCAAGCGGTTGCGCAACATCCTCGACAGGGTCAAGCCCGCGCAACACGGCTTGATCGTGCGCACCGCAGCCGAGAACGCCAACGAGCACGAACTGCGCGCCGACATGACGCGTCTCCTCGATCAATGGACCGTCATCGAAGCCAAGGCCAAGCGCGCCAACAGCCCGACATTGCTGTACCGCGAGCCCGAACTCGCCGTGCGCGTGATCCGCGAAGAGTTCAACGCCGAGTACCGCGGTGTCATCATCGACGACCGTCTGCTCTTCGAAGAAGTCCGCGAATACGTCGCCGCCTTCAATCCTGATCTCGCTGATCGCATCGAGTACTACGACGCGAACGCTGAGGGCCTGCCGTTGTACGAGCGTCAGCACATCCACGAGCAATTGCACAAGGCGCTCGACCGCAAGGTCTGGTTACCGAGTGGCGGCTCGCTGATCATCGAACACACCGAGGCGTTGACTGTCATCGACGTGAACACCGGCAAGAACGTCGGCACCTCGAACCTCGAAGAAACAGTGTTCCGCAACAACCTCGAGGCAGCCGAGGAGGTCGCCAAGCAACTCCGGTTGCGCGACATCGGCGGCATCGTAGTGATCGACTTCATCGACATGGAGATCAAGGACAATCGTCGCAAGGTGGTCGACGCCTTCCGTTCCGCCCTTTCCCGCGACAAGACCCGCACGCAGATCTTCGACATCTCCGATCTGGGCTTGGTGGAGATGACCCGCAAGCGAATTGGCGAGGGTTTGCTGGTCAACTTCGCCGATCAATGCCCCAATTGCGCCGGCAGAGGCGTGATCATCGACCACGCATTGCTGGAATGAACAGCTCCCTGCTGCGGCCCGTTGTTGTCGGTCGTTCACCCGATAGGATCGCATGGCTATGTACGCAGTGATCGCATCCGGTGGGAAGCAAGCCAGAGTCGCAGAGGGCGAGCAGGTGCACGTCGAGTTGCTCGACGCCGAGCAGGGCAGCGAGGTATCGCTGACCCCTGTGCTGGTTGTCGACGGTGCCACCGTGCTGGCCACGCCGAGTCAACTGGCCGGGGCGACAGTCACCGGCAAGGTGGTCGGTTGGGCCCAGGGCCCGAAGATCGACGGCTTCACCTACAAGAAGCGCACCAACCAGCGCCGACGATATGGCCATCGCCAGAAGTACCACGTCGTCGAGATCACGTCGATCAAGAAGGGCTGAACCAAGATGTCAAAGACCAAAGGTGGCGGTTCAACCCGCAACGGGCGCGACTCCAACGCACAGCGCCTCGGTGTGAAGGTCTTCGGCGGCAGCCAGATCCACGCCGGCACGATCATCGTTCGCCAGCGCGGCACCAAGTTCCACCCGGGCCGCAACGTGGGCATCGGCGGCGACGACACGCTGTTCGCGCTCACCGATGGCGCAGTGAAGTTCGGTACACGCGGCGGCCGCAAGGTCGTCGACGTCGAGGTTGTCGAAGTCACTTCCTGACCCACGGGTCGCCAACCAGGTCTGACCGCTCAGGCGACGACCTTTCCGTTCTGGATGACAGCGTGGATCCGGTGCTCCAGGTCGGCGACATCGAGTGCGTCGCCTCTGGCGACGACGATGTCGGCCCGCTTGCCGGCCTCGATCGTGCCGCGATCGCCCTCGAGCCCCATCAACTCGGCGGCTGTCCGGGTAGTCGCGATCATCGCCTGCGCCGGTGTCATGCCGCAAGCGACCATCTGCTCGAGCTCGCGAAGGTTTTGACCGTGGGGTGTCACGCCAGAGTCGGTGCCCATCGCCACCTTGACGCCTGCGGCAATCGCCCGGCGGATGCTCTCGCGGTGAACCTCGATGACCATCTTGGTCTTGTCGATCGCGTACTGGGGCACCTTCACCCCGCGGTCTGCGGCCTGTAGCACGCCCATCGGTGCGATCAAGGTCGGCACCAGGTAGGTACCTCGTTCCAGCATCATCGAGATCGCCTCGTCGTCGAGGTAGATCCCGTGCTCGATCGAGCGGATGCCGGCGCGAACCGCAGACTTGATGCCGTCGGTTGCCTGGGCGTGAGCCATGACCCACTTACCGGCAGCCGATGCTTCGGCGACCAGCACATCGAGCTCATCGTCGCGGTAGTGGCCGTGACGCGGATCGTCTCGTGGTGACAGCACTCCACCGCTGGTACAGACCTTGATCACGTCGGCACCGGCACGGACGAGCTCGCGCACCTTCTTCCGCATCTCCTCAGGACCATCGACGATGTTGTGCGGCTTGCCGGGGTGGTGGACGCCGATGATGCTCGGCATGTGCGCGCCGCATGGCTGCCACGAGTCGCCGTGGCCACCGGTCTGGCTGAGGATCGTGATCGAGATCTGCATGTCGGGCCCTGGTACCAAACCGCGCTGTTGTGCGGTCTTCATACCGAGATCGCTTCCGCCGGCTTCGCGCACGGTCGTGACGCCGGCCGCCAGCGTTCGTCCCATCCGTTCGGCGGCGAGGTAGAAGTTGAACGAGAACGGTGTGTGCACCGATGACATAGGGTCGAGATCTCCGTCGACCATGAAGTGCACGTGGCAGTCGAAGAAACCGGGGTACACGGCGTGGCCCGTGGCATCGATCGCCTCGTCGCCATCCAGCGAGGTACCGACTTCGACGATCCGCTCGCCCTCGATGACGACATCGGCGATCGATGCGGACCCATCGCTGCTGTCGAAAACCTGCCCGCCCCGAATCACCGTGCGTGTCATATCAGCGAATGCTAGGCGGGCGCGTTCTAGAGGTGCGTGTCGATGCCTTGTGGGAGTTGCACGGTGTCCCATCCGAGCAGTGCGACGGCTTGGCGACAGGCGAAGCGATCGGTCATCCCGCCGACGTAGCTCACCGATTGACGAAAGGCCTCGGCGCTGCCGCGCTCGAGGTCGACGACGTCGGGCAACAGATGGGGTTGATCGGCGTAGTGCTCGACCAATGCCTGCAGGAGCGCGATCACTGATCGGGCCTGGGCTTGTGACGCAGGACGAAGGTACACGTTGTCGTAGTTGAACCTGCGGAAGGCGCCAAGCGCCTCCGCGGCCGCGGAGGTCATGCCAACTCTGCCCGACTGGGCCGCGGCTTGGATCATTGCCGTGATGAAGGCGCCGAGCTGCTGACTGCGCCGTTCACCGCACCGATCGCGCACGATGGCAGGCAGAGCCTCGGGCGTGACGATGCGGGCATCGACCGCGTCCTCGAAGTCGTGGCAGACATATGCGATGCGGTCTGCCCAACTGACGACCTCTCCCTCTGGCGTCTGTGGCGCGGGTCGCGACCACGAATGGTTGCGGATGCCGTCGAGCGTCTCGACACAGAGGTTCAGCGGCGTCAAGGTGACGTCGGCACCCCAGACTGCATGGTCGTAGCCGCCCTCTACGTACGGCGACAGGGCATCTTCACTGGCGTGCCCCCCTGGACCATGGCCGCAGTCGTGACCGAGGGCGATCGCCTCCGTCAGCGCAACGTTGAGCCCGAGTGCCCGGGATACTGATGTGGCCACCTGGGCGACCTCGAGGGCATGCGTCAGCCTGGTTCGCTGATGGTCGTCGGGGAACACGAAGACCTGAGTCTTGCCGGCAAGGCGCCGGAACGCGGCGGCATGCAGTATCCGGTCGCGATCGCGTTCGAAGCACGTGCGCCAGGGGTCGGCGGACTCGTCGTTCGCTCGCTCGCCGGCGCCGCTCGCTCGCGTTGCCAACAACGACAGGGCGGCGCGCTCGATCTCCTCGCGCTGCTCGCGGCCGGTCAACGTCGTCGATCCGCTGCCGACGTAGGAGTCGGCATGGGCGAAGGCGATCGTGCCCTCTGCGTGACCGTGCATCGTCGAGGCCCATCGCTCTGCGCGCTCGCCTAATTCGGCCATAGGACCAGGGTACCGAACAACTCAGGCTGGCCTGTCGGCATCGCCAGATAGCCTCAAGAGGTCCTATGAGCGGGTTCGTCGATGAAGCACAACTGAATGTACGCGGCGGCGACGGAGGCGCCGGCTGTTCGTCATTCCGGCGTGAAGGCCCCGAAGCGTTCGGAGGCCCCAACGGCGGCGATGGCGGCAAAGGTGGCGATGTCTGGTTGGTTGCCGACCGCAACGTCGCCTCGCTGTTGGCCTTTCGTGATCATCCGCATCGGCGGGCAAAAGATGGCGTGCACGGCAAAGGCAAGGATCAACACGGCAAGCGCGGCGAGTCGCTGGAGGTTGCAGTGCCCGAAGGCACCGTTGCCAGCGATCTGTACACCGGCGAGTTGTTGGCGGATCTCGCAAACCACGGAGATCGCTGGTTGTGCGCGGCCGGCGGGCGTGGCGGGCGGGGCAATGCCAAGTTCTGGTCGAACAAGCGACGCGCCCCTACTTTTGCCGAGCAGGGCGAGCATGGTCAGGACTCGTGGTTGAAGCTCGAGTTGAAGCTGATGGCCGACGTCGCGCTTGTCGGGTTTCCGAACGTCGGCAAGAGCACGTTGATCAGCGTCATCAGCGCGGCCAAGCCGAAGATTGCCGACTACCCGTTCACGACCCTGGAACCTCACCTCGGAGTTGTCAAGATCGACGAGCACACCGACTTCGTGGTCGCCGACATCCCGGGCTTGATCGAGGGCGCAAGCGAGGGCAAGGGCCTCGGCCACCAGTTCTTGCGCCACATCGAACGGGCCCGGGTTCTGTGCGTCATGTTGGACCTCGCTGCAGCCGACGAGGTCGCACCGGAGGAACAGCAGCGGATCCTGCTCCACGAGCTCGGTCAGTATCGGCCCGAACTGCTCGAGCGTCCGCGACTGGTCGTCGGTACCAAGGCCGACATCGCCGTGGCCGGCTGGCCCGGTCTCCGGGTTTCGGCTGTCGCCGGCGAAGGCGTGCGCGAAC
Organism: Ilumatobacteraceae bacterium; assembly: GCA_031370745.1. GTDB lineage: Bacteria > Actinomycetota > Acidimicrobiia > Acidimicrobiales > Ilumatobacteraceae > JAENVT01. The sequence goes on from JANMQX010000278.1 coordinate 15,857, forward strand.
TCGTCGGCAAGATGGCGACGCTGGTGCACGAGGCACGTAACGAGCAACCGAAGAACGAAGGCATTGTCATCATCCGTCCTGAAGCCGAGGGCGGGCGTGTCGAGCGAGTCGGCGAGCACGAGTTCCGTCTGATCGGCCGACAGGTCGAACGTGTCGTCGCACTCAACGACGTCACAACCCCCGAGGCACTGTCGTACATCGATTATCAGATGAAACGGCTTGGGGTCCCGCGGATCTTGGCTCGCGCCGGTGCACAAGACGGAGACATCATCTGGGTCGCCGAGTTCAGCTTCGAGTACCAGCAGGAGGCGTGATGCGCCTGGTAGCGAAGATCGGCACGTCGTCGATCACCGATGTCCTCGGAGTGATCGACCAGAAGGTCGTCGACACGCTGTGCGATCAGCTGGCGATGCTTCGTTCCGCCGGACATGAGGTCATCCTCGTCTCGTCCGGCGCTGTCTCCGCTGGAGTCGCCGCTCTGGGCATGTCGGCCAGACCAACCGACATGCCCACCCTGCAGGCAATCTCGGCAGCCGGGCAGAGCCGGTTGATGGGCACCTACAACCGATCGCTGGCCCGCCACGATCTGGTCGCTGCGCAGGTGTTGTTGGTGCCGAACGACTTCGTCGATCGCCGGCAGTACTTGCACGCCCGCCAAACCTTGCTGCGTCTCATCGAGCTCGGATGTATCCCGATCGTCAACGAGAACGATGCAATCGCCAGCCACGAGTTGCGATATGGCGACAACGATCGCATCGCCGCGCTCGTTGCGCACAACGTCTATGCGGATCTGCTGGTGCTGCTGACCGACACGCCGGGGTTGTTCACCGCCGACCCTCGCACCGACCCCAACGCCGAACTGATCCGCGAAGTGCTTGCCGACGATCCACTGCTGACGGTCGCCGCCGGTGCCACGGGCTCGGCCCGGGGTAGCGGTGGCATGGCTTCCAAGCTCGCGGCGGCCAAGATGGCTTCGTGGTCGGGCACGCGCGCCGTGATCGCCTCGGCCGACCAGCCGGATGTGCTGGTCGCTGCGGCAGCGGGCGAACTGGTCGGCACCACGTTTCAGCCCGGTGTTCGTCGCATCGCAGCACGCAAGTTGTGGATCGGCTTCGCCAGCCAGGTCGACGGTGTGATCAGTGTCGACGACGGTGCCCGCCGCGCCCTGATCGAGCGAGGAACATCGTTGCTTCCTGCCGGTGTCACCGCGGTAGCCGGCAGCTTTGACGATGGCGACGTCGTCGAGGTGCGAGATTCCTCGAACGCCGTTGTGGCCAGGGGCATGGTCCTCAGCGATGCGGCGACCTTGCGGGGCATCATCGGCAAGCGAACGAGCGACCTACCGTCGCACGTTGCCCACGAGGTGATTCACCGCGACGACCTGGTGCTGCTGACCTAGTTGTCGACGAGCGGTACGCGCCCGCGCGTCAACCCGCGGGGCTGGGTTTTGGCTGCTCGTCGGCGGGTGCAGTTGGCGCCGCGCCTACCGCTGGTGCGGCTGCCGGCGCATCGAGACCCAGCTCGGCACGAAGCTCGCTGAGTCGGCTGTGGGCCTCGATGTTTGCGGTGGCCTGCTCGACTTCGAGGATGCGCGACTCGACCGACGATTCCTGCAGCTCGGACGAGGCCTTTGCCTTGACGTAGCGAGCCTCGATCTTCTGCTGCACCTCGTGGAGCGTTGGCACGTCGTCGCCGACTGTCTCTTGCAGCTGCGACATCGCCTTGTTCATCTCTTCTTGCATCTTGGCCTGGTCGAGCTGCGAGAGCAGCCGATTCTTGTCGGCGAGCTTCTGCTGCAGGATGCGGCTGTTCTGCTGCACGGCGGCCTTGGCCTGATCTGACGCTTTTGCCGACTCGAGCACCATCGTCTTCAGACCTTCGATGTCTTTTTCGACCTGGATCAACTGGTTGGCGATGGTCTCAGCCGCACCGTTGTATTGCGCAGCCTTTGTCGAGTCGCCGGCCTTGTCGGCGTCGGAAGCCATCATCAATGCCTGACGAGCATTGGCGTTGAGCTTCTCGAGCTCGGCCATCTTGCTGTTGAGGCGCAGCTCGCCCTGCTTTTGGTTGGCGATCACATTGGCGGCTTGCTCTTTCAGGCGCCGGTGCTGTGCCTGGGCCTCGGCAAGGGCCTGTTCGAGCTGTACGCCCGGGTCGGCGCGATTCTCAAAACTTCGGTTGAGCTTGGCGCCGACGTACTTCCACCATTTCCGAAAGGTCTTGAACATGAGGGCGAATCCTACTCTGCCGTGGTCGAAGTCTGCGTTGGCCGCAAGCGAGATCGAAGGTCTTCCAGTTCGTTGGACTGCAGGACTGTCAGCATGCCGACGTAGGTCGCCGTTCCCACAACGGTCGACACGACGACGCGCACGACTGCACCTGGTCCGGAGTTGGCGCCGACCACTCGAGCGACAACCCAAACGGCCTCGGCCATCACCAACGAAGCAACCAACATTCGCCACAGGCTGGAGATGATGACCTGGTGGGGTAACTCTGGCAGCTTGTACCGCAGGACCTGCAGCGCCCACAGCGCGGAGATCACATAGGCGAGGCCAAATGCCAGCCCAAGGCCCAGGAGCCCCCAGCGATCGACGAAGACCACTGCCAGGACGATGTTCAAGAGGTTCTCGCCGAGGTTGATGACGAACGGCGTGCGGGCGTCTTGGTGGGCATAGAACACCCGCAGGACGAACAGGTACACACTGAAACCGACCAGACCAAGGGCGAAACCCGCAAGTGCGCGCGAGGTGTTGAGCGCATTGGCAGCAGTGAACTTTCCATGTTGAAATGCCGCCCCGACGATCGCCCGTCGCAACACGAACAGGCCGAATCCTGCGGGCAGGGTGACGAGCGCGATCAATCGGATCCCGAGGGATGATCTGTCGAGCACCGCCTGGCGATCGCCGCGCTTGATCGCGGTGGACAGCTCCGGCAGAAAGGTCGTAGCGATCGACACGGCGAGCAGGCCATGGGGGAGCACGAACCATGTGAACGCCTTGGTGTACGCGTCCTCGTTTCCGCTGCCGCCACGCAACAGATTGCGAATCACGATGATGGCTACTTGGTTGGCAACCACATAACCGAGCGCCCACTTCGACAGCGAGCGCAGGCTCATCACCGCGGGGTGACCGAACGATGGGTTGAACCGAAATCGCAGCTTCGCTCGACCCAGCGCCGGCAACAGAGCGAAGGCCATGACCGCGATACCAACGGTCGCGCCGAGGCCGAGTGTCCAGCGCAGCTTGGCGTTGTTGAGTACGTCGGCGAGTTGAGGAATGCGATGCTGGACCGTGTTCGGCACCAGCAGGAGCGAGACGATGATCGCCACGTTCGACAGAGCTGGTGCCCATGCCGCGGCGAAGAATCTGCGCCGGGCGTTCAGCACAGCCGCGCCGATGGCGTTGAGCCCGTAGAAGAAGATCTGCACGAGAAAGATGCGGGCCAGCAGGGTCCCGGCGGTGTGGTATTGCGCTGCGTCGACGTCGCTGGAGGTCAGCAACGAGTACATCCGAAAGATCAGAGGAGCGGCGATGACCGCGATCGCTGTGATGGCGGCGAGCACGATGATGCCGACAGAGATGACAGCCGACGTTGCCTCGTCGTCGTCGTCGTCGTGGAGCCGGGTGAACAGTGGCACGAGCGTCGCCGACAGAACCCCGCCGAGCAACAGCTCGTAGATCATGTTCGGCGTGCCGTTGGCTTGGTCGTACGCATCGGTGACCGGACCCTGGCTGAGGACGATGCCCAGCACGGCGACTCGTGCCAAGCCAGTGATGCGTGAGACGGCGGTGCCGGCCGCGACCGTGACGTTGGATCGGAGCAGACTGCTCACGGCGATGGGGACGCCTGTCCTTCGCCGCCGGGGCGCGGATCGTTGACGTCTTCGAGAGCAAGTCGGAGAGATTCGAGTTGCGTTACGACGTCGTCGACAGCGTTGCCGAGATCGCCGGTGGCATCGGCGCCAACGCTGACCTCGGCAGCCTGTGCCAGGAGTTCGCCGAGGCGGGTGTTGAGCAGTCGCAGCCGCTGATCGGTGTCGTCGCGTGTCGTGCGGATTCGCTGCGCCGAATCGAGTTGGGCTTGCAGTGACGCGCGTGTTGCGTCGTCGGTTGACTGGTCGAAGCGCGTCCGCAACGAGGTGCTGTCGAGGCGGTTGAGCGCAGCGTCGAGTTCATCGCCGCGCCGGGCGATGAACCAGCACTCCTCGACGCCGCGTTGCACCTGACGGGTGATCGACTCCATGTTCGAACGCAGTGGGCCAGCCGGTGTGGCGGCGACAATCTCCTTGTAGCGGCGTTGTGCGGCCTGCGCCGCGCTGACCGATCGCCGCCAGGGTTCGCTGAGTGTGAACGGATCGATCGCGATCGCGCGTTGTGCCGGTCGGCGGCGCCGGAGCACCGCGGCAATCGCCGCGACTGCGGCCACACCGATGGCGACGAGTGCTGCCGTCATGGCCGAACCGAGATGGAAGAGCCCAACATAGGCAGCACGGTAATCGGTGGTCAGTCATCGACCGCGGCGATGTCGGCGGCGGTCAGCGTGGTGAGCTGCTCGTCGCTTGGATCGCCGAGCGGCGCGACCCTCTGCGCCTGGTGCGCAATTGCCGTTTCGAAGAGGTTGCGCACGAAACGAGCATTGCCGAATCCGCGGTTGCGCGGCTCCGCGCTGACGAAGTGGCGAACCCGAGCCAGGGCGTCGTCGCTGCAGCAGTATTGACTCTTCTCGCCAAGGGCCAAGAAGATGGCGACCAATTCCGCGTCGGTGTAATCGGGGAACGAGATGGTCCGCGTGAACCGGCTCTTCAGACCGGGGTTGGCATCGATGAAGTCGGCCATCTCCTCGGTGTATCCGGCGGCGACAATCGCCAGGTCGTCGCGGTGATCCTCCATGAACTTCACGAGCGTGTCGATTGCCTCGCGACCGAAGTCGTTGTCACCGCCGCGTGCAAGCCCGTACGCCTCGTCGATCAGCAACATTCCACCGAGTGCTGACTGCAACGTCTCCAATGTCTTGATCGCAGTCTGACCGACGAAGCCGGCGACGAGCTTCGATCGATCAGTCTCGACGAGGTGCCCTTTGGCGACGACGCCGACGGCGCGGTAGATCTGGCTGAGCAGGCGAGCCACGGTTGTCTTGCCGGTGCCCGGATTGCCCGTGAAGACGAGATGGTGACTGGTCTCGATCACCGGCAGTCCGCGTTCAGCACGAATTTGTTGCACTTGCAACATGCTTGTCAGACGACGGACCTCAGCTTTCACATTTGCGAGCCCGATCAAACCATCGAGCTCCGCCATGACGTCGGCCACCGATCGCCCCGGTGGCAGCGTTGGCTCCGGCGGAGCGGTCGGTTTCGACGCGGCGGCCGTCGCCGGCATTGACGCGTGCCCGGCGGGCTTGCGGACATCGAGGTCGGGCTGGCCGGGTCTCGCCACACCGGCCTCGTCCATCGCCTTCAACAGTCGGGTTCTGTAGGCATCGATTGCCTCGATCTCATCCGACGACGGAACGAGGTCGATGGCCGCGGTGACATGAGCAAGCCGCAGCGCGAACTCATAGTAACGATTGCTGCGTCGTGTGCCGTCCCGGCGATCCGCCTTGACGAGGAGATCGAACAACACACTGGGCTCTGCGAGCCATTCGTCGCGGCGGCTGAACAGATCGGTCTCGCGAACATGCATCGCGCTGGTGAGCAGTGGCGGATCCAGCAAGGGACCGATCGAGTCGAGATAGCCGTCGAGTTCGCTGTCGGTCAGGCGGCCGTCGGCGGCGATGATCGCGGCGACCAGGTTGCTCGCCTCGATGACTGCATCGGCGGCATGATCCGAGGTGGCCCGTCCGCTCAACGCGCCGAGTTCGGCAGCGATCCCGTCGATGAATTCGGCGACGTCTCGTTGCATCGGGCTCGCCATGGGATCGCAGGCTACGCCTCGTGACGCGACCGAGGATGAGCGGTCGGGTGGACTCGCTCCGATCAAATGCTCCAGTCATCGCCGATCTTGGGTATAAATGGTTCAGTACCGTCTATCCAAGAAGTTGGTTCTGAACAGGGGTGATTCTACCCGAGTCGCGATCTGGGACTGGTCTGCGAGACGCAGCCGAGTCCTCCGTCTCGCAATCGACAGCGGGGCGCGCGAAGATCCAACCAATGAGTGGCGTTCCATTCCTTACCGGGAATTAATTACAGGGAGATAGATGAGACGACTGAAGTACATCTGTGTAGTGGCATTGCTCGGCGTGCCTGTCATCGCCGAGACCAGCCAGGCCGTTCACGCCGCGGGCGGTGGTGGCCTGATCAGCGCCGGATCGGTGAGGCTGTCGAGCCTCGTGGGCGTGAGCAGTGCCGATAGCGGCATCGGCAATCCCGAAACCCCCACCAACACGCGAGCTGAAAGTGCCGCTGCGCCGAACCCTGGTCCCGCTCCACAAGTGAGCGGTAATGCCATCGCCGCCGCCGGTGCCGAGCTCGGCGTGACGTTCGCCGGCTTGAATCACCGCGACCAGCGCCTCGCCAACAATGGCAATCAGTTCTCGCTCGAGCCGCCCGATCAAGCGCTGTGCGTCGGTCCGGCCCATGTGGTCGAAGCTGTGAACACCGTCTTTCGGGTGTTCGACAAGGCCGGAGCTGCAGTGTCGCGGACGATCTCGTTCAACGAGTTCTTCGGCTACACGCCGGAAATCGTCCGGGCGACGGCGACGACTCCGGCTGTCTTCGGTCCGTTTACCACCGATCCGATCTGCCACTTCGATGCCGACAGCGGCCGCTTCTTCATGGCGGTGCTGACGTTTGACCAGGACCCGACGACTGGCGATTTCACCGGAAAGAACCGCCTCGACATCGCGGTGAGCATGACCGACGATCCGAATGGAACATGGTTTCGCTACAAGCTGGCCGTGCAGAACGACGGCACCGACGGCACGCCCGACCACAGTTGCAGCCCCGCCTCGCCGCCGCCTCCCGCCGATACGACAAATCCGACGGCGTGCTTCGGTGACTTCCCGCACATCGGCACCGACGCCAACGCTGTGTTTCTGAGCACGAACGAGTACTCGTTCTTCGGTACCGGTTACAACGGTGCGCAGATCTACGCTTTCTCCAAGGCGCAACTGATCGCGGGCGCACCAACGCCGGCCATGGCGTCGTTCGAGAGTCCCTTGCTCGGCCCATTCAGGAGCTTCACGGTATGGCCCGCCATCTCGCCTGCCGGCCAGGCCTCTACGGCCGGTGGCGGCACCGAGTTCTTCCTCAGCTCAACGCTCGGCGACGGCTTCGAGACCGGAAACCTTGCGCCGAGCGAGAACCGCATCGGGGTCTGGGCAATCACCAATACCAGCTCGATCAACTCGGCTACGCCGAGCCTGAAGTTGAGCAACAAACTCATCACGGCGAGCACCTACACGTTTCCGCCGGCATCGAATCAGAAGGACGGCCCCGCCCCATTGAGGGATTGCATCAACGACAGAGGCTCCACATTTGGCCCTGGGCTGGGTTGTTGGGCGCTGTTCTTCAACAAGGTGCCGAACAAGAAAGAGAAGCTCTCTACGCCGGATTCGAGTGATACCCGGATGAACCAGGTGGTGTACACCGGCGGGCAGCTGTTCAGTGCACTCGGAACAGGCGTGAACGTGGGCGGTTCGACGAAGGCCGGCGTGTTGTGGGTGAACGTAGTGCCGACCATCACTCGACGCGGCGTACTTGGTACTGCGGTCGTCCAGAAATCGGGATACGTCGCCGTTCGAGACAACAACGTGACATACCCCGCCGTCGGAGTATCGTCCACTGGCAAGGTGGTGATGGCCGCCACGGTCATGGGCAACGACCACTACCCAAGCGCTTCGTACACGGTCATCAGTGACGCCAATCCAACCGTCAGGATCATCTCCGAAGGCGTCGGCCCCGACGACGGGTTCGCCAGCTATGGAGCCTTTGTCGGCTTCCCGCCGCGGACCCGTTGGGGTGACTATGGCGCAGTGGCCATGGATGGCGACAGGTTGTGGCTGGCCAGCGAGAGCATCGAACAATCTTGCACGCTCACCCAGTATCTGACCAGGCCGATTGGGAGCTGTAGCGGAACCCGCACTGCTTTGGCGAACTGGGGCACCCGAGTCTCATCGCTGAACATCTGAGTGACATCGACTGACTGAGACGCTGCGGCCCGTTTCGCCGGGCCGCAGCGTCGCGCTCCACCCCGGTTTTTGGGCGGGGTGCACAAGACTGCCCGTTCGACGAACTGCGTGTAGAAGGCACGAGCTGCAGCTGTCACTCGGGTGGCTCCCGGGCGCTCGGGCTGTGTCGAAAGACCTGAGCCGCAGCGGCGCCGCGAGACGCAAACCGATTGATCGACCGGTCTGGTCCGGCGGTAGGGTGCCAGCCCATGGGTCACCGTTTCGACAGCGTTCAACAGGTTCGCGATGGACTGAAAGACGTTCACTACCTGGCCGACGAGGGGATCGCCGGCGTCGCGTTCTTGGCCGATCGGCTCGGCAAACCCGTTCTGGTGGAAGGCCCTGCTGGCACCGGCAAGACGCAGCTGGCCAAGAGCGTCGCCGAGATGACGGGGGCGCGGCTGATCCGCCTGCAATGCTACGAGGGCCTCGACGAGTCGAAGGCGTTGTACGAGTGGAACTACAAGAAGCAGTTGTTGCGCATCCAGGCGGACCGCAACAGCGATTCGTGGAGCGAGATCCACGACGACATCTTCAGCGACGAGTTCTTGTTGACGCGGCCACTGCTGGAAGCGATCACCGCAGATGATCCGGTGGTGCTGCTGATCGACGAGGTCGACCGCGTCGAGGTCGAGACCGAGGCGTTGCTCCTCGAGATCCTCTCCGAGTACCAGGTCAGCATCCCGGAGATGGGAACGATCATCGCCAAGCAGATCCCGCTGGTGTTCCTGACGTCCAACAACACCCGCGAGCTCAGCGAGGCCCTGAAGCGTCGCTGCCTGTACCTGCACATCGACTATCCCGACATGGAGCGCGAGAAGGAAATCGTGCTCACCAAGGTCCCCGAAGTTAGTTCCAACCTGGCCGACCAGATCGCCCGCATCGTCCGCTCCATCCGCCAGCTCGATCTCAAGAAGGCGCCCTCCGTCAGCGAAACCATCGACTGGGCGCGAACGCTGGTGCTGCTCGGCATCGATCACATCGAAGCCCAGCAGGCCAAAGAGACGTTGCACATCTTGCTGAAGTACCAGACCGACATCGCCAAGGCCGCGAAAGAGCTCAGCGTCGACAAGTAGTCGGCCGGCACCATCACCATGCTTGATCTCCTGGCCGGCTTCGTCACGGAGTTGCGCAACGCAGGGTTGCCCGTCTCCCTGACCGAGAACCTCGATGCGATGGAGGCTGTTCAGCACATTCCCATCGAGGACCGCGAGGCGTTCAAATACGCGCTCGGCGCGACCATGGTGAAGAACAACGCACACTGGCGGGCGTTCGAAACGGTCTTCGAGGTGTACTTCAGCCTGCGCGGTCCGGAGTACAACATCACCGAAGGCGACGACGAGTTCGACGAGATGTGGCGCGACATGCAGGAGCAGATGCGCCAGGGCGATGGCAAGGGTGCCGCTGGCGGTTCGATGGACTCGCTCACCCCCGAAGAGATGGCCCACCTGTTGATGCAGGCATTGATGAACGGGGATCAGGCGCTGATGCGCGCGCTGGCCCGCCAGGCCGTGCAGCGCTTTGCCGGCATGGAGCCCGGGCGCCCGGTCGGCGGCACGTACTACCTGTATCGCACACTGCGCAACCTCGATCTCGACTCGATGCTCGAGAAGGTGATGGAAGCCAGTCGCGAACAGGTCGGCGGCGAACTGACCGCACTGGAAGAGCGGCTCGAGCACGACGAGTACACCGAGCGCATCGAGCAGTTCAAGAAAGAGATAGAGGCCGAGATCCGCCGCCGCCTCGTCGCCGACCGAGGCGCTGAAGCGATGGCCAAGACGTTGCGCAAGCCGTTGCCGGAAGACGTTGAGTTCATGCACGCCTCGCGTGACGAGATGCTCAACCTCAAGAAGGCGCTCTTCCCACTGACTCGCAAGCTTGCCGCGCGATTGGCCCGCAAGCGTCGTCACGGTCGCAAGGGCCCGCTCGATTTCCGCAGCACGGTGCGACACTCGCTGAGCTACGGCGGCGTGCCCGCCGAGCCGAAGTTCAAGTACCCGCGACCTGCCAAGCCCGAGTTGATGGTCGTCGCCGACATCAGCGGCTCTGTGGCTGCCTTCGCCCGGTTCACGTTGATGCTGGTGTATGCGATCCAAGGGCAGTTCTCGAAGGTCCGCTCGTTCGTTTTCATCGACGGGATCGACGAGGTGACCGACTACTTCAAAGGTGTCGAAGACATCCAGGACGCGATCCATCGCGTCAACACCGAGGCCGACGTTGTATGGGTCGACGGGCACAGCGACTACGGCCATGCCTTCGAGGTGTTCTGGGAGCGGTACGGCAAAGACGTCGGGCCGAAGACCACAGTGCTGTTGCTCGGCGACGCCCGCAACAACTACCACGCATCACAGGCGTGGGTGGTGAAGGAGATGCGTCAAAAGGCTCGCCACGTGTACTGGCTCAACCCCGAGCCGCGTAGCTATTGGAACACCGGCGACTCGATCGTTGGCGACTACGGCACGCACACCGACGGTGTGTACGAATGCCGCAACCTTCGTCAGCTCGAAGCGTTCGTCGAGAAACTGGCCTGACCGATCAGGGCGTACCAGCGGGAACATCGACCACGTCGATCGGTACGTCGATGACGAGTGGGACATCGATCGAAGTCACGTCCAGCGAATAGGTCGTCACCCATGCAGCGTCGACACCGGTACCCGGCTGCGGCGGGTCGACGCCGAAGAACAAGTGGCGAACCAGCCCTGACCCGTCGTAGGTGACCCTGACCGTCAAGGTCGACGCGTTGGGGACATCGTACAGCCACGGAATCCTGGCAAAAATGGCTGGAGCGATTTCGGGAACCTTGGCCCGGTCGAGAACATAGGTCAACGACGTGAGCTTGGTGCCGCCGACCTCCGACATTTTCGACGAAGCGGGCTTCATCGCCTCTCGCAACGGATGATCGATGATGTCGTCGATCATCGGGATGAAATCGGCAGTGTCGTACGGGCTGGGGGCGTCCGGAAGGCGGGGCTGACGGCTCCATTGCTTACCGAACGCCTGGCCGGGACGAAACAGAGACTCACCTGTGCGAATCTCCTGTGTCGTGGAGAACGCCCCGGCAACCTGGCTCTCGGTCGTGCTCTCGCCGATGGCGTTGGCAAAGTCCTCTCGCACCTGGGTCGTGACGTTGTTGGGCACACCGTTCTGAACCGCAGAAAGGGTGACTGTGTATTCGGCGCTGGTGATGTTCGGACGGATGAAGGGGACATCCGGCAACGGGAGAACCTCGTCGCGACCGAGCACTCGTTGAACCGGCCCGGAATTGCGGAAGTGGAACGCGGCACCACTGCCAACTCCGAGCAGGAGCACAACGATCAGCAACTTCTTGCCGCCCTTCTTCTTGCGTTGTATCGGGCGGATTTCCGGTTTGGCGGGCTGCACGAACTCCTGAAGGCTCATCACCGGGACACTGCTGGTGTCGCGGACGATTGGGACTTGAGTGGAAAGTCGCACTGCTCGAACAGGAACTGCCGGCGTCACTGGAGTCGCCGGAGTCAGCGAGGGCGGCGGAGGTGGCGGAGCAGAGGTGGGCGCGACGTGCGGCGGTGAGGTCAGCCGCTGCAACGGTGGGGCAAATTCAACGTCCGCCATACAAAACCATTCATCGGCAGGGCATGCACGTTTCTTGAGCCTCGGGCGTCCACACGGACCTGATATGGGTTCATCGGCCCATTGTGCCCCCGATACGGTGGTCCCTCATGGCCATCTCGTGCGTCTACTGCGGCGGGAGGCACGAGACGTCCGCGGCGGTTCGTGAGTGCTGGTCGAGCAGCCAACCGCACCACGCACACGCAGGCCGGGCGATGCCTCAGCTGGGACGAAACGTCGTGGTCAGGCCCGGTCAACCAAGCCCCCCCGAATGGTCGACGGCGAGGCGTTTCACCGTTGGACCATCGGAAGTGAACGATCCGGCTCCTGTGGTTTTGCAACTCCGGTCGATGGCCGACGACCGCATACCGTGCATCTTCGAGGTTGGCGATGAAGCCGCAAGCGCACTCAGTGCCGCACAGACAACCACGGTGCCACTGCACCAGATCGGGCCGCGATTTACGTTCGAACGTTCTGAACTGCTTCATCTTGTGTGGTCGAATTCCGTCGATGGACGAGATGTCGCTCAGCCGACCTGGTACCTGACCGAAGCAGCCGTAGCACTCGGCGCCTCTCCAGCCGACAAGGGCGTGGCCGGCGACGTCGTGCTTGCCGACGGAACGGCTGCGTGGCTCGACGGCGGGCCGATCCGCTTCATTGAGCCGATCGACGGCGTCCCGGTCGTGCATCGCATCGCGCTCGAACATCGCTCGCTCGCACCATTCGGAACGAACGAGTCGACAGCGGATCTGGCCGAGGACCAACTGGCGGCCGTCACCCATTCCGGAGGCGCCTCACGAGTGATCGCTCCAGCTGGATCCGGCAAGACCAGAGTGCTGACAGAACGCGCCCGCCACCTCCTCACGCAGTGGCAGTTGCCGGCAAGTGCGGTGTGCTTGGTGGCGTTCAACAAACGCGCCCAAGAGGAGATGAGCGCCAGGGTCGCGGATCTCGCGGGCCTGCAGGTGCGCACGTTGAACTCAATCGCGTTGGCGATCGTCAACGGTTCGGCACCATTCGCCGTCCAACCAACTCGCCTCACCACGATCACCGAGATCGACGTGCGGCGGATCATCGGGAGGCTGGTCGAGTTCCCCCGCAAACGGAACTCCGATCCGGTTGCGTTGTGGATCGAGGCGTTGTCGCTCGCCCGGCTCGGGATGCGCGATCCGGCAGAGGTCGAGGCGATCTATGACGGTGATGTCGACGGGTTCGCGGCCATGCTGCCTCGGTACCGAACCGAGCTGGCCGCTGCCCGGTCTGTTGACTACGACGAACAGATCGTTCGTTCGATCGAAATCCTGCTCACCGACGTCTCGGCGCGCGCAGACGCACAGCGAGCCTGTCGGGTCCTGTTGGTCGACGAATTCCAAGACCTGACACCAGCACATCTGCTGCTGGTGCGGCTGCTTGCCGGACCGGATGGCTGTGTGTTCGGGGTAGGTGACGACGATCAGACGATCTACGGCTTCAACGGTGCGGATCCGCAGTGGCTGATCGACTTTGCGAAGCACTTTCCCTATGCCGGCGAGCATCCGCTGCAGGTCAACTACCGCTGCCCGGCGGACGTCGTGTCGGCCGCGGCGACATTGCTGCAGCACAACGGACGTCGGGTCCCCAAGCAGATTCGTGCTGCGTCGACCGCGAAGGGCCTGGTGATCGAACCGGCCGGCGACGCAGTGGCGACCACATCGCGAGTCGTCCTCGCTGCCGTCGCGGCCGGAGTTGCGCCCGCCGACATCGCCGTGCTGACGCGCGTCAACTCGTTGCTTGCTCCAGTTCAGGTCGCACTCGGCGTTGCCGGCATCTCCACTGATGGCGGCGTCGGAGCCGAGTTCGTCGATCGCGCCGCAGTGCGCGGCTCGTTGGCGTGGCTACGGCTGGCAACGACAACGGGGGAGCTGTCGAACGTCGACATCGGAGAGGCGTTGCGTAATCCATCGCGCCCACTTCGACCCAACGTGGCCGGTTGGGTGGCCGAGCAGGATTCTGTCGCCGGCTTGCACAGGTTGGCGGGGCGGTTGAACACGCCGCGCGAAGCCGAGCGAGTCGCGGCCTTCGCCGCCGACATCGAGCTGTTGCAATCGCTCGCCAGGTCCGGCTCGTCGACCGCGGCGATCCTGTCGCGGTTGCACGACTCGATGGGCATGGCCTCGACGCTGTCGACGCTCGACACCCATCGCACGGGGATGAACCGGGCTGCTCAGAGCGACGACCTCACGGCAGTGGCACAGCTCGCCAAGTTGCAACCGGATCCCTCGGCGTTCGAGCCGTGGCTCAAAGCCGGGCTGCGCCGATCTTGGCAGACCGACGGTGTGACACTGGCGACTGTGCATCGTGTGAAGGGAAAGGAATGGCCAGTCGTGATCGTGCACCACGCTGAAGCCGATCAGTTTCCGCATCGCTTGGCCACCGACATCGAAGAGGAGCGCCGCGTGTTCCACGTTGCCCTCACCCGTGGCCGCACACGGGTGCACATCGTGTCTGGCACGCGTCCGTCGCCGTTCATCAACCAGTGCCTGCACCCGCCTGACCCAAATGCGCTTGCAGCCGAACGCCTCGCCGCCCGTCAACCGCTACGCGCGCCATTGCCCGCCGAGCGGCCGGGTCGCGATCTGAGCGCCGCAGAGTCGTCGTTGTTCGAGGAGCTCCGTGCGGCGCGCCGCCATCTCGCCGCAGGAAAGCCTGCCTACACCGTGTTGTCGGATCAGGCGTTGCACGACATCGCCCGCGATCGCCCGACCACCCTGGCGGCTCTCGGCAACATCAAGGGCATGGGCCCGGTCAAGCTCGAGCGCTACGGCAGCGCCCTGCTTGCGGTCGTCGAGACCGCTGGTGGCTAGCCGCCGCGCTGGTAGTTGGGGGCTTCCTTGGTGATGGTCACATCGTGAGGATGGCTCTCTTCGCGACCGGCTGTAGTGACCTTCATGAACCGCGCCGAACGCAATGCGTCGAGCGTGGCCGCACCGGCATAACCCATGCCGCTGCGCAGGCCGCCCACGAGTTGATACATCACATCGCTCAACGTCCCGGCATACGCGACTCGTCCTTCGATTCCCTCAGGCACCAGCTTGCGAGTGGCCGCCGCCACCGTTGACTGTGCGGTGGCGTAGCGATCGGCCCCGAGCCCTTGCATTGCACCCATTGAACCCATGCCGCGATAGCTCTTGTAGCGACGGCCCTCGAAGAGCTCGAGCTCGCCCGGGGCTTCGTCGGTGCCGGCCAACAGCGAGCCGAGCATCACCGTGTCGGCGCCCGCCGCCAGCGCCTTGACCATGTCGCCGGAGTAGGTGATTCCGCCGTCGGCGATGATCGGCACTCCGCGCTTGCGGGCCTGCTTGCAGGTGAAGTAGATCGCCGACAACTGTGGCATCCCGGCGCCGCTGACGACGCGTGTGGTGCAGATGGATCCGGCGCCAACACCGACTTTGATGGCATCGGCTCCGGCCGCAGCGAGTGCATCGACGCCCTCCTCAGTCACGACATTGCCGGCGACGACCGCAAGCGATGGCCACGACGACTTGATGCGTTCGATTGCCTTGATCACACCGGCCGAATGGCCATGGGCTGTGTCGAGCGCGACGGCGTCGACCGCCTGCGCGAACAAGGCCTCGACTCGCTGTTCGAGATCGGCGCCGACGCCGACCGCTGCGGCACAGCGCAGCCGTCCGGCGGAGTCGCGTGTGGCGTTGGGGAACTCCTGACGCTTCAGGATGTCCTTCACCGTGATGAGGCCGATCAGGCGGTTCGCCGAGTCGACCAGCGGCAACTTCTCGATGCGATGCTTCTGGAGAATGGCCTTGGCCTGTTCCAGGGTGGTGCCCTCCGACGCGGTGACCAAACCGCTGGAGGTCATGAATTCCGTGACCGGCCTGTCGAAATCGGCGCCGGAGCAGAAACGGGTATCGCGGTTGGTGAGGATGCCCACCAACCGGCCGTCGGCGTCGGTGATCGGGACACCGCTGAACTTGAAGCGATTCATCAAGGCCTCGGCATCGTGCAGCGTGGCGGTCGGCGACAACGTCACCGGATCGGTGATCATGCCGCTCTGGCTGCGCTTCACCTTCTGCACTTCCGCGGCCTGGTCTTCGATCGACAGGTTGCGGTGGATCACACCGATCCCACCCTCGCGGGCGGCAGCGATGGCCATGCGAGCCTCGGTGACCTTGTCCATCGCTGCCGAGACGATCGGCACGTTGAGGGTGATGTCGGCGGCAAAGGTCGCCGTGGTATCGACCGTGTCGGGCAACACGTCGCTGTAGCCGGGGACGATCACCACATCGTCGAAGGTGAGGGCTTCGAAGCGGTCGAAGAATTCGTGGTTGCTCATGCGTTGGCTCCTGTCGTGCACAAGGTAGCGAGAGTTTCGACGAGTATGCGGTGCTCCACGCAATGAACTCGCTCGGTGAGGCTCTCGAGGGTGTCGAAGGGGTGAATTGCGACTGTGGCGGTGGCGAGCACTGGCCCGTCGTCGACGCCTTCGTCGGGAACGAGGTGCACCGTGACGCCGGTGTGGTCGCGGCAGCCGCCCTGGGCTTCGCGCCAGGCCCGTTCGATGGCGCCGACTCCTGGCAGCTCACCTGGCAGCGCTGGGTGCAGGTTGACGACCATGCCAGGGAACCAACCGAGGAAGTTCATCGACAGCACGCGCATCCAACCGGCGAGAACGACCCAACCGGGGTCGAAGCCGGTGACGATGTCGGCGAGTCGTGCGTCGTAGTCAGCTCGGGGTTCGCCGGGGTGCGGTGCCACGTGTACGTACGGAACCCCTGCGTCGGCGGCGCGCTGCAGTGCGCCGCTACCCGGCTTGTTGGAGACGACGGCGGTGACACGCGCAGGCAGGCGACCGTCGGCGCAGGCATCGAGGATGGCTTGTAGATTCGTTCCGTCTCCGGAGGCGAGCACGACGAGTCGCGTCACCGCAGGTGAACCCGCTGCTCGAGGTTCGATGATGCGGCGAGTTGGCCGATGACCCACGTCGCTTCGTCGATGCTGCGTTGCACGGCGGCAACGTCGGCTGGCGAGCACACCAGGACCATGCCGATGCCCATGTTCAACGTGCGGTACAACTCGTAGGCATCGAGCTGCGTGGCCACCTCGCGAACCAGTTGAAACAGCGGTGGCACCGGCCACGAACCAAGCTCGATGTTGGCGTCGCAGCCGTCGGGCAGCACCCGGGGCAGGTTCTCGGGCAAGCCGCCGCCAGTGATGTGGGCGAGCGCTTTGACCTTGCCGCACGCCAGCGCGTTGGTGAGGACGTCGAGGTAGCTGCGGTGCGGCACCAGCAACGTCTCGCCAAGGGTACGGTCGAAGCCCGGCGGAGTCGAATCCATCGGCAACCATTCGAAGATCTTGCGCAACAGTGAATACCCGTTGGTGTGCGGGCCATTCGAAGCCACGCCGATCAAGGCATCTCCAACACGAAGTTCGTCGCGGGGCAGCATGTCGCGCTGTTCAACGATTCCGACGAGCGTGCCGGCGATGTCGAACGCACCGGGCGCGTAGACCCCTGGCATCTCGGCTGTCTCGCCACCGAGCAACGCGCAGCCGGCCGCCTCGCACGCTTCCGCCATCCCGGTCACCACGTCGGCCACGTGCTCGGCATGGATCTTGCTCGAGGCGATGTAGTCCAGGAAGAACAACGGTCTCGCTCCCTGTACCAGAACGTCGTCGATGCAGTGGTTGACGATGTCGGCGCCAACGCCGCGATAGCGGCCGAGTCGTGCCGCCAGTTCGACCTTTGTGCCGACGCCGTCGGTCGAGGCGACCAGCACAGGCTCGTCCATCGCCTTGATGACCTTGCCGCTGAAAGCACCGCCGAAGCTGCCGACTCCGCGCAGCACCGCAGGTCCGTGCGTGCGCTCGACCGCTTGTTTCATCTGGCGCACAGCGCGGCTGCCTTCGTCGATGTCGACGCCTGCAGCGGCGTACGAGGTCAACATCGCGCCCGCGGCGCGCCAGCCGATGTCGTTGCGCACCTGCTTCCCATCGAACTGGATCGACGTCAGCCGGGAGTACGCGTTGGCGCGGGCGGACGCCAGCGATTCGCCCAAACCTGTGACAGCGAGCACTCGGCCACCTGTCACTGTGGAGCCATCCGTGCCCGCCAGGAAGACCAGAGCGGCGTCGTGGTCGTGATCGAGGCCGGTGATGGCCTGGCCGATGATCGGCTGCGTTGGGTATCCGGGGGCAGCGGCCACCACGGTGCAGGTCGCTCCCTCACGAATCGTCAGTGACGTCTCGGCAAGTCGGCCGCTGCAACAGGACATTGCGACCGTGGCAAGATCCGACTCGAGCAGGGGCAGCACTGCCTGAGCCTCCGGGTCGCCGAATCGGCAGTTGAACTCGATCAACCGCGGTCCATCGGCAGTCAGCATCAGCCCGGCGTAGAGGACCCCCACGTACGGTGTGCCGGCGGCGGCGAAGTGGTCGATGACCGGTTGGACGAACGTTGTCGTCAGAGCGGCCGCGTCGTTGCTGATCGGGGCTGGTGCATAGGCACCCATCCCACCGGTGTTCGCACCGGTGTCACCCTCGCCGATTCGTTTGTGGTCCTGGGCAATCGGCAGGGCCCGCGCCACCTTGCCATCGCAAAGAGCCATCAGGCTGCATTCCGGGCCGGTGAGGCGTTCCTCGACGACGATCGGTCCGAGCGCGCTGAGCGAGATGATTGCTTCGCAGGTCTCGTCGTCGGTGCTCGGCACAATGACGCCCTTGCCTGCAGCGAGTCCGTCCTGCTTCACCACGACCGCGGCGCCCAGTGCACGCCACCACGCCGTGGCTTCGTCGGCCGACGACGTCGACAGATGACGGGGAGATGGAAGGCCGAGCGAAGCCGCCAACGAGCGGGCGTAGCCCTTCGAGGATTCCACGCGGGCGAGGTCGGCAGTTGGGCCGAAGCACGGGACGCGGCGACGGCGACACTCGTCGGCAACTCCGGCGGCAAGTGCTGTCTCTGGACCGACGATCACGAGGTCGGGCAGTGCGTCGGGTGACAGTTCCGCCGAAACCGTCACCTCGTGTCCATGCCTGCGGCACGCCCAGGCGATGGCGGACTCCCGCCCACCCGAGCCGATCACAAGCACTCTCATTGGCGAACCGCCGCTCCGGTGTCTCTGTGCGAGCGCACAGAGCTGCCGCGGCATTGATCGCTCACACAGATGACCGAACTGCCGGACGACGGCTTCACGCCAGTACGCCCTCGAACGCCAGCTTGGCTTGTGCCTCGGCTACTTCCATCGGGTAGCGACCCGTGAAGCACGCGTTGCAATATCCCTCCGCATCGCCGTTGACCTTGTCGTCGCCCGGGTCGACCGTGATCGCGCGCATCATCCCATCGAGCGACAGAAACGCCAACGAGTCGGCATCGATGTGTGCTCGAATCTCCTCGACGCTCAGGCGCGCTGCCATGAGGTCGCCGTCGTGGCCCATGTCGACGCCGAAGTGGCAGGCATGAGTAATTGGTGGACAGGTGATGCGCACATGTACTTCGGTGGCGCCGGCGTCGCGCAGCAGTTTCACGAGCGGCCCCGCAGTTGTGCCGCGCACCAGTGAGTCGTCGATCATCACGACCCGTTTGCCGGCAAGGTTCTCGGCCAACGCGTTGAACTTCAGCGCAACACCACGCTCGCGCAGGTCCTGGGTCGGTTCGATGAACGTGCGGCCGATGTAACGATTCTTGATGAGCCCGTCGTTGTGAGGGATGCCGCTGGCCCTGCTGAAGCCGATGGCCGCTGGGATCGACGAGTCGGGAACCGGGATCACCACGTCGGCCTCGGCGGGCGCTTCGGTGGCAAGTTCCTCGCCGAGACGTTGACGTACGTGGTGCATGTTGCGATCCGCCCACACGCTGTCGGGCCGGCTGAAGTAGACGAACTCGAATGTGCACCGAGCCGAACGGGCGGCGGGCGTCAATGCTTGACGCCGGGTCATCTCGGCACCGTTGAGCGTCACGATCTCACCGGGCGCGACCTCGCTGATGTCGAGGCAACCAAGTGTGCTGAGCGCGCAGGTCTCAGAGGCGACCGCGTAGCCGCCGTGCGGAAGGCGCCCGACGCTCATCGGTCGGAATCCCCACGGGTCGCGTACGGCGATCACCCGATCGGCAACCAAGATCACCAACGAGTAGGCACCCTTCCACGCCGGCAGCGTGCGCTCGACGCGATCTTCCCAGGTCTTACCGCCCGCTGCGGCGAGCATCAGTGTCATCACCTCGGTGTCGCTGGTAGCAGTGAGCCCGAACCCGCGGGACAGCAGCTCATCGCGCAGCGCCGGCGCGTTGACCAGGTTGCCGTTGTGGGCGAGTGCCAACGGGCCGTGCATCGTCTCGACCAGGAACGGTTGGTGGTTCCGTTGAGCGTTGGCGCCGGTGGTGCTGTACCGGGTGTGGCCGATGCCGTGATAGCCGGCGAGCGTGTTCATCGTCGCCTGCGTGAACACATTTGCCACGAGGCCCGTGTCTTTGTGGAGACGGACGCGACTCCCGTCGCTGACGGCGATCCCGGCTGCTTCTTGCCCACGATGTTGCAATGCGAACAACCCGAAGAAGACCGTCTGGGCAACGCCCTCGCCGTGGGGAGTGGAGATGCCGAACACGCCGCACTC
>JANMQX010000349.1:0-2245 GCA_031370745.1 Ilumatobacteraceae bacterium
GCCGAACACCGACGGAACATCCTCGGGCACCGCGATGCCGGCGCTGCAAACGCCCAGCGGTCCTGGAGTAGTCGAAGCGCCCACGGTCACTCCTCAAAAGATCGCCAGACACTACTCGTCGGCTCTCAACCAGAACGAGCCAACATCGAGCGAAATGATGCTAGCACGGCGAGCAGCCGCGACTTCTCTCGCCCCCGACCCGCTCAGCTCGGTGGCGGGCGCAACGCCATCGATTCGAGCGAAGAATCGGCGCAAACTCATCCCGAATTTGCAGGTTGACGAACAAGCGCCTCGTCCGGCAAAGTCGCTTTGTCTACACGGGCCCACCATGCACCGATCACTTGCCATCGCCACCCCGCTCGATCCCGACCTGTTGCTGGTAGCGATGAGCGGGTCAGAGCGCTTGAGTGGCCTGAGCGAGTTCACGGTACGGCTCAAGAGCAAGAAGCCGACCATCAGCGGCGAGCAGATGCTCGGGCAGAACGTCACCATCTACCTCGAACTCGAAGCGAAGAAGTCGCGCTTCTTCAACGGCTATGTGACGCGCTGGTCGGGCGTGCACGAGATCGTCGAGTCGATCAAGGGGCAAAAGGAAACCAAGGCTTACCTGTACGAGGCGACGGTGCATCCCTGGCTGTGGTTCCTGACCCGGCAGACGAACAGCCGCATCTTCCAGAAGAAGACCGTGCCCGACATCCTGCGCGATGTCTTCGGCAAGATCGGTGGGCTGGCCAGCTTCAAGATCGACGTGTCGCGCACCTACCACGAATGGGAATATTGCTGCCAGTACCACGAAACGGACCTCAACTTCGTCAGCCGCTTGATGGAGCAGGAAGGCATGTACTACTGGTTCGAGCACGAAAACGGCAAGCACACGATGGTGGTCGGTGACTCGAGCGGCCAGCACAAGGAATACCCGGGCTACGAGAAGGTCCGTTTCGCCGAGCCCGACCCGGCCGCAGCGGGCGCCGCGCTCGACACCGTGAACAGTTGGCAGGGCGAGTACAACATCCAGCCCGGCAAGTACACCGTCGACGATCACGACTACCTGAACCCGAAAGCGCAGCTGCTGTCGTCGGCCGAGAAGGCGCGTTCGCATCCGTACAACGAATACGAGGTCTACGAGTACCCGGCCGAATTCGTCAAGTCGGACGAAGGTCGCCAGTACGCGGGCACGCGGCTCGACGAGTTGCAGGCACAGTATCAGGTGTTCTCGGGCCGCGGAAACGTGCGGGGCTTCCAGGCTGGCTCGCAGTTCACCCTCGAGCGCCACCCGGTCGATGCGTTCAACATCAAGATGCTGGTTACCGGTGTGGTCTATGAGGGCGTGGCCAACACCGAAACGAGTGCCGGCGGCGGGGGCTTTCGCTTCGGCAGTACGATCATTGCCATGCCAGCCACGCAGCAATTCCGCGCGCCGCGCAGCACGCCGAAGCCGCTGATCAAAGGCCCGCAAACCGCCGTCGTCTGCGGCCCCTCGGGCACTGAAATCTTCACCGAGGACGACGACAAGAACCTCGGCCGGGTCAAGGTGCTGTTCCGCTGGGACCGCTTCGGCAAGGTCGACGCGAACAGCAGCTGCTGGATCCGCGTCGCCCAGCAATGGGCCGGCAACGGCTACGGCGCGATGGCGATTCCGCGCGTCGGCCACGAGGTGATCGTCGAGTTCCTCGAAGGCGACCCGGACCGCCCGATCGTCACCGGCAGCGTCTACAACGGCGTCAACAAGCCGCCGTTCACGATGCCCGACGAGAAAACCCGCTGGGGCATCCGCAGCCACAGCTCGCCGGGGGGTGGCGCGGCCAACTACAACGAGCTGCGCTTCGACGACAAGATGGGCAGCGAAGAGGTGTTCGTTCGCGCCGAGAAAGACCAGGTCGCCTACGTCAAGCACGACCGCAAGGAATTCATCGGCAACGAGAAGCCCCTGGAGGTCAAGAGCGATTCGATCGTCAAGTACGGCGCCGACGTGCACATGGAAGCAACCGGCGACGACATCGTCAAGCTCGGCGGCGGCTACCATCTGAAAGCGGGTGCCGACTGGCAGGCGAAAATCAGTTCGAAGATGGCGGCCGACGCCGGCACCGAGATCCACCTGAAGGCCGGCACCAGCGTCGTGATCGAGGCCGGCACGCAGGTGTCGCTGAAGGTCGGCGGCAACTTCATCACCATCAACGCGGGCGGCATCTTCATCAAGGGATCGATGGTGATGGTCAACTCCGGTGGCGCCGCCGGCAGCGGCAGC
>JANMQX010000374.1:0-8427 GCA_031370745.1 Ilumatobacteraceae bacterium
GTGAGCAGATACTGGAACTGGCCGATGACCGACGTGCCGGCGGGTGGGTCGGCGAACACCTTGCCCAGCTTCCAGTGCACGGCGAAGATCGACATCAGCACGGCTGCCGTCACGAACTCAGGGATCGACGACGTGGCCAAACCGGTGTTGACGACAACCCGGTCGGACACCTTGTCCTGGCGGCGAGCAGCGAAGATCCCGGCTGCGATCGAGATCGGGATCGTGATGACGAACGCCAGCAACGCCAGCTTCCCGGAGCGGAACAGCGCCGGGAAGATGATCTTCGTCACGAGGCCACCGCTCTGATACGAGTGCCCGAAGTCCAGTGTGAACAACCGGCGTATCGCCGTGAAGTACTGCTGGATCAGGGGGCGATCTGTGCCGATCTGATGGTTGAACCTGGCCACGTCCTCTTTCAGGGCGAACGGGCCGAGCACCCTGCGGCCAACGTCGCCGGGCAGGACGTTGACGATCAGGAACACAATCGTGGCCAGCAACCACAGCGTGACCACTGCCGACGCCAAGCGCCGCAGCAGATACCGACCCATTCAGCCCCCCTTCCTGAGTTCGTTCGAGTTCGAACGAAGTTCTAGCGGTCTGGCCTGTGCCAACGCCACACGGAAGCGGCGACCACACAGGCCAGACGGTGCTCGACATGAGTTTGAGTCAGGCGGTGAAACCGGCCTTGCCGCAGTAGAAGTGACCGAGGCCCGTGACCACGATGCCGGTCACCTTTTTCGACGTGGCATAGAGCGAGTTGTAGAAGTACGGGATCGCATACGGTACGTCCTCGTTGGCGATCTTTTCGATGTCCTTGATCGCCGCCTTCTGGCCGTCGAGGTCGAGCGACGACTGGTACTTCTTCACCGCAGCTCGGAAGGGCTCGGAGATGTAGTGCGCCGAGTTCCACTCGCCGGTGGCATACGCCTTCACCAGGTACACGTCGGGCACGCCACGCGGGCCGTAGTCGACGATGCCGAAGTCCTTGCCGCCGTCGCATCCTGCCGGCTCTTTCTTCGAGTCGTAGACCTTGCACCACTCCTCGCCGTCGACAACGCTCTCTTGCTGCAGCGTGACGTTCATCCCGATCTCTTTCAACTGGCTCTGCACCAACTGGGCGAGCTGTGGGATCTCCTGCAGCTTCGGAAGATACATCGTTGCGGCAAGGCCGGCTTTGCCCGCATCGCTGAGCAACTGCTTGGCCTTGGCCACGTCACGAGCCCGCTGGGGCAAGGAGGCATCGAAGAATGGATAGATCGGTGAGATCGGGTGGTCGTTACCGATGTCGCCCTTGCCCTTCAGCACGTTGTCGATCAGTGCCTGGCGGTCGATCCCGAGAGCCACCGCTTGGCGAACCTTCACGTCAGTGAAATCGCCTTCGCGGGTGTTCATCCAGATCTGACGATGCGCAGAGCCGTGGATGATCCCGACAGTGAGGTTGGGGTCATTCAGCACCGCGTCGCCGCCTACCACGGAGAACTGCACGATCGCGTCGGCCGCTCCTCCCTGAAGACCAGAGACCTGAGTGGCGAGGTCGTCGCTGAAGATGAACTCCAACTTGTCGAGGAACGGCTTGCCGCCCCACCACTCGGTGTTGGCTTCGAAGGTGGCGCCCGTGGCCGGGTCGTACTTGGTCAGCTTGAAGGCGCCAGTACCGGTCTTGCGCTGGTCGAGCGTGGTGCCGACCACGAAGTCCTTCGGCGTGATCACCGACTGCGGGTTGTAGGCACCGACCTGTTGCGGGAACTGCCCGTCAGGGCTGAGGAGGGTCATCTCGACGGTGAAGTCGTCGACGGCCTTCGTGGCGCCAGCGGCGAGAGAGGCCTTCAGGTTGCTGCCGGCCAAACGATCCATGGTGGCCACCACATCGGCTGCGGTGAACGGCGTACCGTCGTGCCACTTCACGCCCTTGCGCAAGTTGAACGTCCAGACGCTGCCGTCTGCGTTCGGGCTCCACTTCTCGGCGAGCATCGGCTTGACCTCGGCGCCGAGGATGTCGACCAGGTACTCGAACGCCGTGACGACCGGGGTGTACGTACCAAGGTCGGCCATTGCCACCGGATCGAGAGGCCCAGCCGGCTTCTGGGCAGCAATACGAAGTGTGCCGCCCTGCTTGATCGGTCCGGCGGCTGCCGTTCCGCCGGGAGCCGTGGTGCCACCAGAAGCAGTGGTCCCACCAGAAGCAGTGGTTCCCGCAGGAGCAGTCGCACTCTTGCTGTCGCTGCCGCACGCGGCAAGGATCGCACCGATCAACGGCGCTCCGAGGCCGATCATCGATCCGCGAGCGACGAATGCACGCCTCGAGATCCGCCCTTGGGCGAACGCCTCGACGAGTTCTACTTCAACTGGGCTTGCCTGGCGACGCACGCTGTCAAAAAGCCGGTAGTCCATCAAATCTCTCCCCGTGATCCAGGGCCACTTCGAAGCGGCCAGGTGCGCCACGATAGCTAGGGTCGAACGAGGGCGTCAATGTTCAATCGCGGAACGGTCGTACCAGAAATCGGCCGGACAGAAACCGCGCTGGTACGGTCGCAGGCAAGGAGGGGGTTTTATATGACCGAGGCCCGTCATCGCACCAGTGGTGGGCGATCCGCGCGGATGGCGGCACGCACGGGCGAAGGCGCCCGGCCGCACGCGCCTGCTTTCATCCGACGCGAGATACCGCCGTACGAGCTGTTGGGTGAAGAAGGCCTCGCGTTGATCGAGGAAAATGCCGATCGAATTCTGGCAGATGTTGGCGTCGAGATTCGCGAAGACCCCGAGTCCTTGCAGCTCTTCAAGGATGCCGGGGCGACGATCGACGGCATCACTGCTCACTTCGATCCGGGACACGTCAGGGCGTTGTGCGCGACTGCTCCCCGCCAGTTCACGCAGTTGGCTCGGAACCCGGCAAAGTCAGTCGAGATCGGTGGCACCAACGTCGTGCTGGCGCCGACCTATGGCTCGCCGTTCGTTCGCGATCTGGCAGGAGGGCGACGCTACGGAACACTTGTCGACTTCCAGAACTTCGTCAAGCTCACCTACGACACGCCATGGTTGCACCACAGTGGCGGCACCGTCTGCGAGCCGGTCGATGTCCCGGTCAACAAGCGCCACCTCGACATGGTGTACTCGCACCTTCGCTACAGCGACAAGGCCTTCATGGGTTCGGTCACCCATCCTTCGCGGGCCGCAGATTCGATCGAGATGGCTCGCATCGTGTTCGGCGCCGACGTCGTCGACAACAACTGCGTGATCATGGGCAACGTCAACGTCAATTCTCCGCTGGTATGGGATGCGACAATGACCGGCGCCTTGAAGACGTACGCAGCCGCCAATCAAGCGCCGGTCGTCGTCCCGTTCATCCTCGGCGGGGCGATGGGGCCTGTCACCACTGCCGGCGCGGTCGCCCAGGCACATGCCGAGACGCTGGTGGGCGTGGCGCTCGGTCAACTGGTGCGGCGCGGCTCGCCGGCGATCTACGGCAACTTCTTGTCGTCGATGAACCTGCACAGCGGCAGCCCGACCTTCGGCACACCTGAGCCTGCACTCGGTTCGCTCGTCGTCGGCCAGTTGGCGCGCCGCGTCGGTCTCCCGCTGCGCTGCTCGGGCGCATTCACCTCGTCGAAGACCGCCGATGGTCAGGCAATGAGTGAATCGACGGTGTCGATGATGTCAGCGTTGCTGTGCGGCGCAAACTTCATCCTCCATTCCGCCGGCTGGCTCGAGGGCGGGCTGGCAATGGGCTACGAGAAGTTCATGATGGATCTCGATCTGTGCGGCGCAGCGCACACCTACCTGAAGGGGTTCGATCTGTCGCCCGATCAGTTCGCGCTCGACGGGTTCGCCGAGATCGGACCGGGCAAGCACTTCTTCTCGGCACAGCACACGCTGCGCCATTACGAGACCGCTTTCTACGAGTCGGCGCTCAGCGACTCGTCGTCGTTCGAACAGTGGCGCGACGCCGGCGAACACGACAGCGAGAACCGGGCCGCTCTCCTGTGCCGCGAGACGCTCGACAACTACGTGGCGCCGCCGATCGACGACGCCGTCGACGCCGCGTTGGTCGAGTTCGTCGAGCAACGCAAAGCTTCGATGCCCGACCAGTGGTACTGAAAGGTAGGGGACCCTCACATGACATTGGCCATCGACATCCCGGCTCGTCTCGCGGCGATCGACCGGCGCAAGCTGCGCCTCGACAGGCTCGCCCGACTTCGCGCCGAGCTGGTCGCCCACGACTATGGCGCGGCGCTGTTGAGCGACCCGATCAACATTCGCTATGCGACCGACACCCACACCTTCAACGTGTGGACGCTTCATGCGCCAGGTCGCTACGTGTTCGTGCCAGTCGATGGCCCGGTCGTGCTGTTCGAATTCGGCACCTGTATGTACCTGCAGACAGACCTCGATTCGGTCGACGAGGTCCGCAAGGCTGTGCCGTGGTTCTACTTCTTGGCGGGTCCGCGAACTCAGGAGAAGGCTGAACTGTGGTCTCGCGACATCATCGATCTGATGCGCCAACACGGCGGAGCCGATCAGCGTCTCGCCGTCGACCGCTGCGAGCCGTGGGGTGCGCGGCACCTCACGGACGCGGGCATCCAGCTGTTCGACGCGCAGGAGCCGCTGGAGCTGGCGCGCATGATCAAGACACCCGAAGAGATCATGGCGATGCAACTATCGATGGATGTGTGCGATGTCGGTGTCGGTCGCATTCGCCAGGCGTTGCAGCCGGGGCTCACGGAGAACGAACTGTGGAGCATCCTGCATCAGACCAACATCGCCCACGATGGCGAGTGGATCGAATGCTGCCTGCTGACCTCTGGCCAGCGTACGAACCCATGGTTCCAAGAGGCCAGCAACAAGGTGATCGAGCCGGGCGATCTCGTCGCATTCGATACCGACATGGTCGGACCGATGGGCTACCTGGCCGACATCTCGCGCACGCTGGTGTGTCCGGGCAAGCCACCGAGCGCGGAGCAGCGCAAGCTCTACGACATCGCCCAGGAACAGATCCTGACCAACATCGAGCTGATCAAGCCCGGCCTGTCGTTCAAGGAGTTCGGCGAGAAGTGCTGGCAGGTCCCCGACGAGTATGTGCCGAATCGGTACATGATGATGATCCACGGCGCAGGATTTGTCGACGAGTTCCCGACGGTGGCCTACGCCGTCGACTATGCGGATTGGGGCTACGACGGCGACTTCGTCGAGAACATGGTTGTCTGCGTGGAGAGCTACATCGGCGCCGCCGGCGGCCACGAAGGTGTCAAGCTCGAGCAGCAGGTCCTGATCACGTCCGATGGCGCCGTGCCCATGTCGCGCGACCCTTTGATCGACGCCCTGCGGCCCTGACAATCGAAACTTTCGGAGAGAGGTTGTAAGAAGTAACCGTGAAGTCGGATCCGCTGCTCCAGCCGTTCACCCTCAAGCATCTTCGGCTTCGAAACCGGGTCTTCTCATCGTCGCACGAACCTGCCTACAGCGAAGACGGGATGCCGAAGGATCGGTATCGGCTGTATCACGTCGAGAAGGCCAAGGGTGGGCTGGCGATGACGATGACAGCCGGCACCGCGATCGTCTCGCCCGACAGCCCGCCGGCCTTCGGCAACCTACATGCCTACGACGATGCGATCGTGCCGTGGATCCAGGCGATGACCGACGGGATACACGAGCACGGCGCCGCGGCCATGATCCAGATCAGCCACCTCGGGCGGCGCACTGGTTGGGGTCAGGATGACTGGCTACCCGTCGTCGCCCCTTCGGCGATGCGCGAGCCGGCTCACCGGTCGCATCCGAAAGTCGCCGAACCGTGGGACATCGACCGCATCGTCGGCCACTACGCCGATGCTGCCGAGCGAATGAAGATCGGTGGAATGGACGGCGTCGAGATCGAGGCCTATGGCCACCTGTTCGATCAGTTCTGGTCGCCGGCGACGAACCATCGCAGCGACGACTACGGCGGGCCATTCGACAATCGGATGCGCTTTCCGCTGCGAGTGCTGCGCGCAATCCGCGAGCGCGTCGGCTCGGACTACATCGTCGGCATCCGCATGGCGGTCGACGAACGGCTCGAGGAGGGGATCGACGCCCCCGTCGGGTTGGAGATACTTCGCCGGCTCAGCGGTGAGTCACTCATCGACTTCGTCAACGTCATTCGCGGCAACATCGTCAACGACGCCGTTCTGACGGAGGTGATTCCCATCCACGGAATGCGCTCTGCCCCGCACCTCGACTTCGCGGGAATGGTTCGCGCCGAAACCGGGCTCGCCGTGTTGCATGCCTCGAAAGTCGACGAGGTCGCCACTGCTCGGCATGCGATCGGCGAAGGGTTGGTCGACATGGTCGGTATGACCCGCGCCCAGATGGCTGAGCCGCACCTTGTGCGCAAGATCGAACTGGGCGTCGAGCACACCATCCGGCCGTGCGTCGGTGCGACCTATTGCCTCGACCGCATCTATCAATCGGGTGAAGCATTGTGCATTCACAATGCGGCGACGGGTCGCGAGCAGACGATGCCCCACGACGTACCTCACGCCACGCGGCGGCGGCGTGTCGTGATCGTCGGCGGCGGCCCAGGCGGCTTGGAGGCGGCCCGAGTATCTGCAGAGCGTGGTCACGACGTGGTCTTGCTCGAGGCGATGCCGTGGACCGGCGGACAGATCCGTCTTGCGGCGCGCAACCCGCGGCGCAAGGACCTGCTGGGAATCGTCGAGTGGCGTGACAGCGAGTTGGCCAGGCTGGGCGTCGATGTGCGCGTCGACATCTACGCCGACGAGCACATCGTCGGCGATCTGCAACCCGATGTGGTGATCGTCGCCACCGGCGGGTTGCCCCAAAATCCTCCACTCGAATGCGGCGACGAACTCGTGGTGTCAGCCTGGGATGTGGTCGGCGGCAATGCCCGGCTCACTGGCGACGTGCTGTTGTACGACGACGATGGCACACATTCGGCGATGACCACTGCGGAGATGCTGGCGCGTTCGGGCGCTCGTTTGGAGATCGTCACACCGGAGCGAACCGTTGGCATCGACGTCGGCGGCATGAACATGGTGCCATATGCTCGGGCGTTCAACGAGACCGATACGCGGATCACGTTGAACCAACGCGTTCGCACGGTTCGCCGCGACGGCGGCCGCCTCGTTGTCGAGGTCGGCAGCGATCATTCGCCGGTTCGGCACACGCGAACTGTCGACGCTGTTGTGGTCGACCACGGAGTGCTTGCCAATGACGAGCTCTACTTCGCCTTGCAGAAGGGCTCGAGCAACGGCGGCGAGGTCGATCATCCAGCACTGCTTGCCGGCAGGCCGCAACCGATCGCTGGCGATGGGTACCAACTGTTCCGCATCGGCGATGCTGTGGCTGGTCGCAACATCCACGCCGCGATCTACGACGCCCTACGACTGTGCAAGGACCTGTGACTCCGTACGAGACTGCCGTTGTGACCGGAGCTTCCGGTGGCATCGGGCGGGCAATCGTCGACGAACTCGTGCGATTGGGGATGCACGTGCACGCATTGGCATTGCCAGATGATTCGCTGCAGCTGCTCACCGGGCTCGACCGGGTGAGCGTGCACGGCATCGACATTTGCGACTCGGTGGCGTTGCTCACCGTGCTGCGCGATCTCGAGGTCGACGTTCTCGTCAACAATGCCGGCATTATCGGCGACCTCAAGCCGGTGCAGCTATCGAACGCGGCCGTGGCCGATGCGTTGATCGACATCAACCTGCGCGCCGCAGTGCAGTCGACGATGGCGGTACTGCCCGGCATGGTGGAGCGCAATCGCGGCCACCTCGTGTTCACCGGATCCATCGCCGGGTCCAGACCGACTGCCAACAGCGCGATCTACTCGGCGACCAAAGCCGCACTCAACGCCTTCGCCGACGGGCTGCGGATGGATCTGTTCGGAGCTGCTGTTCGCGTGACCGTTGTGGTGCCGGGCCGGGTCGAAACCAACCTGTACGACGCAGCGATGGGTGGTCACGACGCTGCGGTCACCCGGCTGTACTCGGGGGCGACCTCGATTCAACCAGGCGACGTTGCCGGTCTGGTGGGCATGGCCCTCAGCATGCCGGGTCACGTTGACGTGACGCGTCTCGAAGTGGTCCCGACGATGCAGGTCTTCGGTGGCAGCTCGATTGCGGACATCGACTAGTATTCCGCATCGTGGGCTGGTTCCGTAATGTGGAACCGACCGAATTGGCCTGACAAAGGAGTCAACCAGTGGCTTTTCCTTCCGACCTCGACATCGCCCGTGCCGGCACGCTGGCCCCACTCACCGAGATCGCCGCTCAGATGGGTATTGGGCCTCACCTCCTCGAGGCGCACGGCGATGAGCTGGCCAAGATCAGGCTCGAGGCGATCGACGAGCTCGCCGACCGGCCGAAGGCGAAGTACGTCGTGGTAACTGCGATCACCCCGACCCCACTGGGCGAGGGCAAGACCACGACCACG
>JANMQX010000409.1:0-12458 GCA_031370745.1 Ilumatobacteraceae bacterium
GTCACACCCTGGTTCGGCGCGACACTGGTGATGACTGGGGTCGTCGCTGCGGTGTAGGTGAACTGGTCAGCGGGGTTGACGGCGCTCGTGCCACCCGGGTCGGTGACAGTCACGTCCACGGTGCCGGTTGCAGCCGGGCTATTGACCACGCAGGCGACCGAACTCGCGCAGGCAACATTCAAGATGTCGACCAAGCCGAAGTGCACGGTGGTGTTGCCGGACGTATCGAAGCCGCTGCCGTTGATCGTGACCGACGTACCACCAGATTGACTTCCGGTGCTCGGAGTGAGACCGGTCACGATCGGGGCAGTGTCGTAGGTGAACACGTCAGCGGGTGAGGCCGCGCTGGTGAGTCCGCCAACAGTCACGAGGACATCCGCTGGCGTCAAGCCGGACGGAGCCGACGCACCCGGGCTGGTGGCGGTGCACAGCGTTGAGCTGCTGCAGCTCACGCCGGTGGCGGCGTTGGCGGTGCCGAGCGTCGCGCCTGTCGGGATGACGTTGACCGTTGTTGCGCCAGTCGTGTCGAAGCCGGTGCCGGTGATCGTGATGACGGTGCCACCGGAAAGGGGACCCAACGTCGGTGCGATGCCGGTCACCGTGGGCGCAACCGCGGTGGAGTAAGTGAAACCGCCGGGGAGTGTGCCGGACGTCGCCGGGAAAGGCATCCCGGGCACAACTACGCTGACGCTCACATCCACGACGCCGCTGCCGGCCGGAGTGATGGCCGTGCATGACGTGCTGCTCGCGCAGCCCACGACGACGGCCGGGACACCGGCGAACTTGAACGTCGTCGCCCCGGGGATGAAGCCCTGGCCGGTGATCGTCACGGTGGTGCCGCCCGGGTTGGGCCCGTTGTTCGGGTTCACCGAGGCCACGACCGGGGTGAACGGGACGCGCCACAGGTGACCCTGCTGGCTGGTCACGGTCGCCGCGAGGAACTGCGGATCGTCGGCGATGTACACCTCACCGGTGTCGGCGCGGTAGCCGACGCCGAGTGGAAAGACGTAGCTGGTGTACGTCTGGTTGACCTGGTTGCTGTCCTTGGCGGTATAAGACGGCGTGACGGCGTTGGAGTACAACTCCGTCGCCCCGGTCGCCGCTGTGATCCGATAGACGAAGTTGGTCGCTCCGCCGGTACGACGGTCGGCCACGTAGAGGTACGTGGAACCATCGCTGGCCATACCACCGGGGAAGCCGATCGTGCTGCCGATACCGACGGCGACGCACTGTGTGCACGCCGGGCGGGTGACGCCGGTCGGGTCGGGGATCTTCGACACACCGCCGAGACCGCCGATCTCGCTCATGTACAGGTCATTGCCGACCATTGCGAACGCATTCACGCCCAAGCCGTCGCTGGTGCTACCGATCTGCGCCTGACACGGGGTCGTGGTCGAAGTGGCCACGTTGTTGACATTGAACACGCGGATGATGTCACCCGACTTGATGTAGCTGACCAGCAGGTCCTCCTCCCCAGCGGCAAGAGCGGCCGGCCAACCGTTGCCCGCACCGGTGACCAGGTTGGTGCAAGTCTTGGCGACCGTCGCCGGCACGGTGGTGCCCGGGTTGGTCACCAGGGCCAACGCCACAGGACGCCCACCCGATAGGCCGCCGCCCTTCTGGGTGAAGTTCGCCACGTTGAAGATCGCGCTACCGCCGAGGGAGCCCGAAGCGACGTTGAACACCATGCGAGCGACCTTGATGCTGCGCGATGCGGCGTCAGCAACATAGAAATACTTGGTCGTTGTCGAGCCCGGCACGTTACCGACCACGATCTGCCCACCGGACTTCGCCCCGCCACCGGTGCAGTTCGTCAAGGTGAACTGCGGCGCGTTGGCGGCACCCGTCGGGTCGACGCGGCAGATACCAAGGACCTGGTCGGTTGCCCACCAGTGTCCACCAGCAGGGACGCCGGTGCCATCGGGCACCCACACGGCACCACGCGGCAACGTCAGCGCAGGACCGGTTGTGCCAGTCAAACTGCCCTCGACCATCGTGCCGTTGATCGGCGTGACCGCTGCACTGGCCGTAGTCCCCTGGAGGGCCATGAAGCTGGCGATGAGCGCGATCACACTGAGCAACGACATCCACACGGCGGAAACTCGCCTGGTGGTTCGCCCTCGCCCCTGGTGATCGGCTGCTCGATGCAAGCGCGCTTGCATCAATGACTGAACCCGCTCGTTCATCGTTCTCGTCCCTTCGTCCTGCGCCGCCTACGGCGGACCTGCCGCCACAGAATCGTTCTGGTGGCGCCCATGTGATATTGGGACCGCCGGGTGCCCGCCCGCCATCGCACGATCGGGCTAGCACTCCCGGTGACGATCTCGACAAGTTGGCCGCACAATCTGCCCAAACGTCGTAAGTCCGCCAGCCAAGCGCACTCAACGTGGTCGCAGGCGACCGCAGAGTATGGAAACGGGGTACCGGCAGCGGGCACCCAGCCGATCTCCAATGAGCGATCCAATCCGCAGGTCATGGACGGAAAAAGCGTGATGCCCGACGGGAGAGTCGGGCATCAAACACCCCGCATAGCGGGGAACAATCCTCGTCTTGGTGGACTCGGTACGCCCTCGCCTAAGCGGGAAACGTTGATTGTTCGATACCCACGTCTCGTGCGCGTCAAACGTCGACGGTGAGTCACGACCTGGGGTAGACGGTCTGATCCTCGGCCTTAAGCTGGTCGCCGATGTGTGGCCGATTCGTGTCCTCGAGTTCCCCAGAACGGATCGCCGAGTACTTCGGCGCATCGTTCGATCCGCAAACGTCGCTGCCCGAGAACTACAACACGGCACCGACAAGCGATGTCTACGGAGTCGTTGCTGGGCCTGACGGCCAGCCGACGTTGCAGGTATTTCATTGGGGACTCGTGCCAGTGTGGGCGAAGGACATCAAGGTCGGCTCGAGGATGATCAACGCCCGGGCCGAGACCATCGCCGAGAAACCCGCGTTCAAGTCGGTGTTCAAGAAGCAGCGGGTCATCATTCCCATGGACGGCTTCTACGAATGGCAACAGGGGAGCGAGGGTGCCGCGCTCACCAAAGCGGGCAAGCCCAGCAAGCAACCAATGTTCATCCATCGCCTCGACGGCGAACCGTTGGCAGTGGCAGGACTGTGGACAACGTGGCGAGACAAGACTGCCGGGCCCGATGCACCGTGGCTGCACAGCTGCACGATCGTCACGACATCGGCCAACTCCACGATGGAACCGGTTCACAATCGAATGCCGGTGATGCTCCCTGCGAGGGCGTGGCCTGAGTGGCTCGACCCCGGCAACAACAACGTCGAATCCCTGCAACGCCTGTTGGTGCCAGCACCGAACGACCTGTTGACCATGCACAAGGTGTCGACCACGGTCAACAACGTGCGCAATCGAGGGTCCGAGCTCGTCGAGCCGATCGACTAGGCCAACGCCTGGCGGATGGCCGCTGCGGCGGCCTCCATCTCGTCGCGATCGACTGATGCAGCCGCATTGTGGAACGACAGCTGGCTCATGTTGTCGGTGGGGATCACGTGGATGTGGGCGTGCGGCACTTCGTAGCCGGCAATGATCACACCGACCCGCTCACACTCGAATGCCTGCCGCTGTGCTCTGCCGATTCGATGCGTCACGTCGAACAGATGAGCAACCAGCTCCGGCGACGCATCGATCCAATGATCGACCTCTTCGATCGGAACGACGAGCACGTGACCGAGTGCCAGCGGGTTGATCGACATGAACGCCACGCAGCGATCATCGCGGTACACGAACGTGCCGGGAATCTCTCCGGCGATGATCTTGCTGAAGATTGTGGTCATGGTACGAATGTACGCTCGACCACATGGAGACAACGGCGCCCAATCGCTACCTGACGGTGCCGAACGCGTTCACGCTGTTTCGACTGTGCTGCATTCCGTTGTTCCTCTATCTGCTGTTCGGTCGCGACAACCGTGCAGGAGCGGCGTGGTTGCTCGGTGGACTCGGCGCTACCGACTGGGTCGATGGGTGGTTGGCGCGCCGCCTGCATCAGACCAGTGACTTCGGCAAGATATTCGATCCAACTGCGGACCGGGTGCTGTTCATCGTGGGCATCGGCGGCATCATCATCGATGGAGCCGCACCACTGTGGATCTGCTGGGCCGTCGTCGTCCGCGAAGTCGTCTTCGGCGGAACGGTCGCGTTGGCCACCTTGGTCTTCGGGATGAAGCGCTTCGATGTCACCTACTGGGGCAAGTTGGCAACGTTCCTGTTGATGTTCGCCTTCCCCGGGTTCATGCTCGGATCGACCAACTTTCCTGCTCATCAAGCCTTCGAGATCGCCGCGTGGATCCTCGGAATCCCTGGATTGATCCTGAGCTACTACACAGCCGTGACCTATATCCCCACCATCCGCAAGAGTCTGCGCGAGGGACGCGAAGCAGCCCGCTAGTCTGCGGGGCCATGACGGTACCCGGCCATCTCTTGTACTCCAGCGACCACGAATGGATCGCCGTCGACGGCACTCGCGCTCGCATTGGAATCACCGACTACGCCCAGGAAGCGTTGGGCGATGTGGTGTTCGTGCAGGCCCCCACCATGGGTGCGAAGGTGACAGCCGGCGACAGCTTCAGCGAGGTCGAGAGCACCAAATCCGTCAGCGACATCTACGCGCCCGTCTCGGGAACCGTCGTGGCTGTCAACGGCGAGCTCGCCGACGGACCGGATGCACTGAACTCCGATCCATACGGTGCGGGCTGGATCTGTGAGATCGAGATGAGCAATCCGACCGACATCGATGGCCTGCTCGACGCCGTTGGCTATCAAGCTCTCATCGACGGTTAGTCTCCTGTACATGGCCTACGTGTTTTGCAATCAATGCGGCCACAGGAACCCACCGGAATCCGGGTTCTGTTCATCGTGTGGCAGCGTGCTCGACCACATCGCCGACCACACGATCACGCTCGCCAAGGTCGACCCGCTGCAGGATGCAGCGGGTGCCGACGACGACGTCGTCGTCAGTATCGGCGATCTCGCAACCGGTGTCGCGTCGTTGATCGTGCGCTCCGGTACGCAGGCCGGCGACGCCTTTGCATTGCACGATCAACTGACCCGTCTCGGCCGTCATCCCGACAGCGAGATCAGCCTCGACGACATCACAGTCTCGCGTCGGCATGCAGAGGTCGAGCGAACCGACAACGGCTACGTGGTCCGCGACGCTGGCTCACTCAATGGCACATATCTCAACGCCGAACGGATCGATGACGAGGTCATCCTGCGGCAGGGGGATGAGTTGCAAGTCGGCAAGTTTCGACTCGTGTTCTTCGAGCGAACAGATGGCTGATACATGATCATGCAAGAACGTCCCTACCTGTCGATTGGCGAAGTGCTCGGTTTGCTGCTCGAAGAGTTCCCCGACGTGACCATCTCCAAAATTCGATTTCTCGAAAGCCAAGGTCTGATCGACCCGGAGCGCACCGCCAGTGGCTATCGCAAGTTTTACGACAACGACGTCGATCTACTCCGCGTGATCCTCCGCGAACAGCGTGAAAATTTCCTTCCGCTGCGTGTCATCCGCGACCGATTGGAGAGCGGTGCGATCGAGGATCCCACGGGTCCGACGACGCCTCCGCGGGGCATCCGCAACGTGGAATCAGCCGATGGCTCCCACGATGACAACGAGCACGAGGGCGGTTCTGTTGCCACCGACACGCCGATCGCTACCCAACATCATGCGATCATCGCCGACGAGCCACCTGCCCCGGCCGCAGCACATGCACCTCAGGCAGCAGTTCCCCCCACAACGTCGGGCGGCCACAGCGAACCCAGTTCACAGATTCACCGCCACGACAGTTTCGCCGCAGCCGACGTGTGTCATCTCGCCGGACTCACCCAGCCACAGCTCGACGAGCTCGAGTCGTACGGACTGCTGACCGGGAAGGGAAGCGGCGCGGCAACGATGTACACGGCGTGCGATCTCGCAATAGCCCAAGCTGCATCCGGATTCATGCAACGTGGTGTCGGAGGCCGGCATCTGAAGGCATGGCGCCAAGCCGCCGAACGCGAGGCATCGTTGTTCGAGCAGATGATCCTGCCGCTGCTGCGCCAACGAAACCCGCAGGCTCGCCAGCAGGCAGTCGACACGTTGTCGACGCTCGCAGCGCTTGGTGGCGAACTGCGTTCCGCCATTGTGCACTCCGCCCTCCGCCATCATCTCGACGGGTGATTTGTGAACCGACGGGCATAGCCCAACCACGACGGGGTACGCTCCCGACGTGATTGCGATGGAGTTGGTCGGCGTGCGTGTGGAGGTGCCCGCCAACACGCCAGTCGTCATTTTGCGTGAGCAGCCAGAGCCGCATCGTGTGCTGCCGATCCTGATCGGTTCCCCCGAGGCTTCTGCAATCCACACCGCACTGTCAGGCATCGTCGCCCCCCGGCCGATGACACACGACCTCATCGTCGAGTTGCTGCGCAGCACCGACACAATGCTCGACAAGGTTGTCGTCACCGAGATCCGTGACCATACGTTCTACGCGGAGCTGCACCTGCGCGTCGGCGGCACCGAATCTGTGGTCTCGTGCCGCCCATCCGACGCCATCGCAGTTGCCTGCCGGACGGGCACGACGATCTACGCCGAGGAGTCGTTGCTCGACGAGGTCGGCATGGTTGCCGCCGACGGTCTGACAGACGACGAGCCCGAAGACGAGGCCATCCTCGACGAGTTCCGCGATTTCCTCGACGAGATCAAGCCCGAAGACTTCGACGCCTGACACGTTGCGCGCGCAAGATCGCGCGGCTGGTGTTTGACCGATGCACTCGTTTTGACCTAGCGTAGGAGTCCTTACATTGCCGTAGTTACGCGGATGTGAGTCGGAGGCACCAAGATGAGCGAAATAGGTTTCAGTGGAACGAAAGCCGCCACCATCGTCGGCATCACATACCGTCAACTCGACTACTGGGCGCGCACCGACCTCATCCGTCCGTCGTTGACCGACGCCGCCGGCAGCGGTAGCAGACGGCTGTACAGCTATCGCGATCTGTTGGAGCTGCGCGTCATCAAGAGCCTGCTCGACGCGGGCATCAAACTCGAATCGGTGCGCACCGCCTTCGAGTACTTGCGAACCCATCTCGAAACCGACATCGCCAGTGCCCACCTTGTCATCAGCGGCAGCGACGTGATCCTCTGCGATGGCGAGCAGCTGATCGACGTCATGCGACGCGGCGGTCAGGGCGTATTGAACGTGCTTGCCATCGGCGGCGTGAAAGACGGTCTCGATTCGACGATCGTCGAGCTCGCCGGTTCCTCGCTCGCTTCTTCGGCGCGTCGCGCCATGTGATGAGCCCGTTCGAGTTCAGCCCCCTCGATGCCGTGCACCGAAAGCTCGACGCCAAGATGGTTCCCTTCGGTGGATGGGAGATGCCGTTGTCGTACCCCCTTGGCACGATCGACGAACACCTCGCCTGCAGAAACGACGCCGTCGTGTTCGACGTCTCCCACCTCGGCACGGTACGCGTCGAGGGCGGTGACGCCGACGAGCGGCTGCAGTTCGCGTTCACCAACGACCTGCACAAGATCGCGCCGGGGCGTGCTCAGTACACCCATCTGCTCGACGAGGTCGACGCCTCGGTGCTCGACGACATCATCGTCTGGTGGGTCGACGACGAAGTCTTCGACGTCATGCCCAACGCGTCCAACACCGATCGGGTTCGCTCGGCAATCGGCGGACACGAAACGACACACGATCGAGCTGTGCTGGCTGTGCAAGGGCCACGCGCCAAGGAGCGTTTGTCCGCCGTCTTCCCCGACGCTGCGGCGGTCGATCGTTTCACTGTCCGTCGCCTCGCGTGGGAAGGCGTTGACTGTGTCGTGGCCGGCACCGGCTACACGGGTGAGCCCGGCGTCGAGATCGCCATCTCCAATGCGGCAGCGCCGGATCTCTGGGCGGCAATCACCGGTGCAGGTATCACGCCGGCCGGGCTCGGGGCTCGCGATACGCTTCGTCTGGAAGCGGCGCTTCCGCTGCACGGTCACGAGCTCGGCGCAGGTATCACGCCGCTGCAGGCCGGGCTGGACTGGGTCGTGGCGTGGTCGAAGGTCGAGTTCCGAGGTCGAGAACCACTGGCCGCCGAACGGGCCGCAGGAGTCAGCCGCCGGTTGATGGGGATCATCACCGACGGTCGCCGTCCGCCGCGCGCCGACTGCGCTGTCTTCGTCGACGATCACCCTGTCGGCATCGTCACCAGTGGCAACTTCTCGCCGGTCCTCGGCCACGGTATCGCGCTTGCGCTGATGCCACCCGACACCGAGATCGGCACTCAGGTTGTCGTCGACGTACGCGGCACGGGCTTGACCGGGCGTGTCACGTCGACACCCTTCATCCCCAAGCACTGATCTCTCATCGCTGGCGGGGTATCGGTCGCACACCGACGATCGCAGCGCGGCGTCAACGCTTCCTTGCCGCTGCCTTCGTGACGGGCGACGCATTCTTGGTGGCCGTCTTCTTGACCGCAGCTTTCTTGACCGCAGCTTTCTTGACCGCAGCCTTCTTGATCGCAGCCTTCTTCACCGGCGGCGCGGGCGTCGGCGCGTCGGATGCCGCGGAGATTGCGGACTGTGGCGCAGGCGGCGGGGGAGCGCTGCCGAGCATTGATGCGAACGGGCGGAGACCGAAGAGGCTGCCCGCAGATTCCGCCATCTGGCCCAGCGGTTGCAGCTTGTGAGCGAGCTCCGACAACGCTGCCATGAACTCGCCCAGGTCGGTTGGCAGGGTCGTGAGTTGTGGCGACGAAAGCAGATCGCCAAGCCTGACGAGACCAGGTGCGACCCTGTCGATCGGCCCACTCAACTGCTCGACCATCGAATCGGCCGCATTGACGACCTTGGTGACCTGAGGCACGAACGCCCTGATCGGGCCCTCAACGGTGTCGAGCAGCCCGTTGACGCGTTCGGCGACGCCATGCAACTGCTCCATGGTCTTGTTGAAGTTCTCGACCGCCGACAAGAAGTCGGAAACCCCGCGCTGGAACTGGCCGATCGACTTTGTGATCGCATTCAGCGGGTTGGCCCCGCCGAACAGACCGAGAAGGTCACTGATCCCAGGAGGATTGCTCTGCGCCATGACCGCACCGTAGCCGCAGCTCGGCCCGCGCCGCATCCAGGGCGTGAGGTGTCGCGGCGCGCCATGAGACACGCCACTAGCTCTGGTCGGCGAGCAGCTCGAGCGGTTCGCAGCTGCACATCAAGTTGCGGTCACCGTACGCGGCATCGATGCGGGAGACCGGTGGGAAGTACTTCGACGCTCGCAAGCCATCCACTGGATAGGCGCCGAGTTGCCGGTCGTAGGGCCGCTTCCATTCGCCGAGGAGATCCTCTGCGGTGTGCGGTGCGTTCCGCAACGGGCTCGACTCGAGCTCCGACGAACCGGATGAGATCGCATCGATCTCCTCTTTGATCGCGATCATCGCTGTGCAGAAACGGTCGATCTCGTGCAGGGATTCACTTTCGGTCGGCTCGACCATCAGGGTTCCTGACACCGGGAAGCTCATCGTCGGGGCGTGAAACCCGTAGTCGATGAGCCGTTTGGCGACATCGTCGACGGTGACGCCGGTGGACTTCGTGATCGGCCGCAGATCGAGGATGCACTCGTGGGCAATCCTGCCGTTTGCGCCGGCGTACAACACGGGGAAGTGCGGATTGAGTCGGGTGGCGATGTAGTTGGCACTGAGCACGGCCATCGCGCTCGCGTCGGTCAGACCGGAGCCGCCCATCAGGGCGATGTAGACCCACGAGATCGACAAGATGCTGGCCGAGCCATATGGCGCGGCCGAAACTGCGCCGACCGGCCGACCGGCCGATGCCAGCGGATGGGCGGGAAGGAACTCGGCGAGGTGGGCGCGCACCGCGACCGGGCCGACGCCCGGCCCGCCCCCACCGTGGGGAATGCAGAACGTCATGTGCAAGTTGAGATGGCTCACGTCGGCTCCAAACCTTCCCGGCTGGGCGAGACCGACCATTGCGTTGAGGTTGGCGCCGTCGACATACACCTGTCCACCGTGACGATGAACGATCTCGCACAGCTCGCCGATGTGGGCCTCGAAGACCCCGTGCGTCGATGGGTACGTCACCATCATTGCGGCAAGCGCATCGCCGGCAGCGGTGGCCTTTTCCTCGAGGTCGGCGAGATCGATGTTGCCTTGCGCATCGCAACGCACGACGACAACCTTCAGCCCGGCCATCACTGCGCTGGCGGCATTGGTGCCGTGGGCACTCGACGGAATGAGGCACACATCCCTGCCTGTGTCGCCGCGGCTGCGGTGATAGGCGTGGATGGCCAGCAGCCCGGCAAACTCGCCTTGGCTTCCGGCGTTGGGCTGCAAGCTGACCGCGTCGTAACCGGTGATGGCCACCAGCATGGCCTCGAGCTGGGTGATCATCTGGCGAATACCGATGGTGCACTCGTCGGGTGAGAACGGATGCATGTCGGCCAGACCGGGCCAGGTCAACGGCTCCATCTCGACTGTCGCGTTGAGCTTCATCGTGCACGACCCCAAGGGGATCATCGTCCGATCGAGCGCAAGATCCTTGTCGGCGAGGCGACGTATGTAGCGGAGCATCTCGTGCTCGGTGTGATAGCGCGAGAAGACCGACTGTGACAAGAACTCGTCGGTGCGCCGCCAGGGCAAGCCGTCGATCTCGGTGTCGGTGATTTCGGCAACAACGTCGAACGCAGCGAGCAGTGTCGACACCGTCGATGCGGTCGACGTTTCGTCGAAGCTGAAGCCGATCGTCATGTCGTCGACCAGTCGCAGGTCGAGGCCTGCAGCGGCAGCCCGAGCCAACACGGCATTCGCGTTGCAGTGCACCTGCAC
Organism: Ilumatobacteraceae bacterium; assembly: GCA_031370745.1. Lineage (GTDB taxonomy): Bacteria > Actinomycetota > Acidimicrobiia > Acidimicrobiales > Ilumatobacteraceae > JAENVT01. The sequence goes on from JANMQX010000409.1 coordinate 10,826, forward strand.
CGTGTCGAACCACGTGTCGTTGACGAGGGTGAGCTGCGCAGACCGCAGCCCGTCCGCAGCCATCGAGGTCAGCCGATGGATGCGCTCGGCGATCCGGCGCAGACCCTCCGGCCCGTGCCACGCTGCGTAGAAGCCGGCGATGTTGGCCAACAGCACTTGGGCAGTGCAGATGTTCGACGTTGCCTTCTCGCGGCGGATGTGTTGCTCGCGGGTCTGCAGGGCGAGACGCATCGCCGGGCGTCCTTCGGTATCGGTGCTGACTCCGACCAGCCGGCCGGGAAGGGCACGGGCAACGGATTCGTCGGCGGCGATGAACGCGGCATGGGGACCTCCGAACCCCATCGACACTCCAAAGCGTTGCGCCGATCCGATTGCGATATCGGCATGAAGATGTGCCGGCGGAACCGTGAGCACGCAGGCCATGAGATCAGTGGCGACGACCGCCAGGCCGTTGACCTTGTGCACGGACGCGATCGCCTTGGTCCAATCGGTGATCGCACCGCTCGACGTCGGCAGGCTGAACAACGCGCCGAAACAGCCAAGCGCAATCTCGTCGACATCACCGACAACCAGTTCGATCCCAACCGGCTCCGCGCGCGTGGCCAAGACTGCAATCGTCTGTGGATGCGTGTCGTGGTGCACCACGAACCGGTTGCTGTCGGACTTCGACAGTCGCCTCGCCATTGTCATTGCTTCCGCCGCGGCAGTGGCCTCGTCGAGCAGCGACGCATTGGCGAGGTCGAAGCCGGTGAGCTCGGCAACCATCGTCTGAAAGTTGAGCAAGGCCTCGAGCCGACCTTGGCTGATCTCCGGCTGGTACGGCGTGTAGGCCGTGTACCACGCCGGGTTCTCGAGCACGTTGCGCACGACAACCGGGGGAGTGATGGTGCCGTAGTACCCCATCCCGATCAGGCTGGTTCTCGGCTTGTTGCGCCCCGCCAGCGTGCGCAACTCATCCAGCACCGATTCGGGCGTTCTCGGCGCACCCAGCGCGAGGCGGCCGGTCATACGAATCGACGCCGGGACGGTGTGCCCCAACAGCGACTCGACGGAATCCTCGCCGATCACTTCGAGCATGCGCCGACGATCGTCGGCGGTGGCTGACGTGTGCCTTCGGGTGAACTCGCCGGCATCGATCAGCTCGTCGATGTGTGCTCGCATGGATGCTCCCAGGGGATCGCTGAATCAGGCTCTTCCCCAGCTGTCATCGGTACCTGAGAGCTTCTCCGCGCAGGGCTAACCGTGCGGATTTCCCCTTCGGCGAGCCGGCCATGTGCCGGCTGCTTTCCAGCGTTGCCTTCCCGATCGGTCCGTTTGCCTGAGAGATTCCGGGGAGGTTGCTCCTTCGGCGCCGCAACGCTGGCTGCGTTGAAGGCTCTCCCGATCGGGGGTGTCGGCGAATTGGACTGTAGCCGCTGAATTCGCTGCGGGGTGGTAGGAGGGCAGCCAGCCGCAGGTGGCGGTCGCGGACTGCCCGAGTCGGCAAGCGGTTGGCTAGGTTCCATCTATGACCAGCACGGCGGAATCAGTCAGTTCGCTCGCTGCTCCCGTTGGCGACATCGGTGGTCGTTGGATGCTTGACCGCGAAGTGCTCGGTCCGTGCAAGACGTTTGGCTATCCCAATGGTTACGCG
>JANMQX010000424.1:0-5526 GCA_031370745.1 Ilumatobacteraceae bacterium
GTGAGAGGAACCACAGGGTCCACCACCGTGCCCACCAAATGGCGGACCCGTAACCTCAACCCCCGGACAGGGAGGCCTAGTCGGTCTCAGCCGTACCACTCGGCTTGTGTTGAGTGCAACGGCGGTGCTCGGACGGTCGGCGTCTTTTGGCGTGCTGTCTGAGTTCACTCGGTTCGGCGAGGACGACCTGCTCGACGCGCTCCATGAACTGTGCGCGCGACGTCTGCTGGTCGAGGCTGAGCACGACCAGTTCACGTTCGTACATGCCCTCACGCGCGAGACCGTCGAGTCGTCATTGCTCTCACGCGAGCGGCGCCGTCTGCACGCCCGGGCACTCGACGTTCTCGGACCTGACGCCGAACCACTCGACGTGCTGCGCCATGCAATCGAAGCTGGTGACGCTCGCAGGCACTGGGAGGCCGCCCACCGGGGCGCCATGCCAACACTCGCCGGGGGCCATCCGTGCGTGGCGCTGCGGATGGCTCGGGCTGGGCTCGCGGTGCGACCAGACGACCTCGACTTGACGATCGTGAAGGCCACTGCTGCGTGGCGGGTTCGCCATCGCGACGAGGCGGCCACCGCCGCTCGACGGGCGATCGAGCTGGCGGGCGACGATGCGCCGCTGGTGGTCGCGCACTTGCACCGCCTGCTCGCCCGGCTCGCGTGGGAGACCGCCGATCGGGATACACATCTATCCAGCACTGACACAATGATCCGGCTCGTCGACCGTGTCGACAAGCGACACCGTGGCGAGGTCCTCGCCAGCATCGCCGAGGCAACGATGCTCGTTGACCATGAGGACGCGGTCTCTTGGGCCGAGCGAGCACTGGATGCTGCGACGTCGAACCCGGAGCTCCACGCCGTCGCCCTGATCAACCTGGGCTCGGCTCTGACCAATGAACGAGATCGCCGTCACGAAGGTCGCGAGATGCTCCGTCGCGCGGTTGCTGTCACCGACATCGGCTCCGACTCCTTCGCCGAAGCCAGGGCGCTCAACAACCTGCTCTGCGAAATCGTCTTCGTCGACGAACCCGCCGTTGTGTGGCCGGTGTTGGAGCGGTTTGAAAGCCAGACGATGCGCGCAGGTTTGACCCCACAGTTCGGCGAGAACGTGGCGCTCTGGCGGGCCGTGCTGGCCGAACGAGTGGGCGATCAGCGCGCCGCGCTCGATGCGATCGAGTGGTTTGGGCCCGTCGAGCCAGAAGGGAACGGCTGCCTCGGGCTGCTGACCGCTTCTATCGATCTCGACCGACGCCGGCCCGATGAAGTTCTCGCCCGGCTCGCCCGGCTTCTTGCCTCGGCGGGAGGTGATCTGGCGAACAGCGCTGCCGCGTGGACGTGCGCAATCGAAACCGAACTCTCGGTTCGGTACCAGGGCGCGGATCCTTTCGAGCAGCTGAACCGGCTGTTCGATCCCGCGCACGCCCCGCAGCGGTACATGCTCGACCTGCTCGACCGGTTTGGGCGCGCCGCTGTGGGCATCTCCCGCCATGCGCCGAAAGCAGCCGCCCACGCCGCTCAGCGCTGGCACGAGTGGGCATTGGGTGACCTCGACGCGACCAGCATCCATTCACACCTGCTGGCCATCGTTGATGAGCACGACGGCGCATCAGCACGCGCCAAATCGAAGTACGAACACTCGCTCGAAGGCCTGCCGCGACGCGCCGCGACCATCGTTGCCGACGCCGAAGCCGGCATCGCCCGATGCTGCGACCAACTCGGCGACCGGGTCACAGCCCGTCGATGGGCATTGGCAGCGCACGCCCGCCTGGCAAACTGGCCCGGCCCGGACCACGACCAGGCCGTACGGCTTCTACGAAGCCTTGGTGGCCGCCCGCCCCGTGCACCAGCGGTCTCAATCCTCAGCGAGCGCGAACAGGAGGTTGCGGTGCTCGTCAGCCAGGGCTGCACGAACGCCGAGATCGGTCAACGGCTGTACATCTCGACACGAACCGTCGGCGTCCACGTCGGACACATCCTCAACAAGCTCGGTGCTACCAAACGATCCGAAATCGCCGCCCAGGCCGTACGCAAAGGGTGGGCGAGCTAACCCCGCTCGGCGCGCGAGTCGGACTTCGCCCTTGTCGAATCGATGATCCACGCTCAGGTGAACCAGGCCTGATCCTGCGGGTTCGCGGGGTGTTGGAGACCGCGCATGGTTCATGGCGAGTTGATCGTGCGCGCCAGTGGCACGGTCCAAGGTGATGACTTCAGTTCTGCATGGCCGTCAGCGTTGCACAACGTCGATTAATCGGCGTCTGTAACGACGGGTTCGAGTTCGGAGGTGCAGAACTTGCACCGGGTGGCGTCGACGGCGACGAATTCCTTGCAGTGATCGCACTCGCGTTGGCCCTGCGCTTTGAAGTTACCCATACCTATTCGCTGGAGCGCTTTCACGAGCATCAGCAATACGAAGGCGACGATGACGAAACTGAGCAGATCGCCCAGAAAAGTACCGATGTGAATGTCTCCGTGGCGGAGATGGATCACGGTGTGGGTCAGGTCTGGCTGGCCGGAGAGGGCGGCAATCAGATCGCCGATGACGTTCTTGGCAAGTGATTCGACCACGGTCGCGAAAGCGAGACCAAGGATGAACCCGATCGCGAGATCGATCAGGTTGCCGCCGAACGCGAATGCCTTGAATTCTCCGAGCAGCTTCCTCATGCCGACACGATAATTCAATCCGCAATCGCGCGTGACGATGCAGCCAGGAACGGATTGAAGGCTCATCGCGGGCGACGTCGAGGTCGGGTCGCACGCTCGACCATTCACGGAGCCGTCGGTCGACGTGGTCCTCCAGACTCGGGGCAGGCACCGTCTTGGGGTAGGCACCTCGATGTCATTCGTTCGCATAATGTCATGTTGATCATGTTTGATATCAAGCTAAGATACCGAACCATGCAGTGGAGTGAGCGGTGATCGTCAAGGGGGACTTCAGCCCGGTACGGGTGTTTTCGCACGGGTCCAGATCGGAACAACCATGAAAATCGGCATCATCGGCGCCGGCCACATCGGCGGCAACTGTGCCCGACAGTTCGCCCGCGTCGGTCACCAAGTTCTGCTCAGCTACAGCCGCGACACTCAATCGCTGCGCAACCTCGCCGCAGACATCGGACAGGGCGCAATCGCAACCACGCCCGCCGACGCGCTCCACGAGACGGACCTCGCCGTCGTGTCCGTACCCTGGGCGTTGATCGACGACGTCATCAGTCAGGTCGGGTCTTTCCACGACCGGATCGTGATCGACACCACGAACCAGTTCGGGCCATCCGGCCCAATCGATCTCGGCGGGCGGACCGCGGCCCGACACAACGCCGCCCGCCTCGTGGGGGCTCGCTACACCAAGTCGTTCAACACCCTCACCGCGGGCTTCCAAGCTGCAACCGCCGGTCGAATCGGTGACGATCGTGTCGTGCAGTGGGTGTGCGGAGACGACACCGCCGCCAAGGATCTCGCCATGTCGCTCATCGACGAGATCGGCTACCTCTCCGTCGATATCGGCGGTCTCGACGACGCCGCGGTCATGGAAGCCCCGCGCCGCCATGGCTCCGTGTACGGCGAGGAATATCACCGAGTCGCAGCCGAAGCCGTCGTGGCAGCCGTCCGCTCGGGCCAGTCGATCCCGCCCACCCCCACCTACTGACCGGACACCTTGAGCACGTCGTCATCCCAACTGGTCGAATCCTCGATGTGAGCCCGATCCGTCGTCGCTTCCTGCTTGACTTACGGAAATGCCGACCGAAGTTGACATCGGAGCACTGTATGGAGCCAGCCGGAGGCGGCTTTCGTCGCTGGTTCGTGACACCGGCGACGACGGATGTCGTCTGCGGGCCGTGGCCGCGTGTCCTGGCTGGTCAGTGCACGACACGATCGCGCATCTGCTCGGCGTGGTCGAGGACGGACTCGCCGGGCTCTTGTCGGGCCCACCCGACGAAGCGATGACTGCTCGCGAAGTCTCTCGCCATCGCGACCACTCGGTCGAGGAAATGGTGATGGCGTGGGAGCGGCTGGCACCGATGTTCGAGACGGTGTTGACCGAGCGACAGATCTGGCCAGCGATGCTCGATGTCATCAGTCACGAACACGACGTTCGCGCCGCATTGGGAACGCCAGGCGCCCGCGACGACAGCGCAGTCCTTCTCGGAGCACGACGGCTCGCGGAACTGGACACCACGCGGGTCGTCATCACAGTTGAAGAGTTCTCCGACATCGCGTCGCCCCGCTGCCCGTCAGCGGAAGCAACGTTGACGGCCCCGGCGTTCGAGATCCTTCGCTTTCGGCTGGGTCGACGCAGCGTCGGGCAAGTACTCGACTTGCCGTGGATCGGCGATCCACGACCGCACCTGCCCGCCCTGTTCGTATTCGGCCCCGCGAGCCATTCGCTCATCGAGTGACCCGGCGCACATCCGCTGACCTCGTCGAATGACGACGGTGATGCCCACGGCCACGACTCACATGTCGCCCGGTCAGATCAGGCAATCGTCGCGATCTTCGCGTACCAGGCGATCCTGACGTCGACGCCAGGTGAGTAGCGGGCGTACGGTTCGCCGTCGGGCGTCGGCAGCCCGACGGCCTCGATCAGGCTCTGCTCGATCTCGACGCCATCGACCCGGTGCAACGGCCACCGTTGATGATCCACCCTGCCATACGACAACTGCCGACGGCGCTCGGCCACCATCGCCCAGCGGGCGCACAGGAAGTGGCCGAGCGCAGTGGTCTCGCTGTCGGCAAGCGGAGCCGCCACCCGAAAGCAGATGTCTGCGCCAGCCTGGTCGTGTGCAGGCCAGCGCCGCTGCGTCTGGTAGTGGTGTTGATCGCCGTCGACAGTGTGCTCGGCGCTCGCCCAGCAGTACGGCAGCCCGAAGACGGATCGCGCCATGGCAACGGCTGCTGCTCGCGGGACGTCGAGCGAGAAGAACCACACTGCTCGCCGACCGAGCGCATCGATCACGTACGTGCGGACGTTGACTTCGATGAACGTCCCCAGTCGCCGCATCGGCGGCAACCGACCGAACTGCACGTCGCGCATCACGAACGGGATCAGTCCCACCCATGCCGCGCCGTCGAACGTGTCGACGCGCAGCCCGGCAGGGAGCAGCCGCTGCACTGCGGCCGGTTCGTACGGCCAGTGGAAGTAGGCGAGCTCGCTCCAGCGTTGACGCAGGACAGTGCGCCTGTCCCACGGTGGGGAATCCGGCGAGACCGGCTCGACGCTGAGATCTGGGATCGTCGCGCTGCTGCGCAGACCTGTGGTCATGTGGATCGAGCGATGTCGGCGACGAGCGGGCTCTCAGACAACCAGTCGGCGGCGATCGCCGTCGGGGCATCGGTGGGTTCGCGGCCCAAGAGGTAGCCGCCGACCATGATGACGCCCCACACGGTGAGGAAGGTGACTGCGATCCCGACGTAGAGCAGCAAGCTGGTCATACCGTCACCTCGTGGCGCGCCCGGTTGGCCGGTTCGACGACCTGGCCGACGAGGAGGGTGCCGAGCGAGTGGATCGACGGCACCCAGAGCCCGACGAAG
>JANMQX010000033.1:0-7058 GCA_031370745.1 Ilumatobacteraceae bacterium
GTGCGCTCGAAGGCCTTGGCCCTGCCCGAGGTACCCGAACCGCACACCGAAGCCGAGGTCGCCACCTGGATGGCCGACGTCGCCATCCCCACAATGGACGTCTGGGTCGCCGACGTCGACGAGGTTGTGGTCGGGCAGATGATGTTGGCCCCCGGCTGGCTGCACCATCTCTACATCGACCCGTCGTGGATGGGCCGCGGCCTGGGCGACAGGTTCATGGCGTTGATCCGGCAGCGTCAACCGGGCGAACTACATCTGTGGGCATTTCAGAGCAATGCTCGCGGCCGCCGCTTCTACGAGCACCACGGTTTCACAGCCGTCGAGTTCACCGATGGCTCCGGCAACCAGGAGCGCTGGCCCGACGTTCTCTACGTGTGCTGACACGTCGGTCCGACACGGGCAGATCAGTGGAACGAGAGCTACGATTTCCACATCGCTACCATGTCGGAAGTTGCCAAGCACGCGGGTGTGGGGATCGGCACGGTCTCACGCGTGATGAGCGGTAGCCCGAAGGTCAGCGACACCACCCGCATCAAGGTGCAGGCATCCGCCGAGGAGCTCGGTTACAACCGACCACGAAAATCCCCGGCTGAACTGGGCAAGGGCGGTCGACTGGTCGGCGTGCTGGTGCCGTTCTTCGACGAGAAGTCGGCCTTCCAACGGATTCGCGGCATCGTCTCGCGATTGGCACCGCATGGCTGCGAGGTCGTGTTGCACAACATCGAGTCGCCAGCGCAGGCTCGGGCCAAATTGGTGGAACTTCCACGCAGCTCACACTTCGACGGCTTGATCATCATCTCATTGCCGTTGATCGGTGACGAGGGTGCCCGACTCGTCAGCGCCAAATTTCCGACTGTGCTCGTCGACACCTCGTATCCCGGCTTACCGAGCGTGTGCATCGATGATCGAGAAGGTGGGGCCTTGGCGACCCGTCACCTCATTGCACTCGGTCACAAGCGCATCGCCTTTGTCGGCGAGCCTCCACACAATGCCTTCGGGTTCATCGCCGGGGCGCGGCGCGAAGAGGGCTTCCGGTCGACGATGGCCGAAGCCGGGCTGCATGTGCCGGCATCGTTGGTTCGGTACGGCGCCTACCTGCATTCCGCGGCCAGGCAGATGGCAACGGAGCTGTTGTCGCTGCCCGATCGCCCGACAGCGATTGTCGCCGCCAGCGATGTGCAGGCCGTAGGCTGCCTCGAAGCGGCGATGCAGTTGGGCATCAATGTGCCAGACGAGCTGTCGGTGGTTGGATATGACGACATCGATTTGGCCGGCCTGATGGGCCTGTCGACGGTGCGCCAACCATTGCTCTACTCCGGCGAGCGAGGCGCGGATCTCGTCCTTGAAGCGCTGTCGATGCGCAATCGCCAACCGAACACGGAGATGTTGGAACTAGAACTTGTCGTACGGGCAACCACGGCAGCAGTGAAACGAAAGGGATCACGATGAGCAACTCCCAGACCACCAGCAAGCCGGACGCCGAAACCAAACTCTGGTGGGAGGACGCCGTCGTCTACCAGCTCTACCCGCGCTCATTCGCCGACAGCAACGGCGACGGCATCGGCGACTTCGAGGGCATTCGTAGCCATCTCGATCATCTGCGCGACCTCGGCGTCGACGCCATCTGGTTGTCGCCGTGCTTCCCGTCACCGCAGGCCGATCATGGCTACGACGTCGCCGACTACTTCGACATCGAGCCGAAGTACGGAACGCTCGCCGATTTCGACCGCACGTTGCACGAAGCAAAAGATCGCGGCATTCGCATCATGCTCGACATCGTCCCGAACCATTGCAGCTCCGACCATGCCTGGTTCCAGGCGGCGCTGAAAGCCGGCCCCGGTTCGCCGGAGCGTGCCAGGTACTGGTTCAAGGACGGCAAGGGACCCAACGGTGACCAGCCGCCCAACAACTGGCGGGCAATCTTCGGCGGGCCGGCCTGGACCCGCGTCACCGAGGCCGACGGGTCGCCCGGACAATGGTACGAGCACACCTTCACGCCAGGTCAGCCCGACTTCAACTGGTACAACCAGGACGTCATCGACTACTTCGACCGCATGCTGGTGTTCTGGTTCGACCGCGGTGTCGAGGGCATCCGAGTCGATGCGGTACCGGTGCTGGGCAAACACCCCGACATGCCCGATGTCCCGCCACCGCCGCCGGGTCTCACCGACGCGCAGGCGTGGGGCTTCAACCCCTACGGGCACTTCTACCCGTCGGCGCACGACGTGTGGAAGCACTGGCGGGCGCTGATCGATCAATACGAAGTCGACCATCCCGGGCGACACCTGGTCACGATCAGCGAGTCATACGGCACGCCAGAACAAACCACGTCGTTTCTGCAGGGCGACGAGTTCCATCAGAACTTCGCCTTCGAGCTGATGCTGATCACCTGGCAGGCAAAGCCGATGCGCGACGCCATCGCCGGTTCGCTCGACATGCTCGAGGCGGTTGGTGGTGCACCGGCGTGGACCCAGAACAACCACGACACGCAACGCATCGTGACCCGCCTCGGTCGGCTGAACGCTAACGATCCCGCAGCATGGACCGGTAACAACCTCGTGTACGTCGATGCTCCGATCGACCTCGAACTTGGTCGCCGCAGGGCCAGGGCCGCGATCACACTCACGGCAGCCCTGCCTGGTGCGCTCTATCTGTTCGAGGGCGAGGAGATGGGTCTCGAGGAGTATCTCGACATGCCCGCCGAAGCACGCGAGGATCCGCTGTTCATCCGCACCAACGGCAAGGAGCTCGGGCGCGATGGCTGCCGGGTTCCGCTTCCGTGGACCACCGACCCGTCGACCAACTTCGGGTTCTCACCGGTCGCCTGCACGCCGTGGCTGCCCCAACCAGCCGACTGGGGAGCGCATTCGGTCGAGCGCGAGGCGGCGGATCCGAACTCGATGCTGGCCTGGTACCGAACGTTGCTGGCCAACCGGCGACTGTTATCGGGTCGGCTGAAGTGGGTTGACCTGGATCTCCCGGAGACCCTTGCATTCGAGCGCGACGGCGTGTTGATCGTCACCAACGTGGGTGCTGACGCAGTCGAATTGCCGGCTGCTCTGGCTGCCGGGCGCAGCGTGATCCTTGCCACTCAACCCGAGACGACGACGACACATCTACCGTCCGATACTTGCGTGTGGTTGTCGCCCGCCCACTGAGCGTCTCAGGCGCTGTTCGCCCCGTTCGTCAAGGTTCCATCAAGTTTCCACGATCGCCAGACTGACGGCGATGTCGCCAGACGAAGTTCCCACACGCAGCTCGAACGGACCATCGCCGCGCACCCAGGCATGATCGTCGACGCTCCACGTGTGCATCGCCCGCGGATCGATCGACACGGTGACGGTGGCGATGCCGCGGGCCGGCACGCCGGCTTTGGCGAATCCGACGAGTTGCTGTGCTGGCTCGTCGCCACGCTGCGCCGGTGAATCAGATCGTGCGGCATAGACCTGAACGACGCCGATGCCGTCGCGGTCGCTGTCGTTCGACAGATCGACCTCGATCGAGCCCGGTTGTGATGCATCGCCGTCGACCCGGGCAGCGGTGATCGACACGTCTGCGTAGCCGAGACCGAAACCGAAGGGGAACAGCGGCGCACGGCCGACCGTGTCGTACCACCGGTATCCGATGAGGCGGCCCTCGAGGTAATTGGCAACCCCGTTGCGGCCGGGGTGGTGTTCGAACGCCGGGGTGTCTTCGAGACGGGCAGGGAACGACACCGGCAGCCTGCCTTGCGGCTCGACGTCGCCGACCAAGACGTCGACCAAGGCATCGCCCATCTCTTGTCCGGGGAACCAGGTGAACACAACGGCAGCGACGTCGGCGAGCCATGGCATCGACACGGGTGAGCCGGCGTTGACGACGACGACGGTTTGCGCGCAGGCCCGGGCAACGGCGGCGATCAGCTCGTCCTGGCGTCCTGGAAGATCCATGTTGTCGCGGTCGTATCCCTCGCTCTCCCAATCGTCGTTGGTACCGACGACGACGATCGCGAGGTCTGCATTGGCAGCGAGGTCGACGGCCGCGCCCACCGGGTCGGTCACCACAGGCGCAAAGGCGCCGACGTTGAGTCCACTGAGCCCATTGCCACTCGGTGGCCGGCGCATGCGAACCTCGAGCGGGTAGTCGTGGCCGGCCAGCAGCTCCGCTGTGCCGATCTGTTCCGCCTTTCCGATCCCGAAGAACGAGCCACCGGCGGGCAGATCGGTGTTGTCGACGACGATCTTGCCGTCGAGGTAGAGCAATGCGTCGCCGATCGTGCTGACACCGAACTGCCACGTGCCATCGACGTCGGGAGTGAATGTTGTGTGGAATCGTGCGGAGAATCCCGGAGCAGCCGAGCCGACTGTGGGATCGACGGGATCCGTCATCCACATCATTCGGCTCGACGCAACTGCCGACGACACGTCCGGCTGGGTGCCCGGTGTCTGCGCAGCGTCGAGCGACCTGAACAGGTCGACGATGAAAGGAGTGCACAACGCAGGCGACAGCTGGGGGAGACGTTTGTGCGTCGTGCAACCAACTGCATAGGTCACGTCGACCCCGGCCTGACCAAGCCGTGTCGACAACGCCTCGAGAGGGTTAGAGACATGGGTGGCATGCACGTGGGCGCTGCCGCCACCCTCGGTCTGGCCGCGGGCTGCGTTGGGCCCGATCACCGCGACCCGCCGCAGGTCGCCGACGCGCAGCGGCAGCACCGCGGCGCCGGGGGTTTCATTGCGCAGCAACACCATGCCCTCGGCTCCGGCGCGGCGCACGAGCGCCCGATCCTCGGGGATGTCGCGGCTGAGCTCGGGTCCCGGTTGGCCATCGTCGAAGGCACCGAGGCGCAGCATCGACGCCAGCACCTGTCGGGCCGACCGCCGCACGTCGGCAGCCGACGCCTCGCCTTTGGCGACCGCGTCGACCAGTTTCTGACCGCGGTGCAAGGTGGGACCGGGCATCTCCAGATCGAGCCCGGCTGTCACGCCCTCTGCTGTCGAGTGCAGCCCGAACCAATCACTCATCACCAGCCCGTCGAAGCCCCATTCGCCGCGCAGCACGTTGTGGATCATCTCGACGCTGTCGGCGGCCCACGGGCCGTTGATCCGGTTGTACGAGGTCATCACCGACAAGACTCCGGCCTCTTTCACAGCCGCCTCGAACGGCACCATGTACAACTCGCGCAGCGTCTTCTCGTCGATCCGCGAGTCGATGGTATTGCGTTCGAACTCGGTGTCGTTGCCGATGAAGTGCTTGATGCACGCGGCGACGCCCTCGGCCTGCAGACCGCGCACATAGGCAACGGCGGTGCGCGCCGTCAGGTACGGGTCTTCGCTCATGCACTCGAAGTTGCGCCCGCCGAGAGGTGTGCGGTGCAGGTTCACCGTCGGCGCCAGCAGCACCCTGGCGCCCTTGGCGCGCGCTTCCCGACCGAGCAGATGGCCGATCTCTTCGACCAGCGGCGGATCCCATGTGGCGGCCAGTGATGTGCCGCACGGGACGTTGACAGATGACGGACCGCCTTCGAACAACGTGCCCCGCGCCCCGGCCGGACCATCGCTGACACGCATCGACGGGATGCCGACACGTTCGATGGCAACCATGTGCCAGAAATCGGCGCCTGCCAGCAACGAAACCTGTTCGTCGAGTGTCAGCGAATCAACGAGAGCGTCGAGGTCTTGGTCCGTGCGCGGTGGACTCATCCTTTGACGGAGCCGGCGAGCAGCCCGCGTACGAAGTATCGCTGCAGCGAGAAGAACACCACCAGCGGCAGCACCATCGAGACGAACGCCGCCGCAGTGAGCAGGTGCCACGACTGGCCGCGCGAACCCGACACCTCGACCAACTTGGCGATCAGCGGCAGGTTCTTGGAGCCGCCGAAGATGCGCCCGATCAGCAGGTCGTTCCAGATGTAGACGAACTGGAAGATGCACAGGGACGCGATCGCAGGAACGGACAGCGGCACGATCAGCTTGCGGAAGATGTCGAGGTGACTGGCGCCGTCGACGCGAGCTGCCTCGATGATCTCGCGCGGCAACGACGACACGAAGTTCTTCAGGATGAAGATGCAGAACGGCATACCGAAGCACGTATGGGCGATCCAGATTGGCACCACGGAGTTGTTGAGGTTGAGATCCGGAAAGATCGTGAACGTGCCGATGTGGGCGCCGCCGTTGAACAGCCGGCTGAGTGTCACGAGCGACATCTGCAGCGGCACCACGAGCATGGCGATGACCGCCACGAACAGCCAATCGCGACCTTTGAACTCCATCCACGAGAACGCATAGGCGGCCAGCAGAGCGATGCCGACCGAGATGATCGTGGCCGGCACGGTGATGCGAATCGAGTTGAGGAAGAAGTGCGACAGGTTGTCGCCGCCATTGCTGCTGCCGAGCACGCTCTTGTAGTTCTGCAGCGTGAAGTGCGGGTTCCACAGGAACGTCCACCAGCCGGTCGTCTTGACCGCGACCTCTGAGCGGAACGACGAGACGAACACTCCGAACGTAGGAATCGTCCACAAGAAAACCAAGATGTAGACAACCTTGCGCCCTGTCTTGCTGGAGAGTGCTGCGCTGGCTGATCGCCCGATCGGCTCTTGGAAAGCGGGGGGCGGCGGTGGTGTTACCGAGTCGACGTCAGGGACAGTGCCTTGTTCTAGGAGCGTCATGCGCCCATCAACTCCTCTGCGCGCCGCTGCGAGCGACGATTGATAATGACTACTGGAATGACCAGGACGAAGATCAGTACCGCCATCGACGATCCGAGACCCTCGCGGTTCTGCAGGTAGATGGTGTTATAGAAGTCGTTGGCCAATGTGCTGGTACCGAAGTTGCCGCCCGTCATTGCGGCTACCACGTCGTACGCCTTGAGCGCGGCGATCGTGGTGAGGGTGGCCACGGTGACGATCGTTGCCCTGATGTACGGCAACGTCACCTTGTAGAAGACCTGCCTGTTGGTCGCGCCATCGACCTTGGCCGCTTCGATCAACGAGTCGGGCACCCCTTTGATGGCAGCCGACAAGATGACCGTGGAGATGCCGGCCGAGGCCCAGATGAACACGACGATCAGCAAGAACGTGT